>JAQBGF010000164.1:0-52684 GCA_032122615.1 Gammaproteobacteria bacterium | reverse complement strand
CTGGTGATCCTCGCCGAGGCCGGCGACCTGCGCCGTTTCGGCCACCACCGCCAGTTCCTGAAGTTCTGTGGTCTCGACCTGGCGAAGAGTCAATCGGGCGCCTCTCGTTCCCGCGAGCAGCTCTCCAAGCGGGGTAACGCCCGGCTGCGCTATGCCTTGTGGATGGCGGCGGTCAGCGCGGTACGTATGCGGGAGAACTCGTTCCGGGACAAGTATCAGCGCTATATCGCGCGCGACCCCGAGGATGCCGACCTGAAGCGCAAGGCGCGCACCGCGGTGACGGCCAAGATGGCAAGGATCGTCTATGCCCTGATCAAGAACGACTGCGACTACCAGCAACGCTTCGAACTGGCTTTACCCAGCGGATCGATCCCTCTCAATCGGGCCGTGGAGGCCATCAGGACCTCGTAGATAATGCTCGGACCTTCCGCTGGGGCTTTACGCTGTTTTAGGTGTGGTAAAGGCCGCCACGGGCGGACCTTGTGTTCACTATGGTTAGCGGGGCTCTCGATTGCTGCGGAAGACCGCTGGACTTTCGATCGAAGCGGATCGATTATCAGGCGTGCGCGTCATTTTGACCGTGCACAGGATGCCTGTTGCTGCACGACCGGCTTGCTTCCGTTCTTAGTTCGTTGTCGCAGCGGATCACGGTCGGTGGCCCGCGCCACTCGATGATCTGCTCCAGCGAGCGGGTCACGCGGGCTGATGGCAACGACAGGTCCACTTCGATACCCAGTCCTTCCCGATTGAAGTCATCGAGCACGTTGAACAGCCGGAAGGTGCGGCCGTCGCTGAGCTGGTCGTGCATGAAGTCCATGGACCAGACCTGGTTGATCGATGCCGGCACCGTCAGTGGCTGCGGCTTCTCGCGCACCAAGCGCTTCCGGGGCTTGATCCGCAGGTTTAGCTCCAGCTCCCGATAGATGTGGTAAACGCGCTTGTGGTTCCAGCCAAAGCGCTTCACGTTGCGCAGGTACAGGTAGCACAGCCCGAAGCCCCAGTTCTTTTGATTGAAGGTCAGGCGCAACAACCAGTCAGCGCTCTTGGCGTTCTCGTCCGACAGTCGGCGCTGGTAGCGGTAGCAGGTCTCGCTCACCGAGAAGTCGGCACAGGCCTGGCGGATGCAGGCTCCGCGGGCCTCGACCGCCCATCTGGCCATCTCGCGCCGCTGAGATGGCCTCACCATTTTTTTGCCAGGGCTTCCTTAAGGATGTCCGCGCTCATCTGCGTCTCGGCGTACATCTTCTTCAGGCGCCGGTTTTCCTCCTCCAGTTCCTTGACCCGGGCCACCATCGAGACGTCCATGCCCCCGAACTTCGACCGCCACTTGTAGAACGTCGCGGTACTGGTGCCGTGGGTCCGGCACCGCTGCGGAACCGGGGTGCCGGCCTCGGCTTGCTTCAAAACGCCAATGATTTGGCTGTCGGTAAATCGCGATTTCTTCACGGGAACCTCCTCGACTCAGATGACGAGAAAATTCCACTTCTGGCCTCAGCTAATTTCCGGGGGGATTACTCTGGACGATGCGACGTGGTGAGATCTGGTGGGCGGCGTTGCCCACGCCGAGCGGGTCCAGGCCGGGCTTTCGCCGCCCGGTTCTGGTCGTTCAGTCAAATCCGTTCAATGACAGCCGGATCGCAACGGTCATCGTCGCGATCGTCACCTCCAACCTCGCGCTGGCTGAGGCACCGGGGAATGTGCGCCTTTCAAAGTCAGACTCTGGCCTTTCCAAACCGTCGGTGGTCAACGTATCCCAGGTCGCGACCCTCGATCGAAAGCTTCGCACGAAACGTGTGCGTCCTCTTTCTGGTGATGCACTTCGACGCGTCGACGAGGGTCTGCGACTCGTGATGAGCCTTTAGCGACTGACCACCGTCATATCTCCCCCACCCGCCAGCAAGCCACCCGCGCCGTCCCCACCTCGACCAACCCAGGCTCCTCACTGCCGCACTGCCCAACCGCATACTCACACCGCGTCCGAAACGCACACCCCCCCGGCGGCGCCAGCGGGGACGGCACCTCTCCCTTAACCAGCGCCTTAACCCGCGTCTTCTCCAGCCGCGGATCCGGAATCGGAACCGCCGCCATCAACGCCCGCGTGTACGGATGCTTCGGCGCCCGATACAACTCCTCCGCATCGGCCATTTCCATCACTTTGCCCAGATACATGACCATCACCCGGTGCGAAAGGCGCCGGACCACCGCCAGGTCATGGGAGATGAAAATCAGCGCCAGGCCCAGCCGCGCCTGCAGTTCTAATAAGAGACTCACGATCTGCGCCTGCACTGTCACATCCAGCGCGCTCACCGCCTCGTCACAAACAAGCAGCTTCGGTTTCAGGATCAGCGCCCGAGCAATCCCCACCCGCTGGCACTGGCCACCGGAGAACTGGTGCGGGTAGCGGTTCCGCCATTCCGGATCCAGGCCCACCTGGGCCATCGCTTCGGCCACTCGCGCTGTGACCTCCTTGTCACTGAACGAGGACTCAAACACCTGCAACGGCTCCGCGATGATCTCCCCCACCGTCATCCGCGGATCCAGAGCCGCCAGCGGATCCTGGAACACCAGCTGCATGTCCCGCCGGGATTCGCGCACTTCGTTTTCTGGCAGTTCCGAAAGCTCCCGCCCCAGCAGGCACACCGTCCCGTGGGTGGGCCGAACCAGGCGCAACACCGCCCGGGCCAGCGTGGACTTGCCGGAACCGGACTCGCCGACAACGCCCAGTGTTTCGCCCGGGCGGAGTTCCAGCGACACGCCGTCCAGCGCGCGCAGGATCTTCGGCTTCGCGAAGAAGCCCGGCTGCGCCACCGGGTAATGCATCGCCAGGTCGTCCACCCGGATGACGGGCTCGGCAATAGCCGGCCGGGCCCGGATAGGCTCCGCATCCAGCCGCGGCACCGCCGCCAGCAACTCCCGCGCGTAGGCAGTCTTCGGCTGGTGGAAGCAGTCGTCAATGGGCCCCTGCTCCAGGCACACGCCGTCTTTCATCACGATCCGGCGGTCGCAGGGGCCGGCCGCCACGCCGAGGTCGTGAGTGATCAGGATGATCGCGGTGCCGAAGCTCACCCGCAGCTCCGCCATCAGCGCCAGGATCTGGGCCTGCACGGTTACGTCGAGTGCGGTGGTCGGCTCGTCGGCGATCAGCAGGGCCGGCCGGCACAGCAGGGCGGTGGCGATCATCACCCGCTGGCGCATGCCGCCGGACAGTTCGTGGGGGTACATGCGCAGCCGCGAGGCCGGATCGGTGATGTGCACGGCATCCAGCAGCTGCACGCACTCGGCTTTGGCAGCATAGCCCCGGAGGCCCCGGTGGCGCTTCAGCACCAGCCCCATCTGGGCGCCGATCGTCAGGTAGGGATTCAGCGAGGTCATCGGGTCCTGGAACACCATGGCGATCCGCGCGCCGCGGATCGCACCTATAAATGAGTCCCGCATCCCCACCAGCTCGTCGCCCTCGAAGCGGATGCTCCCGGTCACGCGACCGTTGTCGGCCATCAGGCCCAGCACCGCCATGGCCGCCTGGGTTTTCCCCGAGCCGGACTCGCCGACGATGCCAAGCACCTCGCCGGGCGCGATGTGAAACGACAGGTCCTTTACCGCGTGCACCGGGCCGTCGCGCGTGGCGAACGTTACAGACAGGCCCCGCACGTCGAGCAGCGCCGGCGCCAGCATGGCCAAGGGCGTGGCACTCATCGGCCGCTCCGGTCGCGCGGGTCCAGCGCGTCGCGCAGCCCGTCGCCCAAATAGTTGAAGCAGAACAGCGTGACGGCGAGGAACACGGCCGGAAACACCAGCATCCACGGCGCGTTCTCCATGTCCAGCGCGCCTTCGCTCACCATCACGCCCCAGGAAGTCATCGGCTCTTGTACGCCCAGCCCCAAAAAGCTCAGGAAGGACTCGACGAGGATCACCTGCGGGATCGTCAGCGTCACGTAGATCACGACGACGCCGAGCAGGTTCGGCACGATGTGGCGCAGGATGATGCGTCCGCTCTTCAACCCCGACACCCGCGCGGCCTCGATGAACTCGCGCTGCTTCAGGCCGAGCGTCTGGCCCCGGACAATCCGCGCCATGTCCAGCCAGTTAATCGCGCCGATGGCCACGAAGATCAGGAGGATGTTCCGGCCGAAGAGGACCATCAGCAGGATCACGAGGAACATGAAGGGCAGCGCGTAGAGGATGTCCACGATGCGCATCATCAGCCGGTCCACGCGCCCGCCAAGAAACCCGGCCGTGGCACCCCAGCCGACGCCAATCACGAGGCTGACCAGCGTCGAGACGATGCCGATCAACAGCGACATGCGCCCGCCATGCAGCGTGCGGGTAAAGAGATCGCGGCCGAGCGAGTCAGTGCCGAAGAGATGCCCGCCGGTTAATGAAGGCGGCACGGCGATCTCATCCCAGTTGGGCTTGTCGAAGCGGTAGCCGCTCAAGGCGGGGCCGAAGAGTACGAGCAGCACCAGGATGCCGAGGACGATGGCGGCGGCCATGGCGGCGCGGTTCTGGCGGAGGGCTGACCACGCGTCGGACCAGAGGCTGCGGGGGGTTTCGGGGACAGTTGTCGCGGCTGAAGCCGCTCCTACAGCAGTCATTCCCGGGACCTCGGGTCGAGCCACCCGTAGACGAGGTCTACGAGAAAGTTGAAGGCAATGATCAACGCGCCATAGAAGACTACGATGCCGAGCACGAGGGTGTAGTCGCGGTTCAGCGCACCTTGCACAAAGTAACGACCGAGGCCCGGCAAGCCGAAGATCTGCTCGATGACCACCGAGCCCGTGATGAGTCCCGCCGTGGCCGGCCCGATGTACGACACGACTGGCACCAGCGCGGGTTTGAGCGCGTGGCGGAGCAGTATTGTCATGGTGGACAGGCCCTGGGCCCGCGCCGTGCGGATGTAGTTGCTCCGCAGGACCTCGATCATGCTGCCGCGGGTGAGCCGCGCGATGTAGGCCACCTGCGTCAGCGCCAGCGTGATCACCGGCAGGATGAGATTGCGCCAGCCCGCGTCACCGAGTCCGCCCGCCGGGAGCCAGCCGAGATACACGGCGAAGAGCAGCACCAGCAGCGGCGCCATCACGAAATTGGGCACGGAGATGCCCGTCATCGCAACGGCCATCGTGGCGTAGTCGGTGGGCTTGTTCTGGCGCAACGCCGCGATGCTGCCTAAGGTCACGCCGCCGAAGAGCGCGAGCAGCATTGCGAAACCACCCAGGCGCAGCGACACCGGGAAGCCGCCAGCGATCAGCTCAGTGACCGTGCGGTCGCGATACTGGAACGACGGCCCGAAGTCGCCCTGCGCGAGGTTGCCGAGATACCTCCCGAACTGCTGGTACAGCGGCTCGTCGAGGTGATAGGCCGCGCGCAGGTTGGCTTCGATCTCTGGCGGCAGGCGCTTTTCGACGTCGAAGGGTCCGCCCGGGGCCATCCGCATCATGAAGAAGGTGACGGCAATCAGGATGAGCAGCGTCGGGATGGATTCGAGAAGCCGGCGCAGGATGAGGCGTAACACGAGGGATCAGTGCTTCAGGATACGGACGTGACGGCTGAGATGGTGGTCGTTGATATTGTCCACGTAGCCCACCACCCACGGTTTCACGACGCGCTTGGTCACGTAATAGTAGAGGGGCAGGATCGGCATGTCGTCCAGCATCACGCGCTCCGCCTCTTCCATCAGCGCCATGCGCACGGCTGGATCCGCCTCGCGCGAGGCCCGGGCCAGCAGCCGGTCGTAGCGAGGGTTACTGTAGGCCATGTCGTTCATGCCGTGATTGCTCTCGAGAATCTCGGCGAACGTAAAGGGATCGTCGTAGTCGCCGATCCAGCCGTAGCGGAACAGCTGGGTATCGATGCGCGAGCGGCGAGTCTGCAGGAACACCCGCCACTCCTGATTCAGGATTTCGGTTTCCACACCCAGCACGTCCCGCCACATGGCCGCCATCGCCACGGCCAGCCGCCGGTGATTCGTTTCGGTGTTGTACATCAGCTGGAAGCGCAGCGGCTTGTCTGCGGAATAGCCGGCCAGCGCGTAGAGGCGCCGCGCTTCCGCATTCCGTTCCTCCTGGGTCCACGTCGCCCACTCCGGCTGCTGGTTCTTGTAGCCAGTCACCGGCGGTACCCAGCCGTAGGCGGCGATTTCTCCTGCGCCGCTGACCTTGTTCACCAGGATGTCCCGGTCGAGCGCCATGGACAGCGCCTTGCGCAGCGGGATGTTGTCCTTGAACGGCGGCTGGCTGGTGTTGAAGCCGTACACATAGCTGCCGAGGTACGGCACGATGCGCAGCTCCCGGGGCAGATTCTTTTTAAGCCAGGGAATCTGCCGGTTGGGCAGGGTGTTGGTCAGGTCGAATTCATCGGCGCGGTAGCGGTTGAGCTCCGACTCCGCGTTCTCGACCGGGTAGTACCAGACGTCGTCGATCGTGGTATTGGCGTTGTCCCAGTAGTAGGGATTGCGCACGAGGTGGATGTGGGACTGCACCACCCAGCCGTCGAGCCGGTAGGCGCCATTGCCGACGAGGTTGGGCGGTTGCGCAAAACGGTCGCCGAATTTCTCGAGCGACGGGCGGTGAACCGCGTAGGTGCTGGAATGCGTGAGCAGGCCCAGCAGATAGGGTGTCGGCGAATGCAGGCGCAGCTCCACCGTGTGCTCGTCGATGGCCCGCACGCCGAGCTGGTCCGGCGGCAGTTGCCCGTTAACGACTGCTTCCGCGTTCTCGAGCGGGTACAGGATCGCGGAGTACTCCGACAGCGTGGCCGGGTCGGCGCTGCGCCGGAAGCCGAAGACAAAGTCCTCGGCCGTCACCGGATCGCCATTGCTCCACCGGCCGTCGGCCCGCAGGCGCATGGTGTACACCCGTCCGTCGTCGCTGATCGTCCAGCTCTCGGCCGCGCCGGGGATCAGCGTGCCGTCCGCCGCCTCGGTAACGAGTCCTTCGTAGAGATCCCGCTGTACGTTCGCCGCGGTGACGCCCGTCGCACGATGCGGATCCAGGGTTTCCGGCTCCGCGCCATTGGCCGCGTGCAGCACCTGTACGACGGCCAGTTCCTGGCCCGTCGTGCCGCCAACATGGACAGTCTTCGGTGCGGGGAGCGCCGCCTCCTCGCCGGGCTGGCTGCAACCCGTGGCGACGAGGACGGTCAGCGCGCCGGCAACCAGCCAGCAGCGTCGCCGCTCAGGCCGTACCGGCATTCGCTTCCGTTCCCGTGGCCTTGCGCCGGCGGCGCTTCTGCAGGTGTACCAGTAGCAGTGAGACCGCCACGGGCGTGACGCCCGGAATGCGGGAGGCCTGGCCGATCGTCGCCGGCCGCTGGCGCGACAGTTTCTGCCGGATCTCGTGCGACAGGCCGTGGATGGCGGCGTAGTCGACATCTTCCGGCAGGGCCACGTCATCCGTGTGCCGGCTGCGTTCAATCTCGTCCTGCTGGCGGCGCACGTAGCCGGAATAGCGGGCCTCGATTTCCACCTGTTCCTCGATCTGGGCACTGAGCTCCGGGTATTCGTTCGCGCCGGGTGTTCGCGCGCCAACCTTGGCAAGGCCGGTCAGCCAGGCGTAGTTCACGTCGGGTCGCTTGAGCAGCTCCAGCGCGCGCTGGTCGCGACTTAGCGGTGACGGTGCCGCGCTGTCCAGGGCGGTGGCGGCGTCCGCCGGCTGAATCACGATGGCACCGAGCCGCTCGCGCTCGGCCGCAATCGCCTCGTGCTTGGTGTTGAAAATTCGCCAGCGCGTGTCGCACACCAGGCCGAGCCGCCGACCGGTGGGCGTCAGGCGTGCGTCGGCATTGTCTTCACGAAGCAGCAAGCGGTGTTCCGCGCGGCTGGTGAACATCCGGTAGGGCTCGGTGGTGCCGCGGCTGATCAGGTCATCGACCAGCACGCCTAAGTAGGCCTCGTCGCGGCGCGGGGACCACGCCTCGAGGCCGCGCGCGGCCTGCGCGGCGTTGATGCCGGCGATCAGGCCCTGGGCGCCGGCTTCCTCATAACCCGTCGTGCCGTTGATCTGCCCGGCGAACCAGAGACCGGCAAGGCTGCGCGTTTCCAGCGTGTCTTTAAGGCCCCGCGGGTCGAAGTAGTCGTACTCGATGGCGTAGCCGGGCCGCGTGAGGTGGGCATTCTCCAGTCCGGGAATCGTGCGCACGAAGGCCTGCTGCACGTCGAAGGGCAGGCTTGTTGAAATACCGTTGGGGTAGAGCTCCGTCGAATTGAGGCCCTCCGGCTCGATGAAGACCTGGTGCGAGTCCTTGTCGGCGAAGCGCACGATCTTGTCTTCCACCGACGGGCAGTAGCGCGGGCCTACACCTTCGATCAGGCCGGTGTACATCGGCGAGCGGTCGAGCGCGCTACGAATCAGCTCGTGGGTCGCTGCCGTCGTGCGCGTGAGATGGCACGGCACCTGGCGAGGGTGGTCGCAGCGCCGGCCGATGAACGAAAACACCGGCACAGGCGTGTCGCCGTGCTGGGCTGTCATCACGCTGAAGTCGACCGAGCGCGCGTCGATGCGCGGCGGGGTGCCGGTCTTCAGCCGGCCCACGTCGAAAGGCAGTTCGCGCAGGCGCGCCGCGAGGCCGACGGACGCCGGGTCACCGGCGCGGCCGCCGGAATGGTTGGTGAGGCCAACGTGGATGCGGCCCGCCAGGAAAGTGCCGACCGTCAGCACGACCGAGCGCGCGCCAAAGCGCAGGCCTGACTGCGTGATGACGCCGGTCACGCGCTCGCCTTCAACGATAAGGTCGTCCACGCCCTGCTGGAACATCTGCAGGTTGGGCTGCGCGTCCAGCAGTGTGCGCACCGCCTGGCGATACAGCGCACGGTCGGCCTGCGCGCGGGTCGCGCGCACGGCGGGACCCTTGCTGCCGTTCAGCGTGCGAAAGTGGATGCCGGCCTGGTCCGCGGCCAGAGCCATGATGCCGCCCAGCGCGTCAATTTCCCGCGCGAGATGCCCCTTGCCGATGCCGCCAATGGCCGGGTTACAACTCATTTGCCCCACGGTTTCCAGATTCTGGGTGAGTAGCAGTGTGCGGGCACCCAGGCGTGCGGCCGCCGCCGCGGCTTCGGTACCGGCATGGCCACCGCCCACGACGATGACGTCAAAGATGTTGTTGCTGGTCATTGTGTGCCTAAGACAAACCGGGTCCCCATCAGCGACGACATTCTAAACGGCAGCCGGGGGTGCCGTTGCGGAGGCGTTATGGCAAGGAATATCCCCCGACCCGCATCACAGTCTGACGGGGTCGGTTGTGACAGCATCACAGTCAATAACAAGAACAACAAAAGAAGTCCCCTGCATGAATACAGCCACTGTACCCGGCCTGCCGGCGAGTGGGCCGATTGCCCCGTCTCGGCGGTTGCTGCGATCGGCAACCCTGAGCGTGGAATTGTCCGCGGCCGCACTTTACGCGGCCTGGGCTGCCATCGCGCTACTGGCTGATGCGGTTGCCGCGGCGCCGCTGGCGGCCGGCAGCGGCCTGGTCCTGGTGCTCGGTTGCGCCCTGACCGCGGCGCTGTTTTACGGCCTGAACCGCCTGCCAGCGGCGGAACAACCGGCCCGGGAAACCCTGGTTGCCGCCCAGTCGATGATGGGCCTGCTCTGGGCCACGCTGTACACCTGGTTCACCGGTCCTGCGATGGCGGGTTCACTGCTGGCCGTTGGCATGTACCTGTCGGCGATTGCGCTGGCCCTGTTTGCAGTCACCGTCCCGATGCTTGGCCGGCTGATGTTGGCGGCCTTACTCGCCAGCGCGGCGATTCCCGTGCTTCAGCTGACCACCCTGGTGGGTACTGGCTCACTGCCGGATGCGGCGGCGCTTGGCGCACTGGTCCCCTGCCTCGCGCTCGCCATGCTGCTCGCGGCCGTGTACGTTCCGGCTCGCTTTCTCGCTGGCGTGCGAGCGCGCCTGCAAATCCGGAATGCTGAACTGCAAATCGGCATCGAGCGCATCAAGCGCCTTGCCGAACGCGACCACCTGACCAACTCCTACAGCCGGCAGTTCATCCTGGAGATGGTGAGCCGGGAAAGGTCGCGGGCGGACCGGAGCGGCGAAACATTGTGTATCTGCATACTCGACATCGACCACTTCAAGGACATGAACGACCGATACGGCCATCTGGCGGGAGACCGGGTCCTTGCGGCGTTTGCCCGTCGGGTGCGCGGCGCACTGCGCACGATGGACACCGTGAATGGGGCTGGCCTGCCAGCGAACTTCGGCGCCGACGACGGTGAACCCGTGTTGGTGAGTCGCCACGCGCTGGGGCGCATCGGCGGCGAGGAATTCATCGTACTGCTGCCGGACACGTCGCTGCGTGGGGCGCTCAAGTGTGCCGAGCGCGTGCGCAAAGCCATTGTGCGGCGGCCCTTCGACGGTCTGCATCAGGTATCCGTGTCGATAGGCATCGCCGAATACCGGACGGGTGAAACCGTATCCAGCATGCTCGGACGCGCCGACGAAGCGCTTTATGGCGCCAAGAATGCCGGCCGTAACCGCGTGCACTGCGCGACGACTGACGGCGGCCCCAACGCGATTATCATGCCGGACATCCCGGCCGCTTCCTAAAAGGTACCGCCTGCGGTGTTGCTCTTCGGCTCCGCCCTCGGCCTGATGGGCGTGATGCGCAGGAAGATCACCAACTAACTGCTGCGCTCAAGCCGCTTCGGCGTGACCAACCGATGATTTTTGTGTATGGTGTCGCAGTTCGCGGCGCATTCAGGCGTTGCACGATCAATACTGGTAACTCTACTTCGTGCGGTGCCCGCCGCGTTGACTACGTTGCCGGTGGAGCAAAAGAACATGAGCTACAAAACCACAAACCAGGCAAAAGCTAACTTTGACGACGTATACACCGCGCCCACCCCCCATGCCTACATGGCAGCGATGGCAGAGCACGGGTACGAAATCGGCGAGCGCGCCAGACCCTACAATGCCGCTGCCGCCGCGCTCCTCCGCGAACAGAATGGCGGTGCACGGCCGGTTCAGATGCTCGACGTCGGATGCTCCTACGGCGTTGGCTCCGCCCTCATCAAGTACGGCTATTCGTTCGACGAAATCATCCGCTTCTACGCCAGCGCGCCGACCGGATACGAGGCCGCTAGCAAGGCCACCCAACGCTGGCTTGACACCTCCCGCACCGCCAACGTACGCGTCGTAGGTCTCGACAGTTCCAGGGCCGCCATCCGCTTCGCCGTCAATGCCGGCCTGCTCGACGGCGGCATTGCTTGCAACTTCGAACAGCCCGACGTTGCGCCTGCCTCCGAGGAGATCAACTTTTTTCGGAGCACCAACCTGCTCAGCAGCACCGGTGCTTTAGGTTACATAACAGAGCGAACACTAGGCGTCGTGTTACGGCACCTCGGCGAGGACCGCCCCGACGAGTTCGGACCCTACAGTGTCATGACGATCCTACGAATGTTCGAAGCCGGGTCGATCAGGCGGGTCTTTGAAAAGCACGGCTACGTCTTCGGCGCGGTCCCAGACGTGCGGCTTGCCCAACGTCGCTTCAGCGACGCGGACGAGCGAAACAACGTGCGGAGAGTGCTCCATGAGCGGGGCCTCGATACCCGCGAATGGGAGGATCGCGGCAAGCAGTACGCCGATCTGTTCATCGCCGCCCCGCCTGGACAGTTCGAACGCCTGCTAAAGCGCATGAAGGACACGCGGGCAAACTTCGAGCGCGAACCTGTTGCCCTGATGACAGAAGCGTGAAAACGATGGCCCATGCTTGGACTTCTAGGAACGCCTATCGCCTATGAAAGCAGTGTCTTATGGGGCCTCAGGTCACTATCCAGACTTCCCCGAACGTCCTGGGGCCTTAATCACTTTCCGATGCAGAAGCTGCCGAAGATTTTGCCCAGCAGGTCATCGCTCGTAAACTCCCCGGTGATTTCCGCCAGCGCGATTTGCGCCCCCCGCAGTTCTTCGGCCAGCAACTCGCCGGCCCGCTGACTTTCCAGTTGCTCCCGGCCGGCATCAAAGTGCGCGCGCGCCCGGCGGATGCTGTCGAGGTGTCGCTGCCGGGCGATCACCGTGCCCTCGCCCGTCTCGCCAAAACCGGCCTGTTCCTTGATCAGCTGGCGCAGGCCGGGAAGACCCGCACCTGTAAGAGCAGAGATGCGCGCGAGCGCCGGGCCGCAATTCCCGTCTGGTCCAGGCGCTTCGCCGGACAGATCGATCTTGTTGCGCACCACGATTACGGGAACACCAGCGGGCAGCTTGTCAGTCAGTTCGCTGATGTCCGCGGCGTCAGTGGCATCGATAACCAGCAGCGCAAGATCCGCGACTGCCAGCTGCGCACGAGCTCTGTGCACGCCTTCGCGCTCGACCGGATCGGCACTGTCCCGCAGCCCGGCGGTATCGACGATGTGCACCGGCAGGCCGTCGATTTCCAGGTGTTCGCGAATCGGGTCGCGCGTTGTTCCGGGCTGGTCCGTGACGATCGCCGCGTCGTAACCGGCGAGACGATTCAGCAGGCTCGACTTGCCGCTGTTGGGACGGCCGGCGAGAACGACGTGAATGCCATCGCGAAGCAGCCGCCCCTGGCGCGCCGCGGCCTCGATGCGCGTGAACTCCTGCTCGACGGTGTCGAGCCGGCGACGAAGTTCATCGGTGCCGAGGAAGTCGATCTCCTCCTCCGGGAAATCGATAGCGGCCTCGACGTACATCCGGAGCCCCGTCACCTGTTCGTTTAGTCCGAGCACGGCTGCAGAGAATTCGCCGGACAGGGAGCGCTGCGCCGCGCGCGCCGCTGCCTGCGAACCCGCGTCGATGAGATCGGCGACGGCTTCAGCCTGCAACAGATCCAGCTTGTCGTTGAGAAAGGCCCGCTCGGAAAACTCCCCGGGCCGCGCAATCCGCGCGCCGAGCTCGACAATGCGGGCGATGATCATCTCCAGCAGTACGGGTCCGCCGTGGCCCTGCAGCTCAAGGACGTCTTCGCCGGTGTAGGAATTTGGCTGCGGAAAGAATAGTGCGAGGCCGGTGTCGAGCGCCTCGCCGTCCGCGTCTCTGAAGTCATAGAGCGTGGCCACCCGGGGCTCGGGACAACTGCCGAGTACGGCCCTGGCGATGGCCTGAACCAGAGTCCCGGAAATGCGGACAATCCCGACCCCGCCCCTGCCCGCGGGCGTTGCCCTGGCGACGATCGTCGAGGCGGGTGACGTTGTCATCACACCCTGCGGCGCTGCCGAATCAGTCGGCGCCCAGCACCTTGTTAATCCGCCACTGCTGGGCAATGGACAGCACGGAATTGGTCAGCCAGTACAGCACCAGGCCTGCGGGGAAGAAGGCAAAGAAGCCGGTGAACACGATTGGCATGATCTGCATCATCTTCGCCTGCACGGGGTCTGGCGGCGGCGGGTTCAGTTTCTGCTGGAGAAACATGGCGGCGCCCATCAGCAGCGGCAGGATGAAGAAGGGATCCTTCGACGAGAGGTCGGTGATCCACAGCGCGAAGGGCGCCTGGCGCATCTCAACGCTCTCGAGCAACACCCAGTAGAACGAGATGAAGAAGGGGATCTGCACGAGCATGGGCAAGCAGCCCGCTGCCGGATTGATCTTCTCCTTCTTGTACAGCTCCATCAGCGCCGTGCTCATGGCCTGGCGGTCGTCCTTGTAGCGCTCCTGCAGCGCCTTCATGCGCGGCTGTAGTTTCCGCATGCCGGCCATCGACCGTCCGCTCGTCTCGCTTAACTTGTAGAAGACGAGTTTGATCAGCAGCGTGACGATAATGATCGTGAGGCCCCAGTTGCCGACAAAGCCGTGGACCTTGTCGAGCAACCAGAACATGGGCTGGGCGAGGATGGTCAGGCGGCCATAATCCACGGCGCGTTCGAGCCCGGGCGCTGTCGCCGTGAGTTGCTCCTGCAGCTTGGGGCCGATAAAGAGCTGCGAGCTGAACTGCGCGGAACCGGCCGGTGGGATGGCCTTAAGGGGTCCAATGGCACTGAGCAGGAACTTGCCGTCGATAAACCGGCCTTCGTACTGCCAGGTCTCGGTGCCGGGTGGCACCGCTGCCGCGACAAAGTGGTGCTGAATCGCGGCGAACCAGCCCTCCGCCACGGACTGCGAAAACGGGGCCTCCACCAAATCTTCCACGTCGATCTTCTGATACTTCGTCCCGTCGTAGGCGACCGGGCCGTTGAACGAGTAGGAGTCCACGTCGAACATGGATTGCTCGTGCGGCGTGAAGACCCGGTTGAACTGCAGGTACTCCGCTGTGTTGTACGGTTGCGTGCCATTGTTCTGCACGCTGTACTCGAGGCCGATCCGGAACCCGCCGGGCCGGAACACGTAGGTCTTGGTAACCAGCACGCCGGTCTCGCTCTGCCAGCGCAACGGGACCCGCAGCTCGCTAGCGCCTGGGGCCAGATCAAATTGTGTGGCGGTTGCCGTGAACATGGCCAGGTGATTGGCCTCCGGCTGGCCCTCGGCCGCTCGCAAGCCGCCCTGGAAAGCAGAATATCGCTCAGGGGCTGTGCTCAGCAGCTCGACGGCAACATCGGGCTGATCCTTGTGGATCGGGTAGGTCGGCAGCCTGGCTTCAACGATGTTGCCGCCGCGCGGATCGATCAAGAGGTCAAGAACATCGGTGTGCACGCTTACAAGGTTGGTCGATGGCGGCGCCACAACGGACGGCTCGCCCATTGGATCGAGCGTTGGCGTGGCGCTGGCCGGCGAAGAGGGCAAGGCCGGCAACGCGATTGATGTATCCGTTCCGGCAGGCGTGGCGGCGTCTGTGCCTGCTGTTGGCGTGGTCGTATTCGTCGCAATGGCCGCTGACGTTGGCGCGAACGTCCGCTGCCAGGTCTGCACGGTGAGCCAGATGAGCATCAGCAGGCCGACCCAGAGAAAAATCCGCAAGTTGTCCATGGTCACGTGCCGCTTCTTTCAGTTGATTTGCTGACGCCAGTGATGATGCGCGCCCAATGCGATTCCAGGCTGGCGACGATCTCGCGGTTGGCAGCCGTTCCCGTGGCATCCCGGGCCAGCACCACGAGGTCCACTGACGGCAGGGTGGCGGCGCGCTTACGGAAACTCTCTCTCACGAGGCGGCGAAGCCGGTTGCGGCCAACAGCCAGCCGAACTTTCTGCTTGGAAATTGCGAAGCCGAGGCGCGGCTTGTTCAGGCTGTTGGAATGAAACAGGATCGTGAAAAACCGATCCCCGGATCGCTGACCATGCTTAAACACGTTATCAAAGTCAGAGGCGCGCAACAGGCGCTGCTGACGTGCGAAGCTCTGCCCGTTCTCTTCAGCAGACAGAATGGTCGACGAGACGATCGCGATCGTCCGTCAGACCGTGAGTCGCGCTCGACCCTTTGCACGGCGGCGCTTGATCACCAGACGACCACCACGAGTGGCCATGCGGGCGCGGAAACCGCAGGTCCGAACGCGCTTGATCTTGCTGGGCTGATAGGTTCTTTTCATGAAGAAATTCGCAGAAAAACAAAAGGATGGGATGCGTGGGAGGCCGGAAGGTTAAGGAGCCACCCCGCGCCTGTCAATAGCGGCGAGTCCTGTGGATAAGTCCTTTCCCGCCCGCTAGACTCCCCCTCCTCCCGTTTCACAACCATAACCAGATTCACGGGGTGAATCCGTGCAGTCTTCCCTTTGGGACCGCTGTGTCCAGCAGCTGCGGTCCGACTTGCCCGAGCAGCAATTCAACACCTGGATCCGGCCATTGCAGGCCGTCGAAGAAGGCGTGGTCCTTCGCCTTCTGGCGCCCAATCGCTTCGTCGTGGACTGGGTAACGGCCAATTGCCTGGATCGGATCAGTAACTTCCTGGCCGAGGTTCCCGGGATGTCCGTGCGCCTTGAAGTCGGCAGCCTCGGCAATCAACGGGGCCAGCCGGCGCCAGCCAACGCAAAGTCCCGCGTTGGGGGCACCATCGGGGGCCGACTGAATCCGGAGTACACCTTCGAGAAGTTCGTCGAGGGCAAAAGCAACGAGATGGCCAGGGCAGCTGCGTTGCAGGTAGGGAGTAACCCCGGCCGAAGCTATAACCCCCTGTTTATTTACGGCGGCGTCGGCCTCGGCAAGACTCACTTGATGCACGGGGTGGGTCACCTCATCCTTAATAATCGCCCTGAAGCGCGGGTGGCCTACGTGCATTCTGAGCAATTTCTGGGCGATATGGTGCGGGCTCTGCAGCATCACACCATCAATGAGTTCAAGGCAGCCTATCGGACGCTGGACGCCTTGTTGATCGACGATATCCAGTTCTTCGCGAACAAGGAACGGTCGCAGGAAGAGTTCTTCCACACCTTCAATGCCTTGCTGGAGGACCAGCGGCAGGTCATCCTGACCTGCGACAGATACCCTAAGGAAGTCAATGGGTTAGAAGAGCGACTCAAGTCCCGTTTCGGCTGGGGGTTGACTGTTTCCATTGACCCGCCGGAGCTTGAAACGAGTGTGGCCATCCTGATGAGCAAGGCGGCTACAAGCCATACGGAGTTGCCGGAAGAAGTGGCTTTTTTTATCGCGCAGCGCATCCGGTCAAACGTTCGCGAACTGGAAGGCGCCCTGCACCGGGTGATGGCCAACGCGACGTTCACCGGTCGGCCGATTACCCTCGAATTCGCCAAGGAGGCGCTGCGTGATCTCCTCGCTCTGCAGGCTCGGCTGGTTACGATCGAGAACATCCAGAAAACGGTTGCCGAGTACAGCAAAGTGCGGGTCGCGGATTTGTTGTCCAAGCGCCGCAATCGCTCGATCACCAGGCCCCGGCAGATCGCGATGAGCCTCGCTAAAGAACTTACCAGCCATAGCCTGCCGGAAATTGGCGACCAGTTTGGCGGGCGGGATCACACGACCGTTTTGCACGCCTGCCGGAGAGTAAAGTTGCTCCGTGAGACCGAGTCACGGGTGCGCGAGGATTATCAGAATCTCATGCGAATCCTGACTGCATAACCTGCAATTGTGAGTATCTGGCTTGGGGACAGTGGGTAAGTTGTGGACAACGAACTGCCGGTCAACAGCACACAGTTTGCACACACCTGCTACATTGTCTGTCCCGTGGGTCATACACAGGCGAAATAGCCTCTAAACATCGGTAATTCTAGGCTCTGGGTGCTTTTATCAACAGCTGAAGGCCTCCCTAATTACTACTATTCTTTACTCAAACCTTTTAATTTTAGACAGTCACCTGAATAGGATCCGGGGATGAAGTTCACGACCTCACGTTCAACATTATTGAGGCCAATCCAGGCGGTTATGGGCGTCGTGGAACGGCGACAGACCATGCCGATTCTTGCCAACGTTTTAGTGGTTGTGCGTGGGTTGGAGTTGGCGGTTACAGCCACTGACCTCGAGGTGGAACTGGTCGCAAAAGTGCCGCTCGACAAGGTGGACCGGCCGGGCGAGGTAACGGTGCCAGGCCGCAAGTTGCTGGATATCTGCCGGGCGCTGCCAGACGACGCCACCATCCAGGTGCAGCTGGATGGTGATCGGTTGATCGTGAAGTCCGGCCGCTCCCGCTTCGTGCTGGGCACACTGCCGGCCGCCGACTTTCCGGTGGTTGAGGAGGTAGAAAGCGTTCAGAGCCTGGAGTTGAGCCAGGTGGACTTGCGAACGTTGCTGGAAAAGACCCATTTCGCAATGGCACAACAGGACGTGCGGTACTACCTGAACGGTCTGCTGCTGGAGACCGGGAAGAAAATGGTGCGCGCAGTCGCCACGGACGGGCACCGTCTCGCCTTGTGCGAATTGGCAGTCGAGGCTCAGAAAAGCGACGCCAAGAATCAGAAGTCAGGTGGCCACCAGGTGATCATCCCAAGAAAGGGCGTCCAAGAACTGCAACGCCTGCTGGCGGGTGACGGCAACGTCGTTCTGGCGATAGGAACTAATCACGTTCGCGCCACGATCGGCGAAATTCGGTTCACTTCGAAGCTAATTGACGGCCGTTTCCCTGATTATGAGCGTGTGATTCCGAAGCCCAAGGGTAATGTGCTGAAGGCCGGCCGTGACGTGTTGCGGCAGGCGCTGCAACGTGCGGCGATCCTCTCCAACGAGAAGTATCGGGGCGTGCGACTGGAGATCAGCGACGGGTCGCTTCGTATCCAGGCAAATAATCCCGACCAGGAAGAGGCTCGGGACGAGTTGGAAGTCGAGTACAAGGGCGACGCGTTGGAGATTGGCTTCAACGTCAATTATTTACTGGACGCGCTGGCCGCCGTCGACGGTGAGCAGGTGGAACTTGGCTTCGTCGACGCCAACAGCAGTTGCCTGATCAGTGGTCCAGGGACTGTTCAGGCGCGGTACGTCGTGATGCCCATGCGGCTGTGACGTGAGGCCGCCCGCTCCGGCCCCGGTTATCGCCGAGGTCCAGCTCGGGTCTTTTCGCTGCTTTGAATCCGCCAGCCTGGAACCCGGGGCTGGTTTCAATCTGATCGCGGGCGGGAACGGCTCCGGAAAAACGAGCCTGTTGGAGGCGCTCTACTTTTTGGGGCGCGGAGCCTCATTCCGCGCGGCCAGGTCCGAGACGGCGATTCGCTTTGAGGCTGATCGGTGCACCTTGTTTGCCCGGTTGGGCGTCGGTCTGACCGGCCGAGTGGGGCTGGAGGTTTCCCGGTCGGAGGGGTTGTCCATACGCGTGGACGGGTCGCCGGGAGCTCGTGCTGACCTCGCGCGAGCGCTGCCGGTGCAGATTCTCGATCCGGCCAGTCACGAGTTGGTTAGCGGCCCTCCGGCCGGTCGCCGCCAGTTTCTGGATTGGGGAGTGTTCCACGTGGAACACTCCTTTCTTCCCGCCTGGCAGCGGTATCGTAGAGCGTTGCAGCAGCGAAATGCAGCGCTCCGTAGCCGAAGTGCGGCGGCAGCCTGGCACTGGGACGACGCGCTGGTTGCTGACGGGGAAATCGTGGACGCTTGCCGGCGTCGCGTTCTGGACCTGCTCCAGCCGGATGCGCAACGGGTCAGCGAGCGACTGCTAGGTGCCCAGGTTGAACTGACCTACCACTCGGGCTGGCTCGAAGGAACAAGTCTGTCTGAAGCCTTGGCGGGGAGCCGGGACCGGGACGTGCAGATGGCCACGAGCACGGTCGGCCCCCACCGGGCCGATTTCCGCATCGCGGTCCATGCCCGCCGAGCACGTGATTCCGTTTCGCGGGGCCAGGAGAAGCTGGTCGCTGCGACGCTGACGCTGGCGCAGATCGAGCTGGTCGCGCGTAGCCGCGAACAGACCGTGGTTCTTTTGCTCGATGAGCCCGGTGCGGACCTTGATCGGGAACACCTCACGCGCTTGCTCGACGCCGTGACCGAGGCACCGGTCCAGTCCTTCGTCACGTCTCTGGATCCGGCCGGGGTCACGCTTCCGGAAGGTTCCCGGGCGTTTCACGTGGAACATGCGCAGGTGCGGATTTTGCTATAATTTCCGGCTCGCCATTCGGGGTCTTTCATGGTCGATTCAGAGCGCTACGACTCCAGTAATATCAAGGTCTTAAAGGGCCTCGACGCTGTTCGCAAACGACCGGGGATGTACATCGGTGATACCGATGACGGAACCGGACTCCATCACATGGTTTTCGAGGTCGTCGATAACGCGATCGACGAAGCACTCGCCGGCTTCTGTACCCATGTCACGGTCACGATTCACGCTGACGAATCGGTCACGGTTACCGACGACGGCCGCGGCATTCCGGTCGATATGCACCCGGAAGAAGGCAAGTCGGCCGCCGAAGTCATCATGACCGTCCTGCATGCCGGCGGAAAGTTCGACAGCAAGTCGTACAAGGTTGCCGGTGGCCTGCATGGCGTCGGTGTATCGGTGGTTAATGCACTATCCGAGACCCTGGACCTCGCGATTTACCGCGATGGCCAGTCGCACCAACAGTGCTATCACCTTGGCGTACCCGAAGCTCCGCTGGCGGTCACCGGCGATACCAAGCGTCGCGGCACGGTGATCCACTTCCGCCCGAGCTCTGAAATCTTCACCAACATCCAGTTCCACTACGACATCCTCGCCAAGCGACTGCGCGAACTGTCGTTCCTGAATCAGGGCGTTCGTATCCACCTGGTGGACGAACGGGACGGACAGGAAGATATCTTCGAGTTCGAGGGCGGTATTCGCGCGTTCGTCGAGCACCTGAACCGCAACAAGACGCCGATTCACGGATCAGTGCTCCACTTCAGCCGGAGCGCCGATGAAATTCTCGTTGAGTGTGCCCTGCAGTGGAACGACGGGTACCAGGAGAACATGTTCTGCTACACCAACAACATCCCGCAGAAGGATGGTGGAACGCATCTCTCCGGTTTCCGCGCGGCGCTGACTCGCACGCTGAACACTTACATCGAGAAAGAGCTCAGCAGCCGCAAGGAAAAAGTGGCGACCACCGGCGACGACGCCCGGGAAGGTCTCACCGCCGTTCTCTCGGTGAAGTTACCCGACCCGAAGTTTTCTTCGCAGACCAAGGACAAGCTGGTCTCGTCAGAGGTGAAGGCAGCCGTTGAGTCCGCAGTCGGCGGCTTCCTGGAAGCCTACCTGCTCGAACACCCGGCGGAGGCCAAGATTATCGCCGGGAAGCTGATCGATGCTGCGCGCGCGCGCGAAGCGGCCCGCAAGGCACGCGAGATGACCCGGCGTAAAGGCGCGCTCGACATCGCCGGCTTGCCTGGCAAGCTTGCTGACTGTCAGGAAAAGGATCCTGCATTGTCTGAACTGTTCCTGGTCGAGGGCGACTCGGCAGGCGGATCTGCAAAGCAGGGCCGTGACCGGCGCACCCAGGCTGTATTGCCCCTCAAGGGCAAGATCCTGAACGTTGAAAAGGCGCGCTTCGACAAGATGCTTGCCTCAGCGGAAGTCGGCACCCTGATTACCGCACTGGGTTGTGGCATCGGCCGCGATGACTTCGATCCGGACAAGCTTCGCTACCACCGGATCATCATCATGACGGACGCGGATGTTGACGGCTCCCACATCCGCACACTGCTGCTGACATTTTTTTACCGGCAAATGCCCGCGCTCGTTGAGCGCGGCCATATCTACATCGCGCAGCCGCCGTTGTACAAAGTGAAACGCGGCAAACAGGAAATCTACGTCAAGGACGATGCCGAACTTAACTCCCTGTTGCTCCGGTCTGCGCTCGACAATGCCGCTCTGCACCCGAACGCGACGGACGCGCCGCTGCAGGGCGACGCGCTGCGCAGCCTTGCGGAACAGTTCGTATTGGTAACCGCCGTCATCCAGCGGCTGGCACGCCGATACGACAGCCGGATCCTTGAACAATTGTTGCTCCAGCCGGAAGTCGAGGCCTCGCGGCACCAGGATCGAAGTTGGATGGCCAACTGGGCGGCAGCGCTGCAAGCGGCGCTCGGTGAGGCCATCAACCAGAATAGTGTGGTGTATCTCATCGAGCTTGCGGCGAACGAGGAGGGCGTTCAGGGCTTCGGTATTCGTCGTGCCCGACACGGCGTCGAAGAACGCGCGGAGCTGCCGCTGCGCTTCTTTGAATCACCCGAGTACCGGAAAATCGCCGACCTCGCTAACAGCCTGCAGGGACTGGTTGGACCCGACGGCAGCGTGGTTCGGGGCGACCACCGTCGGGACGTCACTAGTTTTCGCGAAGCCATGGAGTGGCTCATGACGGAAGCGCGGCGTGGCCAGAGCATCCAGCGCTACAAGGGTCTCGGTGAAATGAATCCGGACCAACTCTGGGAGACCACGGTTAATCCCGAGAGCCGCCGACTGATGCAGGTTCGGATCGAAGACGCCGTGGCCGCCGACGAAGTATTTACCACGCTAATGGGAGATCAGGTCGAACCCCGCCGCGAATTCATCGAACGAAACGCGCTGGCGGCGGAGAACCTGGATATCTAGGAGCGGGAAGCGCCGCTCCGCAGTTCGGCGACCTGGGCCTCGACCCAGGCCTGGATCTCTTCATTGACCTGGCGGGGCTCACGGCCGGCCGGGTCAACCGCTGGGCCGATGCGAAAGGTCACGGTACCGGGACGCTTGCGCAAACCCCGGCGCGGCCAGTAGTCGCCGGCATCGTGGGCGACGGGGACCAGCAACCGACCTGCTTCCTGCGCCAGTAGCACGCCGCTGAGTCCGTAGCGCCGCGTTTCCCCCGGCGGCATGCGGGTGCCTTCCGGAAAAATCACTACCCAATGTCCTTCCTCAAGGCGTGCCTTGCCCTTGGCGAGTACCTGGGCAACGGCCTGCTGGCCGGCACCTCGATTAATGGCAATGGGCCTGACCGCGGCTATTGCCCAACCGAGGAACGGCGCCCAGAGCAGCTCGCGCTTCACGACCCAGCACTGGCGTGGAAAGAGAAAGAACTGTGCGAGCGTTTCGTATGCAGACGAGTGTTTCAGCAACACCACGGAATTCTGTGCCGGAATATTCTCGCTACCCTCGACGCGAAAGTTGAGGTGGCAGAGTTTGTCCATCAGCCAGAAATTTGCGCGCACCCAAATCATGACCAGGGCGTATGACGCGGGGTAGCCCGACAGGCGACCAACGGCGATGACAATGCTCCACGGCAGCACGCTCAGGAACATCAGGACGGTGAAAATGACCGACCGGACCAGCATCAGGGCGCCTGTTTCCCGGTGATCAGCACCGCCGCGGCCGCTGCCAGATCCGGAAATACATCCACCGAAGCATCGGCGGCCAGCCGCCCCTCCGTGACCACTCCATTGCCGGTGCGGACGAGCATGGCCCGCGCGCCGACCTGCCAGGCAGCCTCCAGATCCCGGTAAGAGTCCCCGATCACGGGTTGGCCGCGGAGCGATGTTCCAAACTGCGCTTCGACCTGCCGCATCAGTCCCGGTCGCGGCTTTCGGCACTCGCAGTTGTCTTCCGGACGATGGGGACAGAAGAAGATCCCGGCCAGCCGACCACCGGCCGCTTCTATTGTGCTCGTCATGTGAGCATGGATGGCAGAAAGCGTCGCGGCCGTGAACAGTCCTCGCCCGACCCCCGACTGATTGGTAGCCACAACCACTGCAAAACCGGCCGCCGTCAAATCCGCTATCGCCTGAATGCTCCCCGGAAGCGGCAACCACTCCGCAGGGCTCCGTATGAAAGCGCTCGACTCACGATTGATGACGCCGTCCCTGTCCAAAACGATCAGGCGGGCTGGCGCGGTCCTGGTCATCAGCCCGGGACTGCCCGGCGTACCTAATTGCCGCTCGTGGAGAGGCAGGAGAGGTCCGCCACGTCCAGGAACAGTTCGCGCAGACGGCGTAACTGGGCCAAACGGTTGTTCCGCAGCGCCGCGTCGTCGGCCATGACCATGACGGCTTCAAAAAAGGCATCGACCGGGGACTTGAGCGCCGCGAGTCCCTGCAGGGCTTGTCCGTAGTCCCGACGGGACAGGTGCTGCCGATGCGTTTTGGTGACTTTCTCAATGGCGGCGTGCAGAGCGCGTTCCTCGGCAGCTTCGAATGCCGCCGGGTCGACGTCGTCGCCGCCGGTTCCGGCCGTACGCAGGATATTGGCGATGCGCTTGTTGGCGACGGACAGACTGTCTGCCTCCGGCAACCCGATGAAGGAGTGGACAGCCAGCAGCCGCGCGTGAAAGTCCACCGGCGAAGTCGGGCGGCGGAGCCGGACTGCCTCGAACGTTTCAGCCGTAACCGCGCCGGCAGGCAGCCCGGGAGCCAGGCCATCGAGATACCAGGCACGACCACGTTCAACGATAAAGTCATGCAACTCTGCCGCCAGCGCCGATGCATCCTTTACCGCG
Organism: Gammaproteobacteria bacterium; assembly: GCA_032122615.1. Classification (GTDB taxonomy): domain Bacteria; phylum Pseudomonadota; class Gammaproteobacteria; order Steroidobacterales; genus SHZI01. The sequence goes on along the minus strand of JAQBGF010000164.1, from coordinate 29,015 downwards.
ACCGGCTGCAGCGCGATTGCACTGGCGAGCAGCGCGGGCAGATCCAGGTCTACGCCGTCTTCGACCAGGATTCGCAACAAGCCAAGCGCCGCGCGCCGCAGGCCGAACGGATCCTTGTTGCCGGTCGGTCGCTTCCCGAGAGCAAACACGCCCGCCAGGGTATCAGCGCGGTCCGCGATCGCCAGTGCGCGTCCGGCCGGCGTCGCCGGCAGACGATCGCCCGCGTGGCGCGGCAGGTACTGTTCTTCGATCGCAGTCGCTACCGCTGCCGGTTCACCATCGTGAGTAGCGTAGTGAAAGCCCATGCGGCCCTGAAGCTCCGGGAACTCGCCCACCATTTGCGTGAGCAGGTCAGCCTTCGCCAGCAAGGCGGCTCGCAAAACGGCGGCCCGGTCGTGGCCAAGGGAATCGGCAATTTCACCAGCAAGCGTCGCCACGCGTTGCGAGCGGTCAAGGACACTCCCGAGACCGTGCTGGAATACGATCGTCCCGAGGCGCTCCACACGTGCGGACAAGGACAACTTGCGATCCTGGTCCCAGAAGAACGCGGCGTCAGCCAGTCGCGGCAGGATTACGCGCTCGTTGCCCTGACGGACCTGGTCGGGTTCGCGACTCTCCAGGTTGGCCGTCGTGATAAATCGCGGCATTAAACGGCCGTCGGGATTGCGGATCGGGAAATACCGCTGATGACCTTGCAGCGTCGCGATCAGCACTTCTTCCGGCAAACGCAGGAATTCCGGATCGAAGCTCCCGGTAATCGCCACCGGCCACTCGACCAGTGCGGTGACCTCGTCGAGAAGTTCCTGGCTGTAGATCGCCTCGCCACCCGCGTCTCGTGCCGCCGCATCGGCGAGTTGCTGGACGCGGTCGCGCCGCACCCGAAATTCCGGAATCACCTTGCCGCGCCCGGCCAGTAGCGCCGGATAGTCCGCCGGCTTCGCGATGCTCAGCTGGTGTTGTGTGTGGAAGCGATGCCCCCAAGTCTCGCGGCCTGGCGTAATTCCGAGCACCGGGACCGGGAGTACGGCATCGCCGAGCAGCATCACGACCCAATGCACGGGCCGCACGAATTCCACGTCGGAGCTACCCCAGCGCATCCGTCGAGGTATAGGCAGTGCTGCCAGCGCGGCGTTCACGATGACGGGCAGCAACACAGAGGCAGGCTGGCCGGCCGACTCGGCGCTGTGGAATAACCACGCGCCCTTCGGGGTCTCCACGCGGCCCAGGGCCTCAACCGACACACCACAACCTTCTGCGAAGGCTACGGCGGCCCGGGTTGGTGACCCGTCGGGAGCAAAGGCCACGGCAACAGGCGGGCCGCGCTTCTCCACTTTCTGCCGGGGTTGCTCACGTTGCAGATCGCTGACCAGTACCGCCAGTCGGCGCGGAGTGGCGAATGAGCTGAAGCTGGTGTAGCCGAGACCGGCGCTACCTAAGGCCTCCTGCACGTACCCGGCAAAGGCCTGTTCCAGCGCAGCAAGCGATTTGGGCGGCAATTCTTCGGTGCCGATCTCAACGAGAAAATCTGCGGTTGCTGACATGCTGATAGGTGACCGCCGGCAGGCGTTCAGTTCGCCGCGTTCAGCATGGGAAAGCCCAATGCAGCGCGGCTGTCGTAATAGGCCTGGGCCACCGATCGTGCCATTTCCCGCACGCGCAGGATGTAGCGTTGTCGTTCGCTTACCGAAATCGCGTGCCGAGCATCCAGCAGATTGAATGTGTGGGAGGCATCAAGAATCTGCTCGTAGGCGGGCAACGTGAGTCCTGCCTCAATCAGGGTGCGACAAGCGCGTTCCGCGGCATCGAAGCGGGGTACCAGTACGCTCGTGTCGGCAGCTTCGAAGTTGTAGCGGGACATTTCCACTTCGTTCTGGTGAAACACATCACCGTAAGTGACACGGCCATGTGGCCCATCGGTCCAGGTCAGATCGTAGACGCTGGCGACACCCTGGAGGTACATGGCAATGCGCTCGAGGCCGTAGGTGATTTCACCGGTAACCGGGCGGCAATCCAGGCCACCAACCTGCTGAAAATAAGTGAACTGGGTAACTTCCATGCCATTTAGCCAGACTTCCCAGCCAAGGCCCCAGGCGCCAAGGGTCGGCGATTCCCAGTTGTCCTCGACAAAGCGAATGTCGTGCACCAGAGGGTCGATGTCGAGCGCCCGCAGGGAATCCAGATAGAGCTGCTGGATAGCCAGCGGCGATGGCTTGATCACCACCTGAAACTGGTAGTAGTGCTGCAAGCGATTCGGGTTTTCGCCGTAGCGCCCGTCCGTCGGGCGCCTGCTCGGCTGAACGTACGCGGCGCTCCACGGTTCAGGCCCGATTGAGCGCAAAAAGGTGGCGGCGTGGAAGGTTCCGGCGCCCATCGGCATGTCGTACGGCTGCAGGATGACGCAACCCTGGTCAGCCCAGTAGCGCTGCAACGCCAGGATGAGGTCCTGGAACGTCAAGGGGCTTCTAGCCTGCGTCAAGCGGGAATTCCGAGAGCGGGGGGCGCCGCAGTATAGCGTCGATCGTCAGACCCGTAATCCGGCCCCACAGGGTACTCCCAGACCCGCCGTGCCGCACACACTTGGTGCGACGCCGTGTGTAAACGCACCACAACAGTGCGGCCGCTGGCCAGGCGATGGGCACTTCCTCAGTGTTTACAGACACTTGCCTTTCCCTCGCTTTTGGCACGGGGTTTGCAATATGATAGGGCGCTGCTGCCGACCCCTTCACCAGAATAACAAACGGACCCTCGACAAAGTCGGCTCAAAGCAGCCGACGCCACCGGGCGTCATCAGCCGACCAGTTTTGATCAATATTGCAAGGAGCCGCCATGACGACGCCCGCCGAAGCACTGACTCTCCTGAAGGAGAAAGAGGTCAAGTTTGTCGATCTGCGCTTCACCGACACCAAGGGGAAGGAGCAGCACCTGACGATTCCAGCACAACTCATCGATGCGGGTTTCTTCGAAGACGGCAAGATGTTCGACGGCTCCTCGATTTCCGGCTGGAAGGGCATTCAGGAGTCCGACATGGTGCTCATGCCGGACGCCGCGACCATCGTGATGGACCCCTTCATGGAAGACGCCACCGCCAACCTGCGGTGCGATGTCTACGAGCCGTCGACTATGCAGGGCTACAACCGCTGCCCGCGCATGACGGCCAAGCGCGCCGAGGCCTACCTCAAGTCGACAGGCATCGCTGATCAGGCCTTTTTCGGCCCCGAGAACGAGTTCTTCATTTTCGATGATGTGCGCTTCGGCGCCGATGCGAGCGGCGCGTTCTACGAGATCGACTCCGAAGAGGCTGGCTGGAACTCACGCAAGGACTACGAGCACGGCAACATCGGGCATCGTCCGAGTATCAAGGGGGGGTACTTCCCCGTGCCGCCGGTAGATTCCCTGCAGGATATCCGTTCGCAGATGTGCCTGACGCTCGAGGAAATGGGCCTCGCTGTCGAGGTTCATCACCACGAGGTGGCTACGGCCGGCCAGTGCGAGATCGGTGTGCAATTCGGCAGTCTGGTCCGGAAGGGCGACGAGGTGCAGATCCTCAAGTACGTGGTTCAGAACGTCGCGCACGGCTACGGCAAGACGGCGACTTTCATGCCCAAGCCGATCGTGGGCGACAACGGCAGCGGAATGCATGTGCATCAGTCACTGGCCAAGGGCGGCAAGAACCTGTTTACGGGTGACCTGTATGGCGGGCTGTCACAGACCGCGCTCTACTACATCGGGGGTATCCTGAAGCACGCCCGGGCAATCAATGCGATGACCAATCCCAGCACCAACAGCTACAAGCGTCTTGTCCCGGGCTTCGAGGCACCAGTGATGCTGGCGTACTCGGCGCGGAATCGCTCGGCATCGGTCCGCATTCCCTTCATCGCCAACCCCAAGGGCCGGCGCATCGAGGTGCGCTTCCCGGACAGCATGGCAAACCCCTACTTCGCGTTTGCCGCGATGATGATGGCTGGCCTGGACGGCATACAGAACAAGATCAACCCGGGAGACGCGCTCGACAAGGATCTTTACGATCTGCCGCCCGAAGAGGACGCCAAGATTCCGAAGGTGTGCTTCTCGCTGGAACAGGCGATGGACGCACTGGACAAGGACCGGGGCTTCCTCACGGCGGGCAATGTATTCAGTGATGATCTGATCGACGCGTACATTTTGCTGAAGATGGCCGAGGTCTCACGTATTCGAATGGCCACCCACCCGATCGAGTTCGAGCTGTATTACAGCCTGTGACATAAGAACATTCGGCGGCGCCCGGCGCACGGTGTGTGCCGGGCGCTGGTTGCACCTAAAACGGGGGCGTATGCTTCGGGAATGCAAACGCTATTCGCATTTCTCGTCCTCGCCCTCGGATCCGCCGACGTCTATCGATGGGTTGATGCCGACGGCCAGTTGCACTTCTCCGACCGGCCCGTGCGTGGTGCCGAGAGGATCACGATCACGGTCAGCCCTCCTGCGAGCAATCCAGCCCGTAATGGCAGTCCGAATGTCAGTACGCAGGCTGGTGACGACGAGTCACCAGCGCTGATCACGGGATACCAGTCTCTGACCATCACGAGGCCGACGCAGGAACAGGTACTGTGGAACATCGAGGGCCAACTGGACGTCGCAGCGGAAGTGCAGCCGGCGCTGCAGCCGGCGCACGCCTTAAGGTTCCGCCTGGACGGCCGGATGATGCTGGCGGAACCGGGCCTAACGCAGGCAAGGTTCTCGGAGGTGTTCAGGGGCGAGCACACGCTGCAGGTGGACGCGGTGGACGCATCGGGGAGAGCGCTGATCTCAAGTCCGATGAGCCGCTTCTTCGTGCGTCAGACCTCAACCGCGGACCCGGCTCCGGCGCGACGTCCAGCACAACTTCCCGTCAGGCGTCCGTAGCCAGTTCCGCTGGCACCACTCCGGCGCCGCTGCCGGACGATATTCTCGGCGGGCTGTCTACAGCCGTACTGATCGTCGATCCCGGCGGCACCATCGTCTATCTCAATGCCGGCGCTGAGGATCTGCTCGGCGTCAGTGTGCGGCACAGCCTGGGCCGAACGCTGCAGTCACTACTTCCGAACATGCGCCAGCTGGATGAACTGGTCCGGCGCACGGCGGACGAAGGCGAGATCTTCGGCCAGATGATCAGCATCACCGCCGGCCATACCAGCGAGACACCGATTGAGGTGGCGTGCCACGTCTCCCCGGCTCCGGGAACCGGTCACCGCGTGATCATTGAGCTGTCGGATGCCACGCATTGGCGCCAGATCGATCGCGAGCACGCGCTTATCGCTCAACGTGAGGCCAGTCGCCGCATGATTCGTCAGCTGGCGCACGAGATCCGCAATCCTCTTGGGGGGCTACGCGGCGCCGCGCAGTTGCTGGAGCGCGAGTTGCCGACGCCCGAGCTGCGAGAGTTCACCCGGATCATCATCGGCGAAGCGGATCGCCTGACATCCCTGACCGACAACCTGCTCGGACCTGTGCAGCGTCCGCAGCGTCAGGATGTAAACGTGCACGAGGTGCTGGAGCGGGTCGTCGGGCTGATTGCGAGCGAACGGCGGGAGGCCGTGCAGCTGTTTCGTGACTACGATCCCAGCTTGCCGCCGTTATTCGCTGACTCCGATCAACTCATCCAGGCACTTCTCAATATTGCCCGAAATGCGCTGCAGTCCGTTGGACCGGATGGTCACGTGCGGTTTCGCACGCGGGCCCTGACGAACTTCCCGATCGGCGCTGTCCGGCACAAGCTGGTTCTCAGCATCGAAGTTGAAGACGATGGCCCGGGAATCCCGCCGGAACTGGCTGAGTCGATTTTTTACCCGCTGGTCACGGGGCGACCCGATGGCACCGGGCTCGGCTTGCCAATATCACAGGACCTGGTCAGTCGGCACGGCGGCCTGATCGAGTTTCAGTCGCGCCCCGGCAAGACCATATTCATGGTCCGCCTGCCGTTCGACCTGCCGGAGACCGTGTGAGCGCCCGCGAACTTTCAGTGTGGGTAGTGGACGACGATGCGTCCGTGCGCTGGGTCCTCGACCGTGCCCTGACCAACGAAGGCATGAACACGCGCCTGTTCGAGTCGGCAAGCAACCTCTTCGAAGCTCTGAAAACTGAGCAGCCCGACGTGCTGATCACCGATGTTCGCATGCCCGGCATCGACGGCATGGAAGCCATGCGCCGGCTGGTCCGGGACGGCCACTCGTTTCCGGTCATCGTGATCACCGCGCACGCCGATCTTGAGAGTGCGGTGGCCGCCTACCAGGGCGGAGCCTTCGAATACCTGCCGAAGCCCTTCGACGTGGACGACGCGGTGGCGCTGGTCCGGCGCGCTGCCCGCTTTGGCCCGCGCACCGCGGGCGGACAGGTGGAGGGCGATCGCCCGGTGCCAACCATGATCGGCCGCGCCCCCGCCATGCAGGACGTTTTCCGGACGATCGGCCGGTTGTCGCGCTCGAGCATGACTGTGCTGATTACGGGAGAGTCGGGCACCGGTAAGGAGCTGGTCGCCCGGGCGCTGCATGAACACAGCCCGCGCGCCCAGCAACCGTTCATCGCGCTCAATACGACGGCGATCGCCTCCGAATTGCTCGAGTCCGAGCTGTTTGGTCATGAACGTGGCGCATTCACCGGCGCCGACAGCCGCCGGATCGGCCGTTTCGAGCAGGCGGACGGGGGCACGCTGTTTCTCGACGAGATCGGCGACATGTCGACCGCCCTGCAGACCCGCCTGTTGCGTGTCCTGGCGGAGGGCGAGTTCTACCGGGTCGGAGGCCAGGTCCCCATCAAGGTGGATGTCCGGGTCATCGCTGCCACCAACCAGGAGTTGCCCGAAGCGGTTGCGTCCGGAAGATTCCGGGAGGATCTCTTCCATCGGCTGAACGTCATGCACCTGGTGACACCAGCGCTGCGGGAACGGCGGGATGACATTCCGCTGCTGCTGGACTACTACCTGCGGGAAGCAGCCCGGGAACTGGGTGCCCGGCCGAAGCGCATGGCGCCCGAAGCCCTCAGCCTGCTCGTCAGTTTCGACTGGCCTGGCAACGTGCGTCAGCTGGTCAATGCCTGTCGCCGCCTGACCGCCACGGCACCCGGCGCCGAGATTCGCCCGGAAGACATTCCGGACGAACTGGGGGGCCAGGCGGGTAAGCGCAGCAGCACGGCCGACTGGTCGCTGCGACTGTCGCACTGGGCCGAGGGCGCCTTGCAGGTTAAAGGCGGCAAGCCGTTGCTCGATACCGCATTACCGGAGTTCGAGCGCACCCTGATCAGCGCGGCACTGGCCCATGCCCAGGGGCACCGGCAGGACGCGGCGAAGCTCCTCGGCTGGGGACGCAACACCCTTGCCCGCAAGATCCGGGAGCACGGGCTCGAGTAGCGCTGCTGCCTCTAAGTGACTGTTTAAAAAGGCGACTTTTTATTGCCACTAAAAGACACTATATCGACAGCAGAGTCGACAGTTAACCGGCAGCACCGGCTTCGGCAGCGATCTTGGTCATTCCGGCCCCACCACCTGTTGCGAGGGTGCCTACCAGCTCGCCGACGCTCGCAAGGCCGTGCCGGCGGAGGTAGTCCGCTATCCCTGCGTTGATCTTCGTGCACACCAGAGGGTCGTAGAACAGGGCGGTGCCGACCCCCACAGCGGAGGCGCCGGCGAGCAAAAATTCCAGGGCGTCGGTGGCCGTCGTGATTCCCCCCTGGCCAATAATCGGGACCTTATGGGGCCCGGCTTCCTGGTAAACCTGCCAGGTCTTGAGCAGGGCGATCGGTTTGATGGCCGGGCCGGACAGCCCCCCCTGGATGTTGGCCAGCACCGGCTGCCGCTTCTCGATATCGACGGCCATGCCCATGAGCGTGTTGATGACGGCAAAAGCGTCCGTCCCCGCCTCAATGCAGCGCCGGGCGTTCTCCCGAATGTCCGTCTGGTTCGGGGAGAGCTTGGTGATCAGTGGCTTCTTCGTCGCCTTCCGGCAGGCCGCCACCACGCGGGCCGACACGTCCGGGTAATTGCCGAAGGCCACGCCGCCTTCCTTGACGTTCGGACAACTGATATTGATCTCGATCGCATCGATCGGTGAGTTATCAAAGCGCTGGCAGACCTCCACGTACTCATCAATCGTGGAGCCGCAGGCATTGGCAATGAAACGGGTTTCGCGAAAGTCCAGCGAGGGCAATATCCGGCTGACGACCGCGTCTACCCCGGGATTTTGCAGGCCGATCGCATTCAGCATCCCCATCGGTGTTTCGGCGATACGGTGCGGCTCGTTGCCGAGGCGAGGGTGTAGCGTTGTGCCCTTGAGCACGATGGCCCCTGCATCCCGATTCGAGAAGCCTGCCACTCGTGTGTATTCTTCCCCAAAACCGACGCATCCCGACAGCAGCACAATGGGTGAAGCGAAGGGCAGCCCGCAGAACGTGCTGGCGAGCAGGGCAGAGTCGGTGGTGGAGGCGTAAGACACGGCTGTGTTCAATCTGATTCTGTTTCGCCCGGAGATCCCTCCGAACACGGGCAATATCATACGCCTCTGCGCCAACACAGGAACCGCGCTTCACCTGGTGAAGCCCCTCGGATTCAGCCTTGATGACGCGCCATTGCGCCGAGCCGGCCTCGACTACCACGAGTGGGCCACGGTCCGGCAGCACGACAGCCTGGCCGACTGCCTCGCCAGCCTCGGGGAGCCCCGGATTTTTGCCCTGTCGACTCGTGGCACGCGCGCCTATTCCGATCCGGCCTTTGTCCGTGGCGATGGCTTCGTTCTGGGTCCGGAAACCAGCGGTCTGCCGGTGGAGTTCCTCGCGCAGCTGCCCGCGGAACAGGTACTGCGCATTCCGATGCGCACCGCGGCGCGCAGCCTGAACCTCTCGAACGCTGCGTCGGTGATGATCTACGAGGCCTGGCGACAGCAGGGGTTTGCCTGAGAGGCAAGTGAGTCGTTATTCCGGCCCCAGGCCGCGCGCCAGGAGCGCCATAGCGGCGTCCCGCGGTGGCAGATTCTCTTTCAGAACGAGATAGACCTGCTCGCAGATCGGCATCTCGAGGTTCAGGCGCCTGGCCACGGTCCGCACCGCCGTTGCCGCAAACTGGCCCTCGACCACCTGGCCGATGTCGCGCGCGGCATCGGCCGCAGACTTGCCCCGGGCAAGCGCGAGACCAAAGCGACGATTGCGCGACTGGTCGTCGGTGCAGGTGAGGACGAGGTCGCCCATGCCGGACAAGCCCATGAAGGTCACGGCCCGGGCGCCGAGTGCAACGCCGAGCGCTGTCATTTCGGCGAGCCCGCGGGTGATTAGCGCGATACGCGTGTTGGCGCCAAAGCCGAGCCCATCCGAAATTCCGGCCGCAATGGCCAGAACATTCTTCACAGCCCCGCCTACCTCGACGCCAACGATGTCGCTGGAGGTGTAGGCGCGAAAACTATGATGCGACAGGCGGGTCGCAAGTTCGGCGGCAAACCCGGGATCGCTGGCCGCCACGGTCATTGCCGTTGGCAAGCCCGCCCCGACTTCTTTGGCGAAGGTAGGACCTGACAGGACTGCAACGGGCACATCCCGGCCGAACTCCTCGGCCGCGACTTCGTGGGGTAACAGACCGCTGTCGCGCTCGAAGCCCTTCGTGGCCCAGGCGACGCGAGCGCCCTGCGCAAGGTCGGGGAAAATTCTCGCCAGCGTGGCCCGGAAAGCGTGGCTCGGCACGCACACCAGCAGGTCGCGATGGCCACGGACCACGGCGTTCAGATCCGGATCGATGCGTACGCAGTCTGGAAGGGCGACACCGGGCAAATAGCGCCGGTTAGTGCGTTCGGCGCCCAGCTCTCGCAGCTCGGGAGTGTTCCTGCCCCACAGGCTGACGGGCTGGCCGCTGCGCGCAAGCTGAACAGCCAGCGCCGTACCCCAGGATCCGGCACCCAGTACCGCAATGGGTGACGGCGTTGCCAAGATTGTCATCCGTCGTCCACGCGGGCTCTGCTACGCCTTGCCGACCGGCGGCTCGGCGGTGGGGCCGCCAGCCTGACGCTGGGCCTTGGCCTTGGCATAGAGCGCCGTGAAATCAATGGGCTGCAGCAAAATTTGTGAAAAGCCGCCCCGCTGGACAGTCGACGAAATTGATTCGCGAGCATAAGGAAACAGGGTATTGGGGCAAGCAATGCCGATGATTGTGCGGACTTCGTCGGGTGGAAAGCCGCTGATCAGGAATGTCCCGGCCTGCTCCAGTTCGATGAGAAACATGGTTCGCTGGTCAGCCAGTGCGTGCACGGACACGTGCAACACCACCTCCGTTAACTGGTTGCCAAGGTCACGGTGAGAGGTCCGGAGGTTCAGTTTGATTTCCGGCTCCAGCCCACCTTCCGTAAATATCGCCGGGGAATTAGGCGCTTCGAAAGAAATATCTTTCACATAGAGCTGGCGAAGCACGAACTGCCGCGGGTTTGCTCCGCCAGCGCCGTTCGCAGCGTCACTGCCGTTGGCGCCCTGGTCGTTGGTTGGAGACTCGGCCATGAAACCTCTCGCTGCTCAGTGACTGGCTCGCAGGAGCGAGTCCAGTGTGCCTGCCCGCTCCATTGCGGCCAAGTCATCGAAGCCGCCCACATGGGTGTCGCCAACGAATATTTGCGGCACGGTATAGCGGCCAGACCTCGCGATCATCTCGGCACGCCGTTGCGGAAACTGTTCGATATCGATTTCGGCAACCTGGGCGCGCTTCGTGCCGAGCAGTGCTCGCGCTGCCGCGCAGTACGGGCACCAGGAATTTGCATACATCTCCACTTCCAGGCCGGTATCCATCGGCGTTGCCCGGATTCAGCGCGAGGCGCTGACCAGCGGCTGATTGTCCCGCTGCCAGCCATCCAGGCCTCCTTCCAGACTGAAGGCGCCATCGAAGCCAGCCGCCCGGAGTTTGCGGGCGCACTGGACGCTTTCGGTGCCGTTGTCGCACACCACGACGACGGCACGCTTCTTCTTGATCTTGCCTTCCTCGCCCTTGACGAGTTCCGCAGGCGGGATATTCAGTGCGCTGATGATATGTCCGGCTGCGAACCGGGTGGCGTCCCGCACGTCCACGACCGTGGCACCGCTATTGATCATCCGTACAGTCTCTGCAATCGAGACTTCGAAGCCGGCGCGGGCGCGCAATCGCAGTTCGAACGCCACGACGGCGATCAGCATCAGCGCGGTCGCGGTCACGAGGTAAGGGTTCGCCGTGGCGAATTCGAGGATATTGTCCATGGGGTCCGATCTGGCTGGCGGCGCATTATAACCATGGCCTAAACTGGCCAGACGATGGTCCGAATGCTGCTCTGCCTGGTTTTGGCGCTACTCCTGTACCTGCCAGCCGGGCTCCATGCGGCTCAGGAGACGGGCAAGAATGCGGCCGGCAAGACCAAGAATGATCTTGCCCGCGTTCAGGATCGCATCCGCGGCCTCGAAAAACAGAATCGACAGGACCTCGCCCGCCGGGGCCAGCTCGATCGCCAGTTGCGCGCTGCCGAGACTGCCGCGGCGCGTGCCCGCAAGGAACTCAACGCGACCCGCCGGGCGCTGGCCGAAGGAGCACGGCAGCTGGCGGCACTCACGCGACAGCTCGAAGCCACGCGAACTGAGCTTGAGAAGCAGCGTGGCGACCTGGCCGGACAACTTCGACTGGCCCACATTACCGGTGGCAGTGAGCAGGTTCGGACGATTTTCAATCAGCAAGATCCCGCCGAACTCGGGCGCCGTCTGACCTGGCTGGGCTTTCTCGCCCGCAGCCGCAGCGAACTCTTAGGTTCCGTTCAGGCCAGCCTGGAGGCACTGGAGCGGGATCGACTGGCAGTTGAAGAGCAGCAGAGTGCTCTTTTGGCGCTGGAAGCCCAGCGGCGCCGCCACTTGGCGGAACTCGACGGCTCGCGGAAGGAGCGGTCGACCGTGATCGCGAGCCTGGACTCGCAGGTAAAGGGGCAGAAGCAGCAATTGTCCCGCGCACGGGATCAGGCGGCCGGGCTCCAGCGCCTTCTGCGGGAACTGGAACGGGCGGCTGCCAAAGCCCGGCGCCAGGCGCCGGTGCCTGGCAAGCTGCCGGCCGCCCCCGCGACCGGCAAGCCACTGGGCAAGGGGCGCTGGCCGGTGGAAGGCCGGCTGCTGGCAGACTTCGGACAGCCGCGCGCGGGTGGCCAGATGCGCTGGGACGGTGTGTTGATCGCGGCAACCGCGGGCAGCGAAGTGCGCGCCATCCGGTCCGGCAAGGTCGTCTACGCGGACTGGTTGCCCGGGCTTGGTTTGTTGCTGGTGCTCGATCACGGCGGGGGCTATCTCAGCCTTTACGGTCACAATCAGGATCTGACCCGGCAGGTCGGCGACCGGCTTGCCGTGGGCGACGTCCTCGCCCACGTCGGCGACACGGGCGGGCAGTCCCGGTCGGCGCTTTATTTCGAGGTGCGCCGCAACGGCCGGCCCCTGAATCCACGGCAATGGGTCAACTAACGGCGCTTCACGGACAGACTGTGTTCCAGTGCAGGCCAGCCCGGCGGACGCTGTGCTACTGTCAATGGCCATTGCGGCGCCAGGAAGACCGTGAAACCGTTATCTATCAAAGGTTTGCTGCCGTTGTTCACCGGGGCTCTGCTGGGGTTTTGCTTAGCCCTCGGTGGCGCGGTTCTGGCCGGTTTCACTCCCCCCGGGCTTGGCGGGGTGCCTACGCATCCGATCGAAGCACAGCCACCGGGCCTGTCGCCCCATGACGCCCGGGTGCTTGCCGAGATTCTCGACCGGGTAAAGCGCGAGTACATCGAGCCGGTTTCCGACCGGCAGCTGATGGACAACGCCGTGCGCGGGATGCTCGCGGAACTCGATCCGCACTCTCAGTACTTAGATCCCCGTGAATACAACGAGATTCGCATCAGCACCAGCGGCACCTTCACGGGCATCGGCCTTGAGGTGCAGACGGCTGACGGCAATATCATTGTCGTCAGCCCCATTGAAGGAACGCCAGCAGACCGGGCCGACATCAGGTCCGGTGACACGATTCTCGCCATTGATGGCGAGGCCGTTGACCATCGTAATATCAGTCAGACGATCTCGCGTATGCGCGGACCGGCGGGCAGCCCCGTCCGGCTGACAGTCGCCCGGGAGGGCCAGCCCGAACCGCTGGCCTTCGATCTGCTAAGAAGCGCCGTGGAAGTGCATAGCGTCCGTTCGCACCTTCTCGACACCGGCTTTGGCTATGCCCGCATTACCCGGTTTACCGATACAACGGCGAAGGACCTGCGCCGGGCGATTGTTGAGTTGAACGGCAAGACGCCCGATGGACTCCAGGGGCTGGTGCTGGATCTCCGCGACAATCCGGGTGGCGTGCTCGAGGCGGCTGTGGAAGTCGCGGACACCTTTCTGGAACAGGGGCTCATTGTTACGGCGACCGGCCGGACCCGTGATGCGACGTTTCGGCACGAGGCAGTACCGGGCGATCTGCTGGACGGAGCGCCGATGGTAGTCCTGGTTAACGGGGGTTCGGCATCCGCTTCCGAGATCGTGGCCGGCGCCCTTCAGGAGAATCATCGGGCGACCATCGCGGGCACTCGGACCTTCGGCAAGGGCTCGGTGCAGACGGTCATGCCGTTGTCGGAAGGCAGCGCGATCAAGCTGACAACGTCCCGCTATCTCACGCCGTCCGGTGTCTCGATCCAGGGGCTCGGAATTTCGCCTGACGTCAATCTTCCTGTGGGTGACCCCGGGGCTGCTTTGCTTCAGGCTGCACAGCTGCTGAAAAACGAACCGGTCCTCCAGACCAGCGCCCACTAGTCGGAATCCCCGATGGACGTCCTGCAAGGAATTGCGCGCAGTGTTCGGGAAGTCCAGTTGCTGCTGCTGCTGGTCACCGTCCTCTTCTATTTTGTTGCCCGCGACGCGATAGCCAGTTCCGCAGTCTGGTTTCTGACTCTCCTGATCTTCGGCGTCGTAGTACTGACGAGTCCCCTCGTCCCGCAGTTGCAGCGGCGGCCGCGCCTCCGGTTGAGCCTTGAGACCGTGGCAATGGTGCTGTTCATTACGGCGCTGATCGTGCAGGCGGGCAGGAGTGCTGCGCCACTCAGCCATCTCTATCTGCTGCCGGTTGTGACAGCGGCCCTGGTGCTTGGGCGCCGCAATACCGGTCTGCTGCTGCTCGTCATCCTCGTCGCCAGGTTGCTCGTCAGCGTACTCGTCCACGGTATCGATGGACTGTCCCTGGCACATCTCATCGCGTTATTCGCCGAGTTGGCGCCGACCCTGCTGGTTGCCTTCCTGACCAGCGCCCTGGCGAGCAACCTTGATCAGGCAACGCGCACCATCCGCGGCCTTGCCGACCTTGACGATTTGACAGGGCTCAACAATTTGCGCAGTTTCAGCAAACTTGCTGAACGCGAGTACTCGCTGGCGGAACAGGATGGCGCGCCTTGCGCGTTGCTGATGATCGACCTTGAGCAGCTTGAGCAGATCAACGACCGTTTCGGACACGAGGCGGGCGATCGCGCCCTGTGTGCGGTTGCCGCCAGCATCCGTCGCGCCACGCGATCGGGCGATCTTTGTGCCCGCTATGGCGGCGACGAATTTGTCGTGCTACTGCCCCGGTGCGGGAGAGAAGCGGGCGAGGTCGTGGCCAACCGGATTCGCCACGACGTTTACTCAGGGACGCAGGATTTTGACTACGCCATGCGACGCCTGACTGTTTCCATCGGCGTGGCTGCCGCGCCGGGTGACGGGCGGGAACTGCGTATGCTGTTCCGCAAGGCGGTGCGCAGTCTGCGCAAGGAAAAGCAGGCCCGGCAGTCCCGCGGTTCCGGTGTGACGGCACTACCGACGGGCCTGACGCCCTGAGCATTCGCGAACTTCTGCTGGTGGCTTCCGGCGGTGCCGTGGGATCGGTCCTGCGCTACGCGGCAACCGGCTTCGCCCAGCGCCTGTACGCTACCGGCAGCGGCGCGGCCGTTTCATTTCCGGTTGGCACCCTGGTCGTCAATGTCACGGGCTCATTCCTGATTGGTGTGCTGATGGGGCTGGCCGAGTCCCGCGCCGTGTTTGGCGCGGAGGCCCGCCTGCTGCTGGTCACCGGGCTGCTCGGCGGTTACACGACGTTCTCGGCCTTTTCGCTGGAGACCCTACTGTTGTTCCGTGCCGGTCAGGCCGGTACCGCCGTCAGCAGTGTTGTGCTGCAGGTACTGCTCGGCGTTGCCGCGGCCTTCGCCGGTTTCACGGCAGGGCTGTCAGTGCGGCCTTAAGGCGGGCGGCGTGTTCCGCCAGTACCGCGGGTTCGGCAAAGCCCCTGCCGTGCGAGCGCAACGGCTGCCCCGCGTAACGGGGAATCACGTGCAGGTGAAAGTGAAAGACGGTCTGGCCAGCCTCGGCTCCGTTGAACTGCATCAGTGTGATTCCCGCCGGCTGGAAGGCTTTCATCGCCGCCCGTGCCACCCGTTGCCCGACCCGGATTGCGGCTTCGGCCATGGCCGGCTCCAGGTCAAACAGGTTCTCTGCCGCCGCCTTCGGAATCACGAGGGTGTGACCGTCGGACTGCGGCATCGCATCGAGTATCGCGATCGTTGCCTCGTCCTCGTGGATCTTGTGGGCCGGGATTTCACCGCGCAGGATCTTCGCGAAAATATTCGTTGGGTCGTAGGTCATACGGCACCTCCGGGTCTAGCATAGGAGCCGTGCTTCCCGATGCCAATCGTTGTTTCGTCTGCGGCCCCGCAAACCCCATCGGGCTGCAGCTGCATTTTCAGATCGATGGCGAAGACGTCTGCCGCACGGAATTCACGCCTGGCCCCGATCACGGCGGCTACGCCCAGCTGACGCACGGCGGGATCGTCTACAGCGTACTCGACGATGTAATGGCCAACTGGTTGTACCTGAAGGGAATGCGGGCGCACACCGCGCGCTGCGAAATCCGCTATCGGCAGCCGCTCTCGATCGGCACCCGCGTGCTGCTCGAGGGCCGCCTGGTCCGGCAGAAGGGCAAGGTCGCGTTCCTGCAGGGCAAGATGCGCAAGGCGGACGACGGCACGCTGGTGGCCGAGGCCGAGGCCAGCTTCATGATTGTTGCGGGTTAGGCGCGGGAACGGGACTGTTCCCCTCGAGGGAGCCCGCTTGCCAGTTCACGGCTTCAACCGGCCCCGTAACGCCGGCCAGGCGGCGGAGCGCGCTGGCGAAACGCGCCGGATCACCACTGGTAACGAACACGTGCTCGCCTTGACGCGGCCCATCGCCTTGCAGGTGGTGATGCGCCAGCACGGTGGTGAGGTGGCGCGCGATGGCCGGCGCCGGGTCGATCACCGCTACGTCGGGGCCGACGATGCGGCGAATCGGCTCGATGAGGAAGGGATAGTGGGAGCAGGCGAGCACGATCGTATCTGCCCCGGCTTCGATGATGGGCGCAAGGAAACCCCGCAGCATCGCGTCGGTGTCCGGTCCGTCGAGTTCACCGGCTTCGATATGCTCGGCAAGGCCGCAGCACACCTGGTTAACCAGGCGGATTCCCGCCGCATGGCGCCCGGCGGTAGCCTGGAACAAACGGCCCTGGAACGTGGCCGGCGTGGCCAGTATCCCCACGACACCGCTCCTGGTCACAGCCGCCGCGGGCTTGACCGCCGGTTCCATGCCGATCGTCGGAACGTGCGGCAAACTCTCCCGCAGGTGCTTGAGCGCCGCCGCGGACGCGGTGTTGCAGGCGACCACGAGAGCCTTGCAGCCGCGATTCAGGAGATACCGGGCGATGCCGTCGCAGTAGCCGCGGATCTCGGTTTCGCCCCGCGGCCCGTACGGCACGTTGACCTGGTCGGCCAGATAGATCGTGTCCTCGTGCGGGAGTGCGCGCACGATCTCACGCCAGACAGACAGGCCGCCGACTCCGGAGTCGAACACGCCAATTAGGCCCGTTATCGAACCGGGCACCGCAAGTACCATGGGGTTTCTCCGGGCAGGGTACCTTACGATGCAACATCGTCTGGGTGGCAGGCAACTGGAGCCAAGGTGTTTTCAACAGGCTACCTGCTCATCGCGGTCGTGGACGTCGCGGTACTGGTCTGGGCCGCGCGCCTGTGCCTGCAATACCGCACGAACGGCCTGATCTTTGCCTCGCTTCCGCTGACCCTGCTGTGGTTCGACAACTTCGTGATCGCGATCGGCGGCACGCTCGGTGAAGGCGAACTGCTGCAGGGCCTCAATACGGTGCGCTTCCTGGCGCATTACATCGGTCTGCCCATGACGTTCATCGCCCTGGGTGCGATGGCGCGCGAGGCCGGGTTCGGCTGGGCTCAGACGAAGCTGGCGATGGGCGCGTTTTGTGCACTGGCAACCGGGTTCATCGCCCACGACCTGTGGCTGTTCTCGCAGTCCACCTTCTACCCGTCGTGCTTCGCCGACACCCTGCGCTACACCACCAGCATCGCGGCGCACACTGCCTGCGGCCCGACGGCGGAGATCGGCGCTGGCCAGTCGATCCCGCCGATCCCGGCCATCACGCTGACCAACATGATGATCCTGTTCGGCATCTATCTGTGGTACCGGATCGGCTGGAAGTGGCTGACGCTGGGCTCGATAGGCGCCATGGCGTTCTTCGCCGTACCCTACGCGCCAACCGGCGGTATCCTCGGCAATGTCGGCGAGCCGATCATCAGCATCGTGATCATCAGCACTGCTGCGCATATCGCCCGGCGACGTGAACAGGAGGCAATAGCATGAACCCGCAATCAGCACTCTCGAAACTGCAACAATTCGCACTCTCGCTTGTGCTGGCCATGTTCCTGGCCACGCCCGCACCAGCCGCCGAGGACGCGGCGACGGTGCTCATAACCGGCGCCAACACCGGTCACGGTCTTGCCTTCGCCGAGGAGTACGCCGCGCTGGGCTGGCACGTGATTGCGGCCTGCCGGACCCCGGCAAAGGCCGACCGGCTGAATGAGCTGGCCAGAAAATTCCCGAACGTTGTCGTCGAGCAACTGGACATCGTCGACGACGCGCAGATCAGTGCGCTGGCTGAAAAATACCGTGGCAAACCCATCGACGTGCTGATGAACAACGCCGCGATCAACACTTTCCGCTTCGGTGCAAGAAACTTTGCCAAAAAGATCGACTACGAGTGGTTCGAGGAGATCCTGCGGGTCAACATCATCGGGCCGATGAAGGTGTCGGAGGCCTTCCAGGAGCATGTCGCGGCGAGCCGGCAGAAGAAGATCATCGCGATGACCTCGACGGGCGGCTCGATTACCGAGGTGAAGGTGCCCGTCGCCATACCCTACCGGGCCAGCAAGGCCGGGCTGAATATGGCCATGCGCAGCTACTCGATCGCGCTGAAGCCCAAGGGGATCATCGTCAGCATCATCGCGCCGGGCACCGTGGATACCGAGGATTACCTGAACGCCGAGGATCCTTCGACCATACCGGCCAACTACCAGATGATGATCAAGGGCAAGATGCTGGCGCCCCGCACCGCCATCAACGACATGATCACACTGATCGATCGCCTGACGCTGGAGGATTCCGGTGTGTACTACGAGTGGACCGGGCGGGTGATCCCCTGGTGAGCCGTGGCGGCCTCTTCTTGTCGTCAGCTGGCCTCGACGTGAAACAGCACCTCGTGCTGGAACTCGCGGCGGGCAAATCCAGGATCCGGAACGGCGTGCGGCATCTTGACCTGCGCTGCTGAAACACCGCTCGCGATGCGCTGCGCGCGGTAACGCTCGAAGGCTCCCGGCTTCAGGAGGGCGGCCGTCATGGGCGCGAGAGTACCCAGCTCCCGCTCTTCGTCGTAATCCGGCGCGCTCCGGCGCAGGGCGGCCTCCGTGGCCTGCACCAGCCGCTGCACGTCATCGCGATGGTCGCCGCCGTCGGGCCAGCCTTCCAGTGCCAGCAGGTAGCGGGCCGGGGTGTGCTCGCAATCCGGCGCGACGAAGTAATCCACCACGCGAGCATTCACGGCCTCGCAGGCGCTCTCCACGGCCTCGACCACATGGTGCTCGGCGGTCTTCTCGCCCAGCACGTCGATCACCTGTCCGCTGCGCTCGATGAACTCGATCACGGGCGTCTGCCCATTAAAGCCCACCACTCGCACGACGTCGTGCATGCGGTAGCGGGTGAAGCCGGCCAGGGTCGTCACCACCACCTCGTAGCAGCGCCCGGGCGTGGCCTGCGCCGCGGGTATGGGGAGGGCGCCTGGGCTGTCCGCCTCTTCGACGGGCACCAGTTCGACGTAGGTGGCGCTTGGGAGCATCAGGTAATAGGGCTCGTCAACCGAGTAGCCGATGCCAATGATCGCTTCGGACGCACCGTACACCGGCGAATAGACCGGAACACCACCAAGGTGGGGCCGCAGCTGGTCGATATAGAAGCGAAAGGACCCGCCCGAGGCGGTGAGTATCGCCCCGACCTCCGGCCAGATCTTCGCGACGTTGAACTGGTCGCGCTCCAGCAGCGCGGCAAGGGTGCGGGCCCGGGCCGGCTGTCGGATGAGTCGCCGGCGCAGACTCGCGCGCGCATCGGTGGACAGCTCGAGCTGGTCCTTGAGCGTGCCATCCGCAAGATCGCGCAGCAGCGCCTCGTGGTGGGTAAGCAGATCCCTGAGGATGAATAACAACATGGTGGGGAAAAACGCCACGATCATTGACAGCTGCTCCTCGCCCAGCGCGAAAAGCAGCTGCAGGTATCGCGCGGTGGCCTGGTCGTGCACCCGCATGACGTCCCCTGGCGCCGTCAGGAATTTGTCGATGACGCCGCCCATGTAGCGGAAGCTGCCAGTGATGGCTGCGCCCTTTGGCACGCCGCCCGAGGTAAGTCCGCCGCTATGCTCCGTCAGGACCACCATGGCCCGGCTGCGAATGGGTTTGAGGATGCCCTGGCGGATGGCAAGCCCGAACGGCATCAGCAGGTTGCGAATGTTCAGCAGCATCTGCTGGCGCGTCACCGGGACGAGCTTCTGTGGCCCCGTGGTTCCGGAGGTGCTCGCGAAATAGACCAGTCGCTGGCTGCTCAGCAGGTTCTGCTCACCCGCGGCCAGCCGTTCGATGTAAGGCGCGTAGTCCGCGTAAGTGCTCAGGGGCAGCTTCTCGAAAACCCGCCGCGGGTTCGCCCCGTCGAGCCCGCAGCGACGCCCGTACTCGGTACGGCCGTTCGAGGCGAGAATCCGGTCGAGCGTCTGGCTGCTAATTGCAGCGTACTGGTCTGTCTGCGCCATGAAGGTGCTGGCCAGACGCTGGAGTGCCCACGAGATGCCGGATCCCGCCGCCTGCATGACCATGCCCCGGCGTTGCAGGGCGCGCAATCGTCTTCTTCTCATTCGAGCGCTCTGCCTTGTAAGACCCCGCGAGCGAGGGTTGACGTGCAGTTTCAGAGCCACAGTCTAGGAGGCTCCCGGAGGGATCGGGAGCCGTATTTGCACGTACATCCCCGGATTATCCCGTCGAGCTCCTGGTCCTGGCCGTGTTGCCCATGATTCCTGTCAGGGATATCCGCAACTTGTAATTATTGTGCTCCGAGGCCCATTCTAAAGGAGTAAGTACGGAGACGGCATTAAAAAGCCTGGCCAGTTCAGGTGCAGGGTCGACGGGCGCTTGGTCCGGAAAATAACGGAGAACAGTCATGAGGAGATTTCTGATGCATCGCAGGGTCGCCACCCGGGGGTTCTTCTCCGTTCTGCTCGCCTTTTTAGTCCTGGGCCCCGCCCTCGGCCAGGATGTCCCATTGGCACCCGCCCTCGGCGCGGACGTTTCCGGCGAGAAAGTCGGCGTGCTGTTCGGTTCCTACGGCGACGTCGACAAGCTCGACGAGGTCGAGGGCCTGGTCAAGAACACGCTCCACGACGAAGACATGCTGCCACTGCCATGGATTATGCGGCAGTTCATTGCGTATTGGCGCTGGTTCACGGACGGGGAAGACATCAAGTCCGAGTACGCGGCCATCGGCGGTGGCACGAATATGCGGGCCCGCGCCCAGGCTCAGGCCGACGCGGTGGCGCAGAAACTCCGCGAGAGCGGGCTGGATGCCAGCGCCTACACCGGTTATGCCTTCACGTTCCCGTCGGTAGCCGAGGGCCTGGCGAAGGCACAAAGCGACGGCGTCAAGCGCCTGTTCGTCTACTACCAGGGCCCCCAGCACTCGCGGGTCACGTCGTTCATCGTGTTCCGGGACGTCCAGCGCTACCTGGTCGAGCATCCCGAGTGGGACGTGCAGGCGGTCGCGATCAAGAGCTTCGCCAAAGACCAGCGGTACGTCGACATGGTGGCTGACAGTATCAGCAGCCGGCTGGCGACCGATTTTGCCGGGGAGCCCGGCGCGGACGTGTGCATCTTTCTGCCCGTCCACGGCAACATCCTGAAGTGGATCCGCGAGGGCGACCCCTACCTCGACCAGGTCATGTACGACATCAATGCCATCGAGAAGAGATTCCCCGATCACCCCGTCTATCACGGGTTCCAGAATCACGACATGTACGCGATGACCGAGTGGACGGAGCCCGGGCTTGATGAGGCCCTGGGAATCGTGGCCAAGGACCCGTGCTCCAACGTGATCATCAATGGCCGGGTGTCCTTCACCGTGGACAACCTTGAGACACTGTTCGACCACGCCACGGAGTCCAGGGACGTGCTGCTGGAAGGTCACGAGGGTGGTGCCGCGAAGAAGAAGGTCGTGGCAGAAAAGATGTTCAACAGCGACCCGGTCTTCGTGAACCTGATGGCCAGCCTGGCGCTCGAAGCCATGGAGCAGAAGGGCGACATCCAGCCCATTCCGAGGTCGCCGGTGCTGACGCCCTGAGCAATTGGGGGCTCCGAAACCCGTGCCGGTTGCCTGACCATTCGCGTGTCTGGGCTAAGATCCGGCGATGATTGTCAATAACTGGTACGTCGCCGCCGAATCGACCGAGGTAGTGGAAAACCCGGTCCCGGTCCGTATGCTCGGCTGCGATTTCGTGCTTTTCCGGACGACAGCGGGCGAGGTCGCCTGCTTAAGTGCCGTCTGCTGCCACCGGGGTGGCGACCTGTCCCGCGGCAAGCGGATCGGCAGTTGCCTCCAGTGCCCCTACCACGGCTGGGAGTACGACCGAAACGGCCGTTGCACGAAGATGCCGGCGCTCGGCGACGACGCCAGCCCGCCAAAGCGGGCGCGAGTCGATGCCTACCCCGTCGAGGAACGCTACGGCTACGTCTGGGTGTTCCTTGGCGACATGCTGCCCGCCGAACGCCCGGCACTGCCCGACTTCCTGCCGATGTATGCCGACGACAGCTGGCGGGTCGTTCGCCTGAAGCGGGACTGGCACGCGAACTGGGCGCGCGTGCACGAGAACCTCCTCGATGCCTCCCACCTGTTCCTGGTGCACTCCTTCGGCCGGCATTTGCCGGCGGAGATGACGGTGTGGCCCGTAACGAAAACCGCGTGCGGCGGGCAGGTTATCCAGAAATACCCGGCAAGGGCCGTGGCCGTCACCGCGGTGAACCAGGCGCAGGCGGCGCAGACGCGCTCCGAATCCACCGTGACACTGGACTTCAGCATCATCGGCCTGATGCACAGGAACGACCAGCAGATGTCGAACGGTTACGACCAGATCATCTGGAACTGCCTGACGCCAATCGACGCGGACCACACCCGGAACTTCGGCCTGCACTTCCGCAACTCCCGGAAATCTCCCGACCACGACGCCGAGACGCTGAAGGCAATCCAGTGGGGGCTTACGGAAGACGCCGCCGTCGTCGAGCACCTGCGGCCACGGCTGATGCCGGTGACCCCTGCCGGCGAACTCTGGATGGGCACCGACAACATGGAGCGCCTCTACCGTGACCAGGCGACGGCGTTTGGGCAGCGCCTCGGCGCGATCGACGTGCGGCGTCACGAGGATCTCGTGCGAGATCGCGTACTGGTGATTCCGTCACCCGGTCGTCGCGAGGATCCGGACGGCTGGGTGCACGGCACAGTGCCTCTTCAGGCCGCAGCCGGCGGTGGCGCCTCGAAAAACGCAATGTCGTAGATCCCGGTGCCTTCGCGCAGCGGCTTGCAGTCCTTCTGGTACGCGTCACTGGTATAGAAGGCGTTCAGCTGATCCATGCTGGGAAACTCGAGCATGATCACGACCTTGTTCGCGAGCTTCTCACCGGACTCCACGCTGGCGGCCTTGCCCCGGACGATGTATTTGCCGCCGTGCTGCCGGGCGAGCCTGGCCGATTCCTCGGAATACTTCTTTAGTTTGGGGCCGGGATTCGTGACCTCGATGATCGAGAGAATGTATGCGGGCATGGCGGGGACTCCGTGAATATGAAACGTGGCCCTAAGATTATCCGGGCAAGACAGCCCGCGCATCAATGCGCGGTTTCGGGGACAGCGGGAGCGTCCTCGGCATCGGTCAGCGTGTCGAGGTGCATGAGCTTCCGGACGAGCGGCGAGATCAGCAGTATGGCGACGCCGGCACTGATCGCGACCCAGCCTACGGACGAATACACGTCCAGCACCGTTTGCTGGCCCGCCGCCTCGCCCAGGGCGTTTTCCGCGCCCGCCGCCGCCGCAATCAGCCCGGCGGCGAAGTTGCCCGTGGCCGAGGCAAAGAACCACGCACCCATGATCAGGCTCGCCATGTGCGCCGGCGCCAGCCGGTTCATGGCCGACAGGCCAACGGGCGACAGGCAAAGTTCGCCGGTGGTGTGCAGGAGGTAGATCAGGAAGATAAAGACCACCGGCGTGGCAACTCCGATGCTGGCGCCCGCGACGAGGACGAGAAATCCGGCGCCCAGCTGGACCATGCCCAGGCCGAATTTCGCCGGGGCCGAAGGCTCCAGTCCCTTCCTGGCCAGCCAGAGCCAGAGCCCTGCGAACACCGGCCCCAGCAGGACGATGTAGATGGCGTTGATCGACTGGAAAACCGACGCCGGCACGCCGGCGCGATCCACGAAGCGGTCGGTGTACAGGTTTAGCGAGGAGCCGGCCTGTTCGAACAGGGCCCAGAACAGGATCGAGCCGATAATCAGGAACAGGGCCGCAAAAATGCGATCCCGGTCAGCGGCCGGCAGGCGGAAGACTGCTGTGTAGAGGACGTAGACGACCAGTGAGAGACCGGCGACGCCCAGCAACCGGCCCACCAGTTCCTGGTACTGGACCAGCCACCACACGACCCCGACACCGGCAACACCGACGAGGTACAGCAGCCATTCAAAGCGGATACCGCCGACCCGCTGTGCCAGGCGCGCCGGGTCGGGCGCTTCGCCCTTGCCCATCAGCAGGGGCTTGCCCCACATAAACACGGCCAGGCCGAGCAGCATCCCGAAGCCGGCGGCACCAAAGCCGTAGGACCAGCCGTAGATTTCACCCAGATACCCGCAGAGCACGGAGCCAATGGCCGCACCCAGGTTGATGCCCATGTAGAAGATCGTATAGGCCGGGTCGCGCCGCGGATCGGTACGCGGGTACAGCTGGCCAACGATGACCGAGATATTGGCCTTCAGGAATCCAGAGCCGACGATGATGAAGGACAGTGCGAGCCAGAAAACATTGAGAGTCGGGCTCCCCTGGCCGCCATCACCTTCAACACCCATCAGGAAATGGCCAAAGGCCAGCAGGACCGCGCCGAACAGCACCGCCTTGCGCTGACCCAGGTAGCGATCCGCCAGGTACCCGCCAATTACGGGTGTGATGTAAACGAGCGCGGTGTACGCCCCGTAGATGACACTCGCGCGCTCGTCCGAAAAGAGCCAGTGCTTGGTCAGGTAAAAGATGAGCAGGGCGCGCATCCCGTAGTACGAGAAGCGCTCCCACATTTCGGTAAAGAACAGGACGAACAGCCCCAGAGGATGGCCGAACCAGGTTTTTTCACCGGTGGTGGCCGGCAGGGCGGGCCCGGGCGAGGTCATTCAGGCGGGCTCGTCGCGCACGGCTTTGTTGGCAGCCGCCGGCCGGGACAGGATGCGCGACAACACGATGCCTGCTTCATACAGCAGGTACATGGGAATGGCCAGCAATGTCTGCGACACCACATCGGGCGGTGTCAGGAACATCCCCAGCACGAAGGCGCCGAGAAAAACGTACTGCCGATACCTGGTCAGCATCTCGACCTTGACCATGCCGGTGAGGACCAGCAGTACGGTCGCCACCGGCACCTCGAAGGCCGCGCCGAATGAAATAAACAGGAACAGTACGAAGTCCAGGTAACTGTTGATGTCGGTCATCACCTGCACACCGACGGGCGCCGATCCGGTGAAGAACCCGAACATGATCGGAAAAATTACCCAGTAGGCAAAAGCGACGCCCGCATAGAACAGGAGCACGCTGGAGACCAGCAGCGGGACGGCCAGGCGCTTCTCCTTGCGGTACAGGCCGGGCGCCACAAACGCCCAGACCTGGTAGATCACGACCGGCATCGCCAGCATGATGGCTACGTAAAAGCTCGCCTTCAACGGCGTCAGGAACGGCGACGCCACTTCGGTGGCGATCATCGTTGCGCCCGGCGGCAGCTGGGCCATGAGCGGCCTGGACACGGTCTCGAACACCAGGCCCTTGAAGGGCACGAGGCAGAGAAACACGGCCAGCACGGCGCCCATGGCCTTCATCAGCCGCGAGCGCAGCTCTAGCAGGTGCGACATCAGGCTGGCCTCGGGCAACTCCTCCGGGGCGTCGTTGTGCTGATGATCGTTATCTGCCATGACCGTTCGGGTTATGGCCCTGGAATGGGGTTCAGGGTTTCCGGCCGATCGGCTGGCGCATCACCGGCAGCGGTCGGTGCTGGTTCGGTCGGTGTGGGAGTGTCGTCCGTTTCTCGTTCTGCTGCCGTTCGCGGAATCAGGTCGTCGGCCCCCGGACGGCTGTAGGACGGTTCGGGAGTTGCTGGCGTGGACTCGCTGGCGGTGATCCGGCGTTCCTCGGCGTCGATCTCGTCGCGAATCTGCGCGGTCAGGGTGCGGGCCATGCGTCGCGCCTGGCCGGCGTAGCGGCCGAGCTGTGCGGCCACCCTCGGCAACTTCTCCGGACCCAGCACGACGAGCCCGAGTCCAAAGATCAGCGCAAGCTCCCAGAAACCAACTTCAAACATCCCTGCCCCGTGCCCCGTAGGCGCATCTGCCGGCGGTGAAAGCCGGCGGTGATAACCGGTGCCCGGTGATCAGGCGTTGCCGTTGCGCTCCGACTCCCGCTTGGTCGTGTCGGACTCCGGAAAATCCGCGTCCGGCTTGCCGAGCTGGTGGGGATCGTCGGGCTCCTTGTCGGAGTCTGACATCGCCTTGCGGAAACCCTTCAGTGCGCCGCCCAGGTCAGAACCAATGCCCTTCAGGCGCTTGGTGCCGAAAATCAGCGCCACAATGAGCAGGATGATGACTAGCTGCCAGATGCTGATGCCGCCCAGGCCCATGATCGTTTCTCCGGTGTCTTCGTTGCTGCCGCGCGAACAACGCTGCCGAAAAGTCGGCGCAAGCGTTTAGGATAGCCTGATCACGGTGCCGCCACGTGACAAAGATCACGGTCGCTGATCAAAGTCGGGCAGCACCCGCAGGGAAAATGTGACCGGACCGCTGTTGACGAGTTCCACTTCCATGTCGGCCCCAAACTGGCCCGTTTGCACGCGCGGCCATCGCGCTCTTGCCGCGGTGACCACCTCCTCGAACAGCTGCTGCCCCACTGCCGGTGGTGCGGCCGGCTCAAAACCCGGCCGGTTGCCGCGGCTGGTGTCCGCGACCAGCGTGAACTGCGGTACCAGGAGCAATTCTCCGCCGGCCGCGGTCAGGCAGTGGTTCATGCGCCCGGCCGTGTCGGGAAAGACGCGGTATGCCAGCAGCCGGGCGGCAAGCCGCTCGGCAACGGCCGGCGAATCGCCCCGTTCCACCCCGATCAGCACCAGCAATCCGGGGCCGATGGCGGCTATTTGCGCCCCGGCTACCTTCACACTTGCCCGTTTGACCCGTTGTAGCAGCCCAATCACGACTTATTACTCCACATGTCTATATAAGAGCATCGATAAACAGTCGTTACTTCCCACAAACTGCATAACACAGCATATATGGGCACAAATCTATAAATATGATGGATATATGGCATCTTTGTGGGGTTAACGTTGCTCATAAGGCCACTTGTCGCTGTCTTCATGGCAATAGCGTTGCTGGGCTGCGATTCGGGGCCTGATCGCGAGAATGCAAAGCCGGCGCTAAAGACGTTCAAGTACGCGATGGACCAGGCGCCTACCACTCTCGATCCGGTGCAGGCCGCGAACGTCTATGCCAACTTCGTCATCGCGAACGCCTACGACACGCTGTACACCTACCAGTATCTTGCCCGGCCTTACCTGCTGAAGCCCAATCTTGCCGTCGATTTCCCGGTCGTTACGGCCGACGGCATGACCTACACCTTCAAGCTGAAGAAGGGTGTCCGGTTCGTTGACGATCCCTGCTTTCCCGGCGGTCGTGGCCGGG
Organism: Gammaproteobacteria bacterium; assembly: GCA_032122615.1. Taxonomy (GTDB): domain Bacteria; phylum Pseudomonadota; class Gammaproteobacteria; order Steroidobacterales; genus SHZI01. Next base: position 1,665 of record JAQBGF010000164.1, on the reverse strand, counting down.
AAGTCGTGGCCAAGGATTTCATCTATTCCCTAAAGCGCCACTTTGACCCGAAGAACCAGCCGCAGGGTGCGTGGCTGTGGCAGGGGCGCATTGCCGGCCTGGACGAGTGGAAGGCGGCGGGCGCGGATTACTCGCAGCCGGTCTCGGGTCTGCGGGCGCTCGATTCACACACGCTGGAGGTGCAACTCACCAGACCCTATCCGCAGCTGGTTTACACGCTGGCCCAGGGCTACTCGGCACTGGTGCCGCACGAAGCGGTCGAGAAGTATGGCAAGGCGCTCGGTGTGCACCCGGTAGGGTCCGGGCCTTTCAAGCTGATTTCCTACGATACCGCCAAGGTCGTCATGGAGCGGAACCCACACTATCGTCAGGAGCCGGTCGACCTTGCGGCCGAGGGCTATGATCCCGCCACCCAGCGTTTCAGCGGCGTCGAGGCGATCCAGGGCCGGTCGCCGCCCTTTATCGATCGCCTCGAAATCCACTTCATCAACGAACCGAGCGCTTCCTGGGCTTCATTTACCAAGGGCGATGAGGTTCAGTTGTCGGTGCTACCCATCGAACAGGACAAGCGGGTGCTCGCCAGCAAGCGGCCCGTCACCCTGCGACCGGAATACGCCGAGAAGTACCACTTCTACGCCGGCCTGGAGGCCGGGTTCATCTCGACCTCGTTCAACATGTCCTTTCCGGAGCTGGGCTATAACCAGGATCCCGAACGGGAACGCCGGAACAAGGCCCTGCGCTGCGCGATCAACAAGGGCTTCGACTGGGAGTCTCGCAACGAAAGCTGGTACAACGGCATCGCGGAAGTCTTTCCGGGAATCATCCCGCCCACCATTCCCGAGTTTGATCCGGAACTTTCCCGCGTGAGCATTACCCGCGACGTCCCGGCTGCGCGGAAACTCCTCAAGGACAATGGCTGGACGGCCGAGAACCTGCCCACGCTGGTCTACGGTGGCCCCACCGGCACAACGGAACGCCTGTTCTTCGAGCAGTTTCGCGCCTGGATGCGCGACATCGGTTTTCCTCGCAAAAAGATCGTGCAGAAAACCTATGCCAATTTTGGCGATCTGTCGCGCGCCTGGAAGCGCAGCGAGCTGCCGCTCGTTTCCAAGGGCTGGGGGCTTGATTTTCCGGACGCCGAAAACACGCTGCAGCTGTTCTACGGCCCGAACGCCTCACCCGGATCCAACGATGCCAACTGGCACAACGCCGACTACGACCGCCTTTACGAACAGGCGTCGGTAATGCTGCCGTCGCCGGAGCGCACAGCCATCTACCGGCGGATGAATGAGATGGTCATCGACGACTGCGTGGCTATGACCGGACTGTCCAGGACGCGCATCTTCCTCTGGCACAAGAACGTGATCGCGTTCCCGGACCGGGAAATCCTCGGCGGAGATTTTCTGAAGTACGTGGACGTGCTGCCGGCCGACCCCGTCGCGAAGGGCACCTGAGGTGGAGCTGATCCAGTATTCACTGCGCAAACTGCTGGCCGGGATTCCGTTGATCCTGGGCGTGACGCTAGTCAGCTTTGCCCTCATGGTCTACTTCGGACCTGACATGACCTACCAGCTCCTGGGCAAGAACCCGACCCCGGAGCAGATTCTCGAGGTCCGCCACCAGCTCGGTTACGACCAGAACTTCGCGCAGCGCTACGTCGGGTTC
>JAQBGF010000163.1:0-3538 GCA_032122615.1 Gammaproteobacteria bacterium | reverse complement strand
TCTGGCAACAGTCTCCCGACCGGTTCCACTGGTCCAGATGGGGCTTAACTTAATTTAAAACAGCTGCTTAGCAACAATCTCAGCGCCGGGCGCTGAGATTTGACAGCGCTTTCAAACTAGCGTAATTGTACGTTCCACGGTTAATGAATTCGTTACCGGTCGTATGCCGCAGGCCGGATCAAGCAGCGGCACTAAATGAACCAGTTATCTTTTTCTGAGAATTGCCGGAGGAAAAAATGATCAATCGTACAAAGATGGTGCTGGTGGCAGCCGCCGCAGCACTGCTCGCGGCGCCGGCCAGCTGGGCGGCGCTGTCCAGCTACTCCCAGGACTTCGAAGCGATCGCCCTCGGCACCGTAATCCCCAATACCGCCCTCGGCAATGCCGGCTTTCTGGTCTCCGGGGTGGTCTACGACGGCGACACCGGTGCATCCCCGCCCTACGGCCCCCAGAAGTTCTTCTACGGCACCTTCCCGGCCCCCAACGGCCCGGACGCGTTCTCCGGCGTTGTCGCCGGCCAAAGCGGCATTCCCCAGGGCCTGCAGGTCCTGAACGTTTTCAGTGACTACAAGTGCTGCCAACCGAACGAGGGCCACTTTGACGGCACTGCCCCGAACGACTTCGTGCAGAGCAACGTCTTCCGTCAGCAGACCATCGCTTTGGCCGACATCGGCACGACCTGGTCGTTCAAGTTCGATGCCAAAGCTAACGGGGTGGATGGATGCGCGACCGCGGTGGGTTCCGATTGTGTCGCCTTCATCCAGACGGCCAATGGCCCTGTCGTAACGAACTTCATCACGTTCGACGCGAAGACCCTTACGACCGATTGGAGTACTCACAACATATCGATCGTCCTCAGTGACCCCTTGCTCAATGGCCAGGTCCTGCAATTCGGCTTCCAGAGCACATCGCAGCTGTTCGGCAACACCGGCGTCTACTACGACAACATTTTCTTCGGGGTCGACACGGACGCGGACGGTGCCCCCAACATCGCCGACAACTGCCGGCTGAAGGCGAACAACACCGGCGCGGCTGCCCAGTGTGACTCCGACGGCGACGGTATTGGCAACCGCTGCGACGGGGACCTGAACAACAACGGAGCCACCAACGCCCAGGACACGTCGATGTTCCGCCCACGGCTCGGAATGGCCGTTCCGGGCCCGGTCTTCGACAAGGCCGACTTCAACTGCAACGGGATCGTAAACGCCCAGGACACCTCAATATTCCGGACGCTGCTCGGCGCACCGCCGGGCCCTGGCAAGTCGCCTCCGTAAACCGGCCTTCAGTGCCGAGGGGGGGGCTTCAGAAGGAAGCCCCCTCGTTTTCTGGGGCCATTGGTCACTGCAGCATGACCGGCCTTTGGCCAACGTATCATCCGGCAGCAAAAACAATTTTCTTATGTAAAAGAGCGTGCTTGCGTCCGCATTAACTTTCCGTATAGTCGAAACGTAAGAAGGAACGGGCAAACCAGGTGCAAACCTGGGACGCAAAGCCACGGGTCTTGAACTCTCCGCGAACACGAACAAGGAGGGGGGGAGATAGCCGGGTTTCAACCTTCCAGATGAAAAACAGGCCTGAATATTCAATCTGGAGGACTACTTAATGAACTACAACAAGAGCGCCTTGGCAGTTGCCGTTGCCGCCACACTCGGTGGGGCAAGTACAGCTGCTGATGCTGCCACTCACACGGCCGTGCTGACGGGTGTTATCACTTACAGCAGCAACGGTTCCGCGCCGGGTAATATCACGTCGTCGACTGCCACTTTCAGCTACGACGACGCGACGACCGTGCTGTCGCAGACCGGCGGCACGTACAACGCTCGCTTCAACACCTCCCCGACGAACACGATCTACCGTCACCTCATCACGGGCGCCATTCTCGGCAACGGCGCGGCGGCCGCTGCTACGACGTTCGTCTGCGCAGAAGGCAACTTTGGCGGTAACGTCGGCGCCAACATCTGCGGCAACTACGGCTTCGATGGCAACTTCGCCGACGATAGCACCGCGACCTGGGGTCCCGGCACGGCCTTCGCCAGGACTTTTGGTGGCGACGACTTTGCGTACGGTGCGCAGCAGTCTATTGCCAACTACGACGGCTGGGCGAACATCAGCTGGATAGGTAACACCCTGGTGCTGGGGAAGACCAACGTGGCCCTGACCTCGGGCCAGCGCTGGTATCTAACCGTCGCGACTATACCGGTGCCCGCAGCCGTCTGGCTGTTCGGCTCGGCGCTGGGTCTGCTCGGCGTTGCACGTCGTCGCAAGGCCCTTGCCTAAGACGACGCCTGCCTGATCGCCGGCCAGGCACTGCCTGGCCGATGTTCAGGGAAAGCCCCGCTTCGGCGGGGCTTTTCTTTTCTGTGGCCTATACAATGCCGGGCCATCCCGTTTTCCGGAGTGCCGCCCATGTCGCCACCCGCGTCGGCAATGCTGCGCGCCGTCCCGGCATTGCTTTTGGGAATGCTCCTGGCCCTGCTGGTTCTCCCGCTCGCCGGCTGCGGGTCGCCCGAGGACAAGGTCGCCGCGCACATCGAGAACGCGAAGGCGCTGATGGCCGACGAGGACTACGCCCGGGCAAAGGTCGAGGTCCGGAATGCGGTACAGATCCAGCCCAAGAATGCCGAGGCCCAGTTCCTCCTGGCCCAGCTGGCCTGGCGCCAGGGCAACCCCTCGGAAGCGTTTCCCAGCCTGCTGATGGCGGTTGAATCTGACCCGAGCCTGCTCGATGCCCGGTTGCGGCTGGGTGACATCTACTTTGCTGCCGGTGATGCCAAGGCGGCGGCCGAGCAGGCGGCGGCGGCCAGGGAACTGGCGCCGGAGCGGGCCGACGTGCGCTTGCTGAGCGGCAAGGTGTTGTTCATGCAGGGCGACGTCGATGGCGCTGAGAAGGAAGTCGATGCGGCCCTGGCCGCGAATCCTGCGTTCGTGGACGCCATCACCAGCAAGGCCGGCCTGATGAGCTCCCGGGGCGACAACGCTGGCGCACTGGCGATCCTCGACCAGGGTGTTGCGAAAACGACTGGCGCCAATGCCGCCTTTCTCCGGGAAAACCGGCTGCAGTTCCTGTTAAGCATCGGCAACGAAGCTGAATACGAGGCCGGGTTGCTGGCGCTGATGGAGACAGCGCCCGACCAGACAAAGTACGGCTACCAGCTGCTTGATTTCTATTCAAAACGCGGTCGCAGTGACGACGAGCTGCGGGTCCTGCGGGATCTCGTGGCCGCCGATCCGGGCAATACCCTGGCCAGGGTGCGCCTGGCCCGCCTTCTGGTGGCGAAAAACGACGTCGCGGGTGCGGAAAAGCTCCTGAAGGACGGCCTGGCGCAGTCGCCCGACAATGCCGAGTTGCGGATTGCCCTGGGCGATCTGTATCGCTACGACAACCGCCCCGCCGAGGCCATGGCCGCCTACCGGCAGGCGGCGGAGCGGTCCGGAGAGGCCACGGCCGAACATTTGCAGGCGCGGAACCGGATCGTCACCCAGCACACGCGCGATGGCGACATAGCGCAGGCACGCGACGAGATTGCGAAGATCCTGA
>JAQBGF010000162.1:0-4264 GCA_032122615.1 Gammaproteobacteria bacterium | reverse complement strand
CAGTCCGCGCCGCGCGATCTTCAGGCTGACATCCTGCGGCGTCGTGACGATGACAGCGCCCGACAGGGGAACGCTCTGGGCAAGGGTGAGCTGGATATCGCCGGTTCCGGGTGGCAGGTCGAGCAACAGGTAATCGAGTTGCCCCCACTGCGTGGCGCTGATGAACATCTTCAGGTACTTGCTCACCATTGGACCCCGCAGGACGGCGGGGCTGTCTTCACCAGAGAGCATCGCCATCGAGATGGTCTTGATGCCATGGCGCTCGATCGGGATCGCCTGGCCTTCGGCTGTCACCGGCGGCGGCTGGCCGCCGGGTATGCCCAGCATGCCGGGAATACTGGGTCCGAGAATGTCCGCGTCGACGAGTCCGACGGTTGCGCCCTGCCTGCGCAACGCGATCGCGAGGTTGACGCTGACGGTGGATTTGCCGACCCCGCCCTTGCCGCTACCCACGGCGATAATGTGGTGAATTCCAGGCAGTTTTTCCGCACCGCGCTTGTCTTGTGTGATCGCCATATTGGTGGCCTGCGTTAAATAGGACTGATTCAGTCCCATATTCGGCCGCGGGAGTTTTCCTGTCAAGACTTTCGTGGGTGCGACGCGCCGCCATGAATCACGATCACATGATGACGCCCGGGCAGTTGGCCGCGCTCCGGGGCCGCGCGGGTAGAATCCGTGGCGGCGCGATGCGCCGGACGAACCTGGCGCTGAAGCAGCGGAACGGAATCCTTATGTACTTTGGCGAAAGACTGAACAGCATTACCCACCTCGTCGGCGCCGTCTTCGCCCTGGTCGGCCTCGGTGCCCTGTTGACGGTCAGCATTCAGCACCGGGACCCGTGGATGATTGCGGGCTTCTCGGTCTTTGGCATGACGCTGGTTCTGCTCTACACGATGTCTACGCTGTATCACAGCCTGGCCATCCCGCGGCTAAAAGGGATTTTCCGGAAACTTGATCATGTGTCCATCTATCTGCTGATCGCGGGAACCTACACGCCTTTCATGCTGGTCTCCCTGCGCGACGGTAACGGCCCGTTGATGCTCGGGCTGGTCTGGCTACTCGCCGTGGCCGGCATGCTGCTTGACGTGCTGGCGGCACGGCGCAGGGAAATGCTGCAAATCCTGATCTACCTGGTAATGGGCTGGCTTGGCGCGATTGATTACGCCAACCTGGTGGAAGCAATTTCTGCGACCGGAGCAATCTGGCTGACGGTCGGGGGCGTGGCCTACACCGTCGGCATCATTTTCTACGTACTGGACCACCGGAGCAGGCTGCGCCATGCGCATGGCATCTGGCATCTGTTCGTGCTGACCGGTTCGATCAGTCACTTTGTTTCCGTGATCGGGTACGTTCGCTAGCCCGGCACCACCGTCACGGATAAACCATCTTCCCACCCAGCCAAACCGCGGTGGCCCTGCAGCGGCGGCACACACTGAGTTCCATCCCCGCCACGAACAACTCGGTGTGCACCGGCGCCCAGCGATCGAGAAATACAGCCCCGCTGTTCACCCTGTTCCAGTACGCCACCTTCGTGTCGCGCACTTCCGGCGGAAACTGCGGGTTCTGCCTGAGGCGCTCCAGGTCTGCGCCGGCAATCCGCAGCGGTACGCCGGCCTCGTTGCTGACCGGCTCTGCGTAGACATTCAGCCACACGTGATCTGCTGGTTCCTTGCAGCTCGGGCAGGTGAAATGAGTCTGGCCAAATTCGGGTGCGTTTTTCAATTTGTCATATGAACATCAGGAGCGTCAGCGGGTCCGTTGCCGGATATCAGGCTATATTAGGAGAAAATTGGAACAAGGGTCGCTCCTCCCGTGATCTATCTCGTGATGGGCATCACCGGCACCGTCGTACCGGTGATCGTTGAAGACGTGGTGCGGAAAGATCCCGACGCGGCGTTCTATTTCGCCATCCGGCGGGATACCGCCGGTACAGCTATCGCCGAGCGCTTCGAGACGGTCGTCGCCACACTCGACCTCGAACCCGCGGAGCTCGACCGGCTTCGCACCCGCTCACGGCTGGTCGAGATCGACGTCACGCGCGAAGGCCTTGGCATCGAACCCGGCCTGCGTGCCGAGATCGTGGCCCGCGTGGACAAAATCCTGCACGGTGCCGCCGACGTCCGCTTCGACCAGCCCTACGACACGATCCGGATCCCGAACGTCGTCTTCGCCGAGCAGGTCTACGCGCTCTTCGCCGAAATTCGCGAGCGGCGGGCGGCCTTGCAGGGTGAGCCGCCCACGCTCTACTACTTCTCCACGGCTTATGCGTACGGTGTTCACCCGGCCCGAATCCCCGAGGACTACCCCGACTTCCAGCCCGGCCCGCCGGACAACAGCTATGCGCAGACCAAGGCTGAAGCCAAGCACTTCATGCTCGACAAGATCAGGCGTTTCAATGAACAGATCCTGATCATCGAGCCGACCATCATCGGGGGCTCGTCGACGACGGGTCGCACGCGCGCCTATCACCTGCATTACCTGCTGCTGATGCTCGGCTATCTCGGCAAGCTGCCCTTCCTGTGCTCGCCCGACAACACGCTCGACATCGTGCCCGTAGACTGGGTGGCAGCCGTGACCTCCGACGTGATAACCCGGGGCGAACTCCGTCAGGGCGTGCTCCGGCTTGCCAGCGGTACTGATGCCATCACGGTTCGCCAGCTCCATGACGCGGCCTATCCCTGGTACGTCGCGCACGACCCCGCGCCAGGCCACGTCATCCCGAAGATCCGCTTCGTGCCGGCGTGGAGCCTGCGGCAGATGGTCGCGGTCGCGAGGCACTCGTTCCGGCTGCTGCATGCCATTGGGCGCCGGCCGGCGCACCGTAAACGCGCCAGGGAACTGGCGATGCTCGAGGGCTATCTGCCCTACGTGACGGGGACAAAGCGTTTCGACAATGAACGCAGCACCGCATTGATCCGGCGCTACACCGGTTGCGGACCTGCCCCCCGGCTGCAAGACTTCCTCGACGGCGATGGCCGGGTGGTCGAGCAGGGCTACTACGGGAAAATCCTGGCCGATACACTGGCCACAGGTTGGGGCGGCCTGGTCGACTTTTCACGGGTGCGGGCCGCGGGCAACCGGCGTCGGGTGGCGCTGGTTCCGCCGACGTGATTTTGCGGCGTTGACGGCCCAAGCCGGGCCAGACACTATCGACACAAATTTTAAGGAGACGACGAATGAATCGCATCATGTCCACCACGATCAATGGCTCGCCCTGGGCGAGGACGGTGCTTGTTGCCAGCCTGTTGGTGATTGGCCTTGCGGCTTGTGATCGGCCCAAGTCGGCGGCAAGCGGGCCGGCGGCGACCGAGTCAACGGCAAGTGGGGCGGCGGCGACTCCGCCCGCGGAGGGCATGGAGGGCATGGAGGGCATGGATCACGCGGCCATGGGCCACGACATGATGACGCCCGAGCAGATGACCGAGCTCCGGGAAAAGATCCCGCTGTACAAGGTGCTTTCCGACGAGCAGATCATGGAGAACATGGGCCGTATGCCGCCCGATTTCTGGAATCTCATCAGCAGCAAGGACATGCAGGGCACTATCGGCGTGCTGGCGCTCGGCCATGGCTACAAGTTGGGCGGTAACGAGCAATTCGAAAACTACGCCGGGCCTATTTCGAAAGTACACCCCACGGCCGTCGCCGCCGGCATGGCGATGATGTCGTCGTCACACATTCAGGAAGCCGTGGACGAGCTTACGGGCAAGCACGGCGTCAAGACGATCGTCGTGATACCGATGGAGCCGGGTGACGAATCCTCCCTGATTAACCAGTGGAAGTATATTTTCGGCCTGCGTGAGGAAGCGCCCTACCTGTCTGCGCCTCGGGTAAGAACTGACGCAAAGATTGTCTTCACGAAGTCACCCGCCACTGCTCCGCGCATTGGCATGATCATGCGAGACCATGGCCTGGAAGTCAGCGCGAATCCCGGCAAGGATCGCCTGATTCTCGTGTCCCACGGCCCGGAGAAGCCGGAGGACAATCCGGCAGAGCTGGCACGCCTGGAGCAACACGCGGCCACCATTCGCAAGACCAGCGCATTCACGGACGTCAAGGTGCTGTCCATTGAAGACGATGCGGTGCCGGAAATTCGCGCCGCCCGGCTCGCGGAGCTTCGTGGCATGGTGCAGGAAGCCACGGATGACGGCCGCGAAGTGGTCGTCGTACCGATGATTCTCACCCGTGGCGGATTTCATGCCCGCTTGCAAAAGGACCTTGACGGGCTGACCTACAATTTCGCCAACAAGGGCCTGATCGAGCACCC
>JAQBGF010000161.1:0-3200 GCA_032122615.1 Gammaproteobacteria bacterium | reverse complement strand
CTCAGCGGCGAACTCGTCATGGGACCCGGCCGCGTCACCGTCAACATGAAGCTGGGCCTGGTACTCGGCCTCTACTCCCGCGCCATTCAGACCGAACTGGAAAGAACTCTGGCCAGAAAGCTGGGATGATCGGCTGACCGGCCACGCCACCCGGCCGGCACAGGGAGCCGCGGCGGCGCCGCTGCCGGCAAACTCCATATCGGGATAGGGGCGGTCAGCCTAACTGACCGAGCCCCTCCCACACCACCCGGCATGCGGGTCCGCACCGGGCGGTTCGAGAAGTTGAGGTCACGAGAGTCGCGGCACACCCAGCCGGTCAAAGTAGGCAATCGTCAGCACATGGTGCACGGCCGAGAGGCTATTATGCCACCAGCGGCGGCTCAGCGCCGCCACCGATTGCGCCACCCGGGGACTGGCCCCCAGCCGGAGCAATTCCCGGTAGATCGTCTTGCCACGACGCCACTGCTTGAGTTGCAAGGCCCGCAGACGACGCCGTATCCACTCGTCCAGCCTGCGCCAGACACTCGGCATTTGCGCCAGTCCAAAGTACCCTTTCCAGCCCAACAGATAGCTTCGCAGCCGTTCGACCACCGCCGCCATGCTGCGTCCGCCGTTGCGCCGGGTCAGTTGCCGGACCCGGTGCCTGAACGCCTTCAGCGCCTGCGCCGACACCGCGCGCCGTACCTCGCCGTTCCCGGCCTGCCACAGTGCAAAGCCGAGGAACTTGCGGCCGAACACACTGGCTACCGCACTCTTGGATTCATTGACCTTCAAGTGCAGTTTGTCGTAGCAGCGCCGCAGCAGACGCATCACCCGCTCGCCCGCCTTCTGGCTGCGCACATAGACGTTACAGTCATCGGCGTAGCGGGCAAAGCGATGCCCTCTGCGTTCCAGCTCGCGATCCACTTCGTCCAGCAGCACGTTGGCCAGCAGCGGTGACAGCGGGCCGCCTTGCGGCGTCCCCTTCATGCGCTCGATCACCACGCCGCCATCCATGATGCCCGCGTTCAGGTAGGCGCGCGCCAGCCGGATTATCCCGGGGTCGTTCACACGCTTGCCCAGACGGTCGATCAGGATGTCGTGGTTGACCCGGTCGAAGAACTTCGACAGGTCCACGTCCACCACGATGGGGCAACCCTGGCTTACGTACCGCTGCGCGGCCAGCACGGCATCCCGCGCCCGGCGAGCGGGGCGGAACCCATAGCTGTGTTCGCTGAAGGTTGGATCGATTAACGGTTGCAGCACTTGCAACAGGGCCTGTTGTATCAGACGGTCGGTCACGGTGGGAATACCCAATTCACGTTCACTTCCGTCCGGCTTCGGGATGCCTACGCGCCGTACCGGTTGGGGCCGGTACGTGCCGTCCAGCAGTTGTTGCCGGATGATCGGCCACGCGTGTTTGAGATGTGTTCCTGTCCGGGCAATGTCCAGACCGTCAACACCTGCGGCTCCCTTGTTTGCCTTCACGCGCTGCCATGCCCGTTGCATGTTCTCCCTCGCGAGCGCCTGCATCAGCAGGTCTCGCCCTGCGCCCTCCGGTGCTTGTCGCGGGAGTCCGGTTTCATCGCTGACCGCTTGGGGCAGGGCGTCACCCTGTCCGTTCACGACCCGCCCCGCTGCTACGGGCATCTGATGCACTACCGTTCTCATCAACAAGGCGTTTGACGCTCCTTCTCGTTCGACCCTTCGCCCCTTACCGGCGGCTACTATGGCCTCTGCTGACTTCTCGCCCCGGCTTTCACCGTCGCCCTTTCAGGCGCAAGGCGAGATCTCCCCGGGTAAGAACACACTCCTTCACCGCACAACCGCCGGATTTACGCCGCTTTGCCTTGGCCACAAGAGCTTCGCGGCTTCTTGCCCGCTCGCCCTGCTCGGCAGCGCCTGCTATCCGGTTCTTGTCCATCGGCTCACGGTTTACGCTCCACGCTTCCTCCCCACGGTCGGTCGCCCTTCCGCAGTTGCGCTTCACTTCGTTCGCTGTGGCCAGCTTACGGGAGGACTTGCACCTCCAGGAGTGCGCCCGTGCCGGGCGCACAAAAAAGGCCCCGCTTGAGCGGGGCCACTGGAGAGAGGTTGAGCGCTGGCGATCAGGCGCTCTGCTTGCGCCTCAGGCGGGTCAGGCCGACGCCGACCGCACCCAGGCCCAGCAGCGCCATGGAGCCCGGCTCGGGCACGTCGACGAGTTCGGCTCGGGCCAGGATAATCAGGTCATCGTAGTCCGGCCCATTGGCTTCATCGACCAGGCCATCTTCCAGACCCAGCAGCCAGAGGCCGCTGCGGACTTTCAGCGCAGCAAAATTGAGCTGGTTGCGATCGGTGATGTTGGCTACGTACTGGTTCGAACCGTTATCGACTACCCGCGCTACCGCCTCATCGGCCGCCTGGGAGGTGAAAGCGAAATTGATAGCATCCCCTGCGTTATAGCGGACCGTGAATGCCTGGTTCCCTTCAACCTGGTTCGAGATCACGTTGCCACCGACGGTGACACTCCCCAGCTGGAGCGCCATCGGGTGGTTAGCGATGATGTTCCCACCCACCGTGTCGGGTCCCAGGGTGCCCGGGTACGCGTTGTAGCCGAGGCCCAGGACCGCTCCCTTGCCGACCTCGTCGAGATGCTCCAATATCAAGTTGTGGGCAACCGACATGTCGCCCACGAGTGCCGCGTGGCGATCCTCCGGGATGCGGCCGACGCCCGCGGCAATCACCTGCTTCGGACCCTGCCCGGCGATCTCGATACCGGCTGCCCGGATCGATCCGCCCGTCGGCTTGCGCACTCCCGACAGCACTTCGGCCAGCTCGGTTTGACCATTGCCGGAGACACCAGCGACTCCGAGAATCTCTCCGGCAGCGACCTTGAAGCTCACTTCAGAGAGCGCAGGGAGTTCGAGTCGACCGAGTGCGGACACGTCGGAGACCTCGAGCACGGTCGGGCCGGGTTCGGAGTGAGCCCGGGGTTCGGTCGACTCAGTGGGACGTCCCACCATCCACGATGCCAGCCCGGCAGCATCGACCTCACCGGTCTCGACCGTGTGAACCACCCTTCCGTGACGAAGAACCGTGACCCGATCGGTCAGTTCCATCACCTCGGGAAGTTTGTGGCTGATGAATACGATTGCCATGCCGCTGGCACGCAACTTGTCAAGCGTTGAGAACAGTGCCCTGATCTCTTGTGGCGTGAGGACCGCGGTCGGCTCGTCGAG
>JAQBGF010000160.1:0-5710 GCA_032122615.1 Gammaproteobacteria bacterium | reverse complement strand
GCCACGGGCCTCGCCGGCACCGTCACCCTGCAGAACAACGGTGGCAACAACCTCGCCATCGCCGTCGACGGCCCATTCACGTTCACCGCGCGGTTTGCGCCCGGTGCGGCGTATTCGGTCACGGTCCAGACACAGCCCACTGGACAAACGTGCAGCATCAGGAACGGTTTTGGCACGGCGAGTGGCAACGTGACCTCCATTGCCCTCGACTGCCAGTCACACCCGACGATCGGGGGCACGATCTCGGGCCTCTCAGGCACCGTCATCCTGCAGAACAACGGCGGCAACAGCTTCAGCACAGCCGCAAACGGACCCTTCACCTTCACTGCTTCGGTCGCGCCTGGCGCGGCGTATTCGGTTTCGGTCCAGACGCAGCCCGCAGGACAGACGTGCAGCATCACGAACGGTTCAGGCACGGTGAGTGGCAATGTTACCGACGTCGCCGTGCTGTGTGAGACCGAGGTCGCCTTCAGGATTCGTCCTTTGCCGGACGTCTACACCACGGGCAAGGCCGTCAACTACAGCGCCTATCGGGCCGGTGGGCCCGGCGTCCAGGAAATACCCAGCGACGCGAACGTGCTGGAGGACCTCGGTTTGCTCCGCGACGCGGGCTACGACCTGCTGCGGATTTTCGGATCCGATGCCGTGGGGGAGAAGGTTCTCAGGCTGGCAGCCGCAAACTTCCCCGATTTGAAGTTCCAGCTCGGAATTTTCCTTAACGGGATTCCTTCTGGTGCAGCGTGTGACAACAGCGCGATCACCGCCAGCCAGATCAACACGGCCATTCGCCTGGCCGGGCAATACCCGAACGTCGCGACGGTCAGCGTTGGCAATGAGACCTCGTTCTACCGCGGCTTCCTGCCGATTATCTGCCTCGAGGGCTACATCGCGACCGTCCGGAACCAGGTCACCCAGCCCGTGACCGCGGACGACGACTACACCTTCTATACGCGCGCCGAGGCCGACCCGATCCTGCGGCTTATCGATTTCGTCTCCATACACACGTACCCGATCAGCTATACCAGCCAGTGGGACTGGCAACAGTTGGGCACCGTCGCCGGTCCGGCGCGGGCGGCAGCGATGATGAACGCCGCATTCAGCAATGCCAGTAGCACCTTCGACCAGGTCGCGGAACACCTGTACCGGAGCGCGGCGGGTGCCACCGAGAGGGTCGACGCGTCGCTGCCCATCGTCGTTGGTGAGACCGGCTGGAAAGCCCGGCAAACCAATCCAAACCTGGAGATCGAAACCTACGCGGCCAACCCCGTGAACGAGAAGTGGTACTACGACCTGGTGAAGGCCTGGGAGCGAACGGCGGGCGGCCCGAGGACGGTCTTCTTTTTTCAATCCTTCGACGAAACCTGGAAGGGGATCGACGACGGCTGGGGCCTGTGGGACAAGGACCGAGCCCCGCGCTACGTGCTCTGCGGAACGCCGGCTGGCACCGCCTGCAACGTCGATATCTATCAGGGTGCGGGCTTCTATCCCTTGTGAACAATCATTCCCGCAACGTACAACTTCGTAAACTACTAACCGACTGGCGCCCGTTGGCACGTCATATGAAGTCAGCGGGCCGCTGATCGATCAGGACCTCGGGTGGCGGAATACCTCTTTATGGACAGCCCACGTGCGCGCTTGCGGGCCTGGGCCAGATCGTAAGCCGTCTGTAACGCAAGCCATGCCTCAGCAGTTCCACCAAAGGCCTTGTCGAGGCGAATAGCCATATCCGAAGAAATCCCGGCCTTGCCGTTCACGACATTGTTGAGCGCCTGCCTCGTCACCTCGAGCACCTTGGCCGCCTCGGTAACCGAGAGCTCCAGCGGCTCCAGACAGTCATGACGAATCGACAGACCCGGGTGCGGTGGTTCCTTCATGGCCATACAGAAATCCTCCTCAAGTAATCAGTGATAGTCGATCAGATCCACATCGATCACATCGGTGCCGCGAAACCGGAAAATAATCCGCCAGTTGGCCGATACCCAGACTGACCAGAAGCCCCTCAGTTCACCCTTCAACGGATGCAACCGCCAGATTCATCTGCTCCGGCAGCTGCGCGACATCGAGCCGCGCCAGAATTCGCAGGGCCTTCGGTACGAGCGACGCCGAAATGCCCTTTGCACTGCCCTGCTGGTAGAGCCGGGACAAGCCCTTGTGGCGGAAGCTGCGAATCAACAGGGGGCTCGCTGGCTGGTGCAGACATTAATTTATAGTGACAAGTGGCGCTTGTCAATTGCGGGGGCATCCCCACCAAAGCTACGCCCATAGCGGAAGCCGCGAGAGAGGACAAGTATTTGTATTAGGAGAGATAAGTGGTGGTGATGGGTAGAGTTGAACTACCGACCTCAGCATTATGAGTTTGATGACGGATTGCCAAGGGACGCTCGTTGCGATCATCCCTACCGTGCAGGACGATGCATCACTCAGTCCCGCAAAACTTCCGCAAGAGGACCAGGTGCGTGATGCCCCACCAATGAATAGCTGGTGCTGCGTCCAGCGCCGGGATCCTTTTGCAAAGCGCCACGTGCCACGAGGTCAAGAATGTCGCGATAGGCCGTGTCTTGCGAACACTTGGCGATCTTCGCCCACTTCGATGTCGTGAGCTTGCCTTCAAAGCCGTCCAGGAGCCAGTTCAATACCTGGATCTGCCGCTGGTTCAGCGGCTCCCTGGCGAAGCGCCCCCAGAAGCGCGCCTTGTCGAGGACGACAACGAGGGTTTCCTGGGCTCCTTCGATCGCGCGCTGAAGACAATTCAGAAACCACTCCTGCCAGTGGGTAACGTCGAGCTCGCCCCTCTGCGTCCGTTCAAGGGTCGTGTAGTAAACAGAACGGTCACGGCAGATCTGCGCCGACATGCTGTAGAAGCGCTGACTGGTCTTGTCTGAACGCGCGAGCGCCATGTCCGCAATCGCGCGAGCGATACGCCCGTTGCCATCCTCAAAGGGGTGGATCGTGACAAACCACAAATGCGCAAGGCCTGCGACCAGCAGCGGGTCCCTGTCACCCGAAGCCTCGAACCATCCCAGGAACTGTTCCATTTCATGGGGTACCCGTGCCGCGGGCGGTGCTTCGTAGTGAACCTTCTGTCTGCCAACAGGACCGGAGACCACCTGCATGGGTCCGCTGCTGTCAGTGCGCCAGGCCCCGGTCGTTATCTTGTGCATACCGCTGCGGCCCGTCGGAAAAAGCGCCGCGTGCCAGTCGAACAGTCGTTCGCTGGTGAGTGGCCTTTCATAACCACCCGTCGCATCGAGCATCATCTCGACGATACCGTCCACGTCGCGGGCTGACGGGACCAGTCCGCCGACATCCAGTCCCAAGCGTCTGGCGACGGATGACCGGACCTGATCGCTGTTGAGTTTCTCACCTTCGATCTCGCTCGACTTGACCACATCTTCTGTCACGGTGCGGAGGTGGGCCTCGTTGCGCAGATCAAAGCCAAGCGCCCCCATCTGGCCGAGCAGGCGCCCTTGCCCGCGGGACACTGTCGCGAGCAGTTTCGACAGCCTCTGTTCGGCCCAGGTGAAGGCAGGCCAGCCGGATCTGTCCCAGATGTACATCTCTAATCTCCGTACTTTATGCGGAGATTATGTCGGTTAATCTCCGCAGCGGCAAGGCTATTTGCCGCACATCATGCGGAGATTAGGCTGGCCAATCTCCGCTTCCGACTGTTTTTCCATGGTTTTTCCAGGAAGGGGTAAACCGTCCCGGACGGACACCTGAGCGGACCCTTGAGGCTGTGGCGTCTGGCCTGAGGGGGCGCGTCGCCAGGCCCGCTTTGGCAGGTTGAAGCGGGACTGTCCCGTATATCGGATCCGCCGTTAACGTGGGGCAGCAGCGCGAACCAGTTACCCGGACAAGTTTTCGATGGAAATCATTCCGCCAAGTGGGTCAATTCTGGATGGACATCAATACGAGTAGCTAATCAAGGATCCGCAGATAGCCATCGTAGCGGTACAGCCGGTCACGCTTACGGTCACCAACTTCGGCAAGAATGCCGGCTTTGATCAACACGTCGATCGCCTTTCCCGCAGTGGGCTTGCTGGTTGACACGAGCCGGGTCACCTAAAAGCTATATGCCAAGGGACGCTCGTTGCGATCATCCCTGACGTGCACGACGATGCATCACTCAGTCCCGCAAAACTCCCGCAGGGAATTGTCCGGCTGACGCGGCTACTTGGAAGGCGAATGCTCCAGGCGTTCCGCGAGCCACACCTTGATTATGGATTGTCGGGTAACACCCAGCCGGCCAGCCTCCTGATCCAGCCGCTCGACCTCCCGCCGCGAGGGCACAAGGCTGAATTTCCGGTCATTCGCAGGTACCGCGTCCCGCCCTCTGTACCTCCAACTCAAAACGATGGACCGCGCGCGCCCGTCCTTACATTATAGAACTCGACAATATGACTCCCGATATGATCGCTTCGGGAGCCGGGACAGGAACTGAACTGAACTAAAAAGAGCACCCTGAAATGCACACCACTGACCGGCCCGCTTTTTTCGTCTACGTTTTGACTTTTCGGTGCCGCACGGACGGTGGGTTAATAGCTCCCCATAATCAGACGGGCTGGTTGATTGGACCGCGGTCCGGGTGTACTTTCGATCAGTAGGCCGGCGGCGCTCCTCGGGCTCATCGCCTGGTCGACCGCACGAGAGGCAAATCGATGTCTAAAACCATTCCTGCACCGTTGAGCGACACGGAAATAAAGGCGGCTTTATCGACATTGCCCTCATGGACTCTCAAGGGCGACAAGCTCCATCGCGAGTACAAATTTGCGGACTTCGTAACGGCCTTCGGATTTATGAGCAGCGTGGCGTTGGTCGCCCAGGGAATGGACCATCATCCGGAATGGTTCAACGTTTGGAACGTGGTCCGCGTTGACCTTGCAACTCACGACGCCGGGGGCATTACGTCGTTGGACGTTGAACTCGCCCAGGCGATGGAAGAGTTGGCGGGCCGCCAGAACGCCAAATGAAACCAATCGAGCGGCTCTTTGAAAGAGAGGGGCTCCCCTCTTTCGGTCTTTCGCCCGCACTCGCTGAAGCGTACGGCGGCGATTTCGGCCTCACGCGCCCGGGGCTTTACGCGAACTTCGTCTCATCGACCGATGGCCTCGTGGCGCTTTCCGGGGCCGGCGGCCTCTCGGGTCGGGTTATCAGCGGCAACAGCGAACCGGATCGCTTCGTCATGGCCCTGTTGCGCGCGTCGGCGGACGCGGTCCTGATCGGCGCGGGCGTGTTCCGGAGTGTCAGCGGCAATCTATGGCACGCCGAAACCGTTTATCCCGAGGGCGCGCACCACTTTGTCGCCCTCCGACAGCAGCTTGGTTTGCGGCCCCACCCTCTTTTGGTGGTTGTGACCTCCTCGGGACACATCGACGTATCGCAACCGGCCCTGCGCGACGCCCTCATCGTTACCACACCCGCGGGTGAGACCCATCTTGGGGGAACACTTCCGCCCGGCGCGCGACTCGCCGTCATCAACGCTCAGCCTTTTGGTAGCAAAACCCTGATGGGCGTTCTTTCCGCCCAAGGCCTGTCGGTCGTGCTCAGCGAAGGAGGTCCGACCCTGATCGGTCGCCTGTTCCGCGACGGACAAGTGAACGAGTTGTTCCTGACAAGATCCCCTCTGCTCTTCGGGCGCACGCCGAATGACCAGCACAAATCACTGGTCGAAGGCGTCGATCTGGGTGGCCAACAGATGCACCTCCTGGGC
>JAQBGF010000159.1:0-10057 GCA_032122615.1 Gammaproteobacteria bacterium | reverse complement strand
AGTAACAGGATGAACAAAGCCGCCTCCCGGTAGCTGTGTGTGGCGAATTGCTATTTGTCGCAGAGAAATAGCAATTCGCCACACACAGGTTAAACATATGCCCAAGCAGGAACCCGGAATCACCTTAACCCTGGCAAAAGACCCGGTGGATGCAACCCATTCGCCGATTAGCGTATTCGCCATGATCAAAGTGGGCGTCGGTCCGTCGAGTTCGCACACCATGGGCCCGTGGTCAGCGGCTCTCGATTTTCTGGACAGATTGAAACTTCTCGGAATTGATTTGGTGGAGCGGGTGACCGTAACGCTGATGGGTTCTCTTGCCAAGACGGGCCGGGGGCACGGCACGCACACCGCCATCATCATGGGCCTGATGGGCGAGGACTACCGAATCGCTGACCTTAAGCGCATGCCGGAACGAGTTGACCAGGTCAGGAAAACCGGCCACCTGTCCCTTGGCGGCATTTGTGACCTTGACTTTGATCCCCTGCGCGACATCGTTCCGGACCCCACGTCGCCCTGCCCCGTGCACCCGAATACCCTGGTTCTTCACGCAAATCTGAGCGGCGGGAAATCACTGACGGAAACTTACTACTCGATCGGTGGCGGGTTCCTGCAACGGGAAGGCGCACCGGATACGCCGCCGGATCCGGTAACGCTCAGATACCCGATTGCGCTGGGCGCAGACCTGATCCGTTGGTGCGACAGCTCCGGTCTGGCCATTCATGACGTTGTGCGCGAGAACGAAAGAGCCTGGCGCAGCGCTGATGAGATTGATACCGCGCTGGATCAGTTGTTTGCAACCATGATTGACAGCATTGAATCCGGTTGCCATACGGACGGCGTGCTTCCGGGCGGTCTGCAGGTCCGGCGGCGCGCCAGATCGATACACGACCGGCTGATGGCAGGCCGCCGCTATGGCACACAGACAGAGTGGATCGGGCAAATACGTCAAACGCCCACCGACCTGGCGACCTCAACATCCTGGATCACAGCATTCGCACTGGCGGTGAATGAAGTGAATGCCTCCTATGGCCGCATCATCACCGCACCTACCAATGGCGCATGCGGCGTGCTGCCGGCGGTACTGTTTCACTGGTGGGTTTTTACGCCCGGCGCAGATATTCAGCAGGTCCGGAATTTCCTGCTGGTGGCTGGCGAGGTGGCGTGCATCTTCAAGAAAGGAGCAACCATCAGTGCGGCGGCCGGCGGCTGCCAGGCGGAGATCGGTGTGTCTTCCGCCATGGCGGCGGCAGCACTGACCGCCGTGATGGGCGGCAGCCCCAGGCAGTGCCTGATGGCCGCCGAGATCGCCATGGAGCATCACCTGGGCATGACCTGTGACCCCGTCGGCGGCCTGGTTCAAATACCGTGCATCGAGCGCAATTCGATGGGGGCCATGAAGGCGGTCACGGCGTCCCAGCTGGCACTATTCGGCAACCCGGATGACGCAAAAGTGTCTCTCGACGCGGTGGTCAGAACGATGATGGAAACAGCGCGGGACATGCACAGCCGGTACAAGGAAACAGGTGACGGAGGGCTGGCTCTGCGCATCCCTGTGGTACTTGCCGATTGTTAGATGCGATCGCCTACGGCTTAACCACTTTTGCACGTGAAGCGCCTACGTCGAGCAACGCGGCCTGTCGGGACCGAGTATCGGCCTAGGGCGCCGGGGCCATTGCCTGCATGCGCTCAACGGCGCCTATGCGCACGCGCACCATGGAATAGAAGCGTTCCTCCTGCCGCCAGCCGTAGGGGTCGCCAGCTTGTGCGGTGAGGATTTCCCGGTAGAGTTCTCCCGCTTTCCGCAGGTCGCGCGCCAGCCCGAAGCGGCCCTTCTCGTAGGCCAACCCCAGTGTCCACATGGCCTGCGGATGCTTGCCCGCCGCGGCCTGCTGTAACAGCTCGACGACCCGTGCGTGGTCTCTCGGCACGAAGCGGTCGCCGCGCTCGTAGTACGGGACCAGCTGGTACTGGGCCTGCGGATCACCCGCCTGGGCGCGCTCGCGCAGTTCGTCCATCGGACGGTAGTCCGTACCGAGGTCGGCGATCTTTCGCTCGACGTCGCGCAACGCCGACCGCCAGTGCTGCGCCTGGCCCGGGTCGGCCTCTACCCCGTGGCTGCCGCTGCCGAAGGCCTCGGCGAGGACCGCAAACTCGTCGCGCGCCCGGGCGAAGTCGATCGGGTAGCCGTACGTGCCGCTGACACGGGCATCGGCGACGTAACGCAGCGTCGGCACGTGACCGAGCGCGGCGGCGCGGTCCCACCATTGCCGGCCGCGCGGGAGGTCCTGGTCGACGCCGTCGCGGCCGATCACGAATAGCAGCACCAGCAGGCCCGCCAGCACCACGCCCAGTGCGCCGAAATACGGCGCCAGCCAGGCACCCACAGGCGGCGCGGCGAACCCCTCCAGCAGCCCGGGCAGGTTGGTCCACTGTTCTGCGCCGTGACCGCCGCTGCCGTAGATGGGCGCAAGCGACGCGGCGAACATCGCTGCCACGAGGATTGCGAGTACCCCGCTGCGCAGCGGGACGGCGCGCAGCCTGCGGAGCAGGAATTCCGCCAGCCAGGCGACGAGGAAGTACAGCGCCGCGTAGCCGGCGCCCTGCGCACCCAGCACGGCGCCCATCGCCAGTCCCTGGCGGTCTCCGGCGAAGAGTCCGGCGACACCGCCGGCCAGCAACCCGGCCGCCGGCACGGTGCCGACCACCACGAACAGGAAAAACGGCGCCGGCAGGGTATGCAGTAAAGACAGCCAGAGCAGCCAGCGCGTCGCGCGCGATGGTTCGGGTTTGCCGTTTCCTGTCAACGCGTGCTGCTCCCACGGATTGGAATCCAATGGGGAAGGACCCGTGGTCAGTCCCTGTCCCGCCGGCAACCATTGTCGCAGCGGGGGAATATCCCGGACAGTGAACTCAGTCGCGGACGTGTGTGTGGCCTCGTCAAACGGCCTCGAGTGCCTGCTTGAGGTCCGCGACCAGATCGTCCGCATCCTCGATGCCGATCGAGATGCGGATAAGGGCAGGCGTGATCGAGAAGCGCTTGAGCTCGTCGACCGGCATTCCTGAGTGCGTCGTGGACGCGGGGTGCGAGGCGAGCGTCTCAGTGCCGCCGAGGCTGACCGCCAGCTTGATCACCTGCAATTGATCCAGCAGGGCGAAGGCGCCGCGCTCTCCGCCTTGCACCTCGAAGGAGAACGTGGAGCCGGCGCTGGTGTTCTGTCGCTCGTGCAGCCCGCGCTCGGGATGGCCGGCCGGCAGGAAATCCAGATACCAGACGTTCTCGATCTTCGGGTGATCGCGCAGGAACAGCGCCACCGTGCGCGCGCCGAGTGCGCTTGCCTCCATGCGCAGCTTCAGCGTTTCGAGTGAGCGCATGAGCAGCCAGGCCGTGTGCGGATCGCACATGGTCCCGAGTGTCGAGCGCATGCGTCGTACCGGCGCCAGCATGATGCCGGCACCGGAGGCGCCGCCGGCGATGAGATCCGAGTGGCCGCCCACATACTTGGTAAGTGACGTGACCACCAGGTCGGCGCCATGCCTGATCGGGCTGGAGAACACCGGGCCGAGCATGGTGTTGTCGACGATCACGGGCGGGCGCCAGCCGTCGACGGCGAGTTCCTCGGAGATCGCCCGCGCGGCTTCGATGTCAACGAGGCCGCTGGTCGGGTTGGCGGGTGTCTCCAGAAAGATGGCGCCGATCCGGCCGACGGCTTTCGCCTTTATTGCAGCTGCGCGCATCGCGGCGACGCCGGCTTCGACTTCGAACCCGACCTGAGAAACGCCGAATTCCGGCAGGACGGAATGGATCAGGGTTTCTGTGCCGCCATAAATCGGCTGGCTCTGCAGCACCACGTCGCCGGGACGCAGATAGGCCCACAGGCAGGTGGAAATCGCCGCCATGCCCGACGCGAAGGCCAGGCTGGCCTCAGCTTCGTCCCACAGCGCGAGTCTGTCCTCCAGCACCTCGAGATTGGGGTTGTTGAAGCGCGAGTAGACGAGGCCAGGTTCCTCGTCCGGGCCGAGCTTGCGGCGGCCCTGAATCGTTGCAAAAAACTTCTTGCCGTCCTCCGCGGACTTGAATACGAACGTCGAAGTGAGGAATTGCGGCGGTTTCAGTGAGCCTTCCGACAGCATGGGATCGTAGCCATAGCCCATCATCAGCGTCTCGGGCTTCAGCTTGCGCTTGCCGAGCGTGCGCTTGCGCCAGGATTTGTCAGCCATGCCGCCCTCCGCGTGAGTTGTCTGCAGCTTGCGCCCGCGTCGGTCGTCGACGCAAGGGCGCTTCGCTGCAGGGGCATGCGGCGGTGGAACGAGTCTGGACCGATCAGGGACCTGATTGATCGCAACAGGCAACGGTCTATTGTCTGGCGCCTGTACCCGTCCCGCTGGCAATCGTATTAATGGGAGGTGTTTCAGCAGCCACTGGCGGCATGAATAACAATTCGCCACGGACACGTCACGACTTGATTGACCGCATCAACCGGATTGACACAGCGAAGGCACCCGCGAATGAGCCGCCAAGCGCGGCGTACGTCCAATCGATGAAGTGCAGCGAACCCAGATGCAGCAGCTGTGCGATCGGCGGCAGCTGGATGACCACAACGGCGGAACCTACCGTTGCGACAACCGCGATAATGGCGCTACGGGATTGCAACCCGCTCAATGCCGAGGTTACCGCGGCGCTGGCGATGATGAGTGCCACCATGGCCATCGACCTGGCATGCTCAACGTTGTTGTCGGAGCCGAGGCTATAGTAATAGCCCAGCATGACCAATAGGGTGACCAGCCCACCCACCAGTCCAATCACCGCCCACTCTTTCCGATCGAAGAATCGCAACCTGGATTGGCGGTTAACGACTTCAAGTTCATCGGAAGAAGGTAGTTGCTGAAACACGAGTAGCGCGGTTGGATGAATGATCAGCTCAAGCCAGACAATATGTGCGGGTAAGTAGAGTAACGGGAAACCGAATAATGGAATGAGCGCCGCGGTGGCGACTAACGGCAGATGCACCATCAGGAGGTAGGCGAAACTCAGCTTCAGGTTGTAAAAGAGCTGCCGACCTTCTGCAATCGCCCGAACAATCGTTCGAAAATTGTCGTCAAGGAGCACGATCGAGGCGACTTCCCGCGCGGTCTGGGTTCCGCGCGCGCCCATCGCAATGCCGATGTCGGCCCCCTGTAGCGCAGGCACATCATTCACCCCGTCGCCGGTCACGGCGACAATCTCGCCTTCGCGTTGCAGCGCCTGAACCAGATCCAGTTTTTGTGCCGGTATGGCACGCGCGACAACATCAATATTCAACGCACCACCGTCACCTTGCCGGCGCAGGTGTTCGCCCAGGTCCGCGCCTTCGATCACGCGTGGATCCTCCGCACCGATACCCAGCTCCCGGGCAATCGCCCGCGCGGTCGACGGATGATCGCCGGTCACCATGATGACGCGTATATTGGCGGCCTGAGCGCGCGCCACCGCATCGGCGACGCCGTCGCGTACCGGGTCTTCAAACGCCAAAAGGCCCACCATCTGGTAATTGCGATCGGGCTCACCACCAGACCAGCTTTCCAGTCGACGCCAGGCACACGCGATGACCTTGTGCCCGGTGGCCGCTAACTCTCGCGTGTTCGCCATCCATGCGTTGCGAGCCTCATCGGCCAGTTCCGACATCGCAAGTACCGTTTCTGGCGCGCCCTTGACGACAGCAACCAGCGTTCCGGCCGGTTCCCGCAGCACGGCGACTTCCCGGCGGCGATCCTCGGTGAACGGGAACGTTTCCAGACGTGCCCCCTCGATCGGCGCGCTCGACTTGAGCAGGAGGGCGTCCAGCGGATCGCCACCCTCCATTCGCGCCGCAGTAGCGGCAACCTGCAGGACGAACTTCTCGTCGATGGCTTCACCCCCGATCACGTGCGCGAGTTGCAGTTGCCCCTCGGTAAGGGTGCCCGTCTTGTCCGTACAGATGCAGGTGACGCGACCAATGTTCTCCACCACCACCGCGCGACGCACCAGTGCCTGGCGCTGCGCCAATCTGAAAACACCGACGCCGAGAAAAAACGTGAACACCACCGGGAATTCTTCCGGCAATGCGGCGATCGCCAGGGTCACGGCACTCAAGATGGCGTCGAGTAGTCCGTGGCCCTGGTAATAACGAATTCCAGCGAGTGCTGCGCACAAGATCAGCGCAATCACGATTAGCACACTCACTAGCGCGCCAATGGCGCTTTGAAGCGGTGTGCGTTCGGCGTTACCGAGCAACGCCGAGCGCGCGATCTGTCCGTAGAGCGTTTCGGCGCCGGTAAACACAATTCGCAGTGACGCGTTGCCGGTTAAAAGTCGCGTCCCGGCCGCACCCCAATGAGCGGCGTCGACGGACACCTCGGCGCTGTCGGATTCAAGATCCTTCAACAGTCGCTTTCTGACCGGCATCGATTCCCCAGTCAATGCGGATTCGTCCGCCTGGAGACCGTCACCGTTGACGATCAAGCCATCGGCAGGGAAGGATTCCCCGGCGGTAACGCTGACAAGATCGCCGGGCACGAGATCAGTCGAGGCGATGTCAACCACGGCGCCGTCACGAACCACCTGCGCGCGCGCGGCCAAACGACCGCTGAGCCCCTCGGTTGTGGCTTGCGTTCGCCGGTGCAGATAGGCGTCCATCCCGACAATGGGCAGCAGCGCCGCGGCCAGCACAGCGGCCTCGGCAAAATCCCCCAGCCACGTAAATAGCAATGCCGTTCCAATCAGAAACCACACCATCGGGTCGCGTGCCGTGTCGCGCACGATGTTGCGCCATCCGGAACTGGCGGCTTCCAATATCGCATTGCTTCCGTACTGGCGTTGCCGATCGACCACTTCGGCATTCGTTAATCCGCGCCGCGGGTCACCCAGGCCTGTCAGGCGGGAAATCGGAACGGAGCGCTGCATTCGCTAGCCTGTGTGTGGCGAATTGCTATTTGTCGCATAGATACAGTTCGTTGCCTAGGCTTGCCGTGGTTGTCTAAATAGCCAGCATGCCAGGGTGCGCAATGTCTTCATCCTGCTGTTTCGGCTGCCCGTTGCGGCCTGAATAGCAATTCGCCACAGACGCGTTTAAAAGCAATTTCGGCGGTATTCATCTGGGGCGGGCTTTTTCTTGCCGGTGATGTTTTGCGTGCCGCCACTTTCGAGCCCGAGTCAAACGGAACGAGTGGCAGCCCAACTAGAGGCTCACGCTGACGCGCACCCCCTGGACGGGCTCATCATTTGTAGTGACGGGCTCGGAGAGATTCGTACTCCCGACCCTCTGGTTCTATGTAAACTTCGGGCGATGGGTTCGGCGACGCTGTTTTGCCTGTTGGCTACTATCGGGTACCTGAGCGTCAGCGAACCCTTTTAGAGGGAGCAAGCTGTCGTGTTAAAGAAAATCATTTTCATCGTGCTCGGCGTCGCGGTACTTGGCACTGGCTGGTTTTTCTTCAGATTCACTGTGCTGTTGCCGCGAGATATTCCCGTCCCAAAGATTACGCTGCCTTCCTCTGGCGAGGAGATCGAGCGCGGACGCTACCTGGCTACTCATGTCGCCGTGTGCATGGATTGTCATTCCACTCGCAACTGGTCGTATTTTGCCGGGCCCATCACGCCCGGCACGCTGGGCAAGGGCGGCGAGGTGTTCGATGAGGACACCGGGCTGCCGGGGCGAGTGATCTCCAAAAACATCACGCCGTATAGCCTGGTTGATTGGTCCGACGGCGAACTGTTCCGGGCCATTACGGGTGGGCTGCAAAACGATGGCGACGCATTATTCCCACTGATGCCCTACGATGCCTACCGGATCATGGACGAACGGGACCTGCTGGCGATCATCGCTTACTTGCGTACCCTCGAGCCCATCGAGAACGATGTCCCGGATCATGAGCTGAATTTCCCGCTGAGCCTGATCGTCAATTCCATCCCGCGGGCAGCGGAACTGCGGACCGTCAACCGAGAAGATCCCATCGAATACGGGGAATACCTGTCCACGCTAGCCGGCTGCACCTGGTGTCATACGCCGATCAACGCGACCCAGCAAAGCATTCCTGAACAGAGCCTGGCCGGAGGGCACGAGTTCACTATTGGTACATTCGTAGTCCGGGCGGGGAATATTTCTTCGGACAAGGAAACCGGGATCGGCAACTGGTCGCTGGATCAATTCATCGCGCGTTTTCGTCAGTACCAGGGTGAGCGCGGTCGCACGATTCCGCTCGGCGAAGACGGGTTTAATTCCCTGATGCCCTGGACCATGTACGCCGACATCACTGACGAAGACCTCGGCGCGATTTATACCTTCCTGATGCAGTCGGAGCCGCGCAGTAACGAGGTGACAACTTACGAACGGCTTGGGTCGAAGCTCTGATGCTGCGCTTTATCGATCCTGGCGCGCCCGGAGAGATTGTCGAATGTCGTACGATGCGAATCCACGATTGAGAAGGTGTACGGAGTCGGGACCGAGCCGGGCTCAACCGGGACGGAACGGAGTTCGCAGGAGACTCATTGGAGGTTGTCTCGCACAAGAAGGTGCATGACTCTATTGCGCCTTCGGCAAGCTCTCCAGCATCTTTAGTGCCGATTGGTGGATTTCCTCGTCGGTGCCTGTCTGCGACGCGTTCGTCAGCGCCGTGCGCGCTTGCTCCGTGTTGCCGAGCTGGCTATTCACGAATCCCAGCGTGAGCCAGGATCTTTGATGCGTCGGATCTAACGCCACACCTTCATTCAGCTTCTGCAGGGCCTCCTCGGAGCTGCCCAGATAGTGCAGCGTGAGCCCCAGATTGTTGTAGATCTCGGCGTTTGTCGCGTCGAACGTCAGCAGCTGTCGATACAAGGCAGCTGCCCTGTCGTATTGCTGCGCACCGAAGAACTCATCGGCCTGCCGTGAGATCTCAACCGGATCTGTGCTCATCAACGGAGGAGGCATTGAGGAGCCAGGCAACTGGAGGTCTGCCCCCACCACAGTGCCAGGCCAGAGGGGCAACGACTGACGTTTCGGCGTAACGCCAGTTTTCAGGTCATCCAGGTCAGGCAAGTAATAGTGGCGCGTAGTCGCGAACACCGCCAGTCCGAAGACCACTTGGAAGATCGTTACAGAAATCCAGAATCTGGCGTCGCGAATCATGGTGACCACCTTGCTTGAGTATAAGCCGGAAAAAACTCCTGCTCTGCCGAGGACTCTCAGCGCTGCGAACCCACACCCCGGCGCTTCACAAGCCGGCGCCGTGATAGGTTCTTAACATCCAACGGCCGTCTTCGGCGGTGTACTCCTCTTCGACACCATCTTTGAAAAGGCGCACGCGGCGAAAGCCGAACGGCTCTGCATCGGCGTCCGCGGATGGATCGTGAAGCCGTAGGACCAGCTTGCCGGCGTTGCCGCCAAACAACGCCGCCAGACCGCCGCCACCACCCTCGGTCGCGTCATGCCAGACACCGACGTTCGTGGGCGGCGAGTCTTCGCCTTTCTGCGCAGACATGACCGTCACCTTCATGCCGTCCTCGCGCGTCCTGGTCTGGGTACCAACCTCAACTCCGCTACCCATCGAGATTCCCGCCTGGGGCGACGGGGCTGCCAGTTCCTCTAACGTAGCCGGGGCGATCAGCGCATTGACCCGCTCCAGGACGGCCGGCAGATCCTTGGCCGCGACCATGATCGGTACGCCCACGAGCGTTCTTTCCTGCGCCGCCGCCGGTTGCTCCGCCGGCTGAGGCCAGGCGGGGTTTGCCAGCACTGCCAGCGCGGCAGACAAAACCAGAATTCTCATGCGCATTGTTGCTCTACCTGTGTGTGGCGAAGGAAATGCAGCGCCCTGGCATCTTCATCTTGAAAGGTTAATGTGACAATACCGATCAGAGTGCGGAGATGTCACCCTCCGCGCGCCTCGCAGCGGCATCGTCATGCATGTGCAGCGTCTGTGTCGGAAAGGCGATCTCGGCACCGAGGCGTGCGATGATCTCCCCAATCCGGAGCAGCACGTCCTGTTTGACTTCGTGGTACTCGACCCAGACCGTGGTTTCAGTGAAGGTGTAAATCAACAAATCCAGCGATGACGCTCC
>JAQBGF010000158.1:0-6073 GCA_032122615.1 Gammaproteobacteria bacterium | reverse complement strand
CCTGCACAACTCGTGAGCTCGAACTGGAAGACTATGCCAACCGAATCCCCCGATTCGCCCCTGGCCAAAGCAAGAAACCCGCCGAAGAGGCTGTGTAAAAACGCGCTTCGATTTCTGACGGTGGGACCAGCGCCGCGATTCGCAGCAGCGGACAGCAATGCGGTGGTAGGCGTGTGCACCGATAGCTCCGTAGCGGTGGGCTCGGTGGAGAAATTCTTCGCCACCGATGAAAAAACCGGAGTTTTTACACAGCCTCCGAAGCGGGTTCCATGGTGCAGTCCGTGAGTAGAAGCTAGCTGCTGATCTTCCAGCGCATCACGCCCGTCACGCCGAGGGCGGGGCCGAAAATCCGGGCAGCGACAGTTACTGTTCTGAACCCTCACGTTGCCGGCGCCGAGCCGAGCAGTTGACGGAACAGCACGTAGTCCTGGGCGTTCGTGACGGTGTTGTTGTTAACGTCCCCATCGCAGCGGTTGCCGGATCGTGCGCCCAGGAAAAATCACGCCTTGAGACTGGGGATCCAGTCCGCCAGCGCACGCCCGATCGCGTCGCCGGATACTTCCTGTACGAAGTGGCCGCCGTAAACGGTGACTTCCCGCTGGTTCGGCAGGCTTCTCGCCAACGCCAGCATTGCCGGATCCCGGAAAATCGCCCCGGGCACGGCGTGCACGAAAAGCTTCGGAATCTGCGAGCCGGCCAGCCACTGCGTGTACTCCTGCACGATGCGATCGTTCACTTCCGGCTTGCCGTTCAGCGGCAGCTCCCGGGGCCAGGTAAGCGTCGGGCGTCGGCCTTCTCCGGGCTCCAGGTAGGGCCGCCGATACTCGGCCATGTCCTCGTCCGTGAGGTAGTACTTCAGGCCGCCGATGAGCATCTGGTCGACGAACATGTTTTTCTGAAGTACCAGCTCCTCGCCCTTCGCCGAGCGCAACATGTCGAAGTAGCCGCCCTGGGTTTCGCCCATGTCCACGGGTCCGGTCGGCCGCAATATCGCTTCCATGTAAGCGATGCCGCGCACCCGCGCCGGATCCATCCTCGCCCATTCAAAGCCGAGCCCCGACCCCCAGTCGTGGACCACCAGAATCACGTTCTTGTCCACCCCCAGCGCATCCAGCAGGCCGTACAGGTACTCGCTGTGGGCCTTGAAGCTGTAGGCCGCATCGCTGCTGGGCACGAGCTTGGCGGAGTCGCCCATCCCGACAAGATCCGGGGCGATGCAGCGCCCGAGTCCAGCAACGTGAGGAATGACTTTTCTCCACAGGTACGAGGAGGTCGGGTTACCGTGCAGAAAAACGATCGGGTCGCCGCTCCCCGTTTCATACCAGGCCATGCGCACACCGCGAACGAGGCTCGAGCGCTTGCGCGAGCTCCATGCGGAAGCCGGCGGTGGGGCGGCTGTGCCGCCGACAGCTACGCGGGAGGCGAGACCCGCGGCTGCGGTACTGATAAGCGCCTCTCGGCGGCTGAAGCGTTGCGTCGTCACTGGCCTGCTCCTGTCCGTTTATTGATTCTGCGGCTCGGCGCGCCGGCGCCAGTGATTAGGCCATTCTCGATCCAGCCGCGCAACCAGCCGGCCAGTGGTTTTAATGGCGCGCCCGGAAAGATAGATTCAAAGCCATATAGATCACGAATGAATACCGATGCACTGTCACGAAATGGGGCGGCAAAAGTGTGGCGCTGCAGCTGGCTGACACGCAACCCCCGGGTACGTAAACTCAGCTAGGATTCCCTGGCCTTTTTTCATTGCTGACGGAGCTTTGTCGTGGCGCTGAAGATAACGGCCGAGTGCACATGCTGTGACGCCTGCCTGCTGGAATGCCCTAATGAGGCCATTTCGGCAGGGGAGAAAATTTATGTCATTGACCCTGACCTGTGCACCGAGTGCGTCGGCTTCTCTGCGACGACGCGCTGTGCAGACGTCTGCCCTGTTGAATGCTGTGTCCCGGACGAACACGTCATGGAGAGCAAAGAGTCGCTGTTGGAAAAAGCAAGAAGAATCCACCCGGACAAGGATTTCTCCGGGGACGTTCCGTCGCATATCTGAAAAGGACCCGTGGGCGAGCCCCGTGGCCCCTGCTGTTCGCGAATCCAGCGCCACCGGGCACTGGCAGCTCGGCCAGAGCCATGCGCTGCGGACAGCGCCGTCAGTCAGGCCTGAACGGCTCTTCCCAGGGTAATGAAGAGATGCCGGGTAGTGACCCCAAAGTCGTTTCTTTCGGCTTTCAGCTGCTCGGCCGAGACGATGATTCTCTGAAGTTTCTCACGCCTCATGTTCTTATTGAGCCGCAAGGCAGACAGGGCGTGCAGAGTATGTTCACACCAGCGCCCCTGGGTCATGCCCTGCACTTCCTCCAGGCATTGATTCAGTTCTTTCTCGACTGCCTGTTCCCCGCATTCGGCTGCAAACGCCGGATCGCATTCAACGCAGGCGGCGTAGTGGACCATGAACTCCTTGCTGGGCTCGGGAGTCTTGTCTTCCCTGGGCCTGTAGTCCGGGTTCGCCGCCATCTCGGCAGCGGCAATATCGAGGATGGTCGTGGTCACACCGCTGAGTCCACCGGGCTTTGCCATCTTCTGGCGAAGGCCCTCGGGACCGACAACTTCTTCACACTTCCTGTGGTTTCGTACCATCTCCTCGGCCATCGCCTGGATCTTCCTGGCGGCTTCCAGCGGTACGGTTCCATCAGAGAGAGACGAACTCAGATTGTATCTTGCATGACAACACCAGGGTTCCGTCTCGGTCTTTCTCAGCTCCACACGATGCATGCCATTGATGTACTGGTTCGAATTGCACGTCTCCGCCATGCTCTTGTGACACCGCCGGCACATGCTGTTGTACAACAGCGCCCGTTCGGGAATCGGGCCCGTCTTTTTCTTCTGCTCGAAGGTGGCCTGGGTGTCCCTGTGAAACTGGTGGTGGCCGACCTGGTCGCGATACTTGCTCACGCAGGCGGGCGAACAGTAGAACTTGTCATTCAGCTCGATGGGGTAGCTGGTGGTCGTGCCACACATTGCACACTGCTGTGCCTGCTGCTGGGTGCCGGGTTCTGATTCCGTCATGACAAGTTTCTCCTGCGTCTTCCTTACCCTAAGCTTCTTTTCCCTTTACCCTGTAGCCATGAGCCTCGATGGCCTTTTCAAAATCGCCTCTCCGGTAGGTTGCGGGAGAATAGCGAACGACAATATTCCTGCCTGGAAAATTCACCGAGTACTCGATGTCCTGGAACTTCCGGAATTCATTCTCCAGGGTCCGGGCACAGCCCGTACAGGTCATGCCGAGGACATCGATCGTCTCCTGCGTTTTTTCATCCGGTCCGGGCATTGTCCTGCTACCGACGCAATTAACCGGGGCTCCCGGTCCCGGCCGAAGCCGGCAAGTAGACTAACCTAGAATAATTCTCCCCCTCGATGCCTCGCGCCGCGATCAGCACTTATACGTAGCGGCCGATGCGGCAGTGATGCCGGTGATCCGGCGATCAGGAAGTATCAGGATGCACAAAGCCCCCTCCCGGTAGCCGTCCGCGGGCGGGCCGTGTGGCCGGACCGCGGCTTCCAGCGGACCGCGCGCTCACGTCGTCATCAGCCGGTCTGCGCTCAGCCCTGAATCTCCCCCTGACCGCCCGTTTCTCGCACTGCACACCCCCACTGGCGCAGCGCGGCCCGGTTGGTGCAGCCTGCGTGTAGAAGTTACGCGGTGAGTTTCCTGCGAATTACGCCCATCACGCCGCGGCCGGCGTCGCGCTGGCTGCGGTGATGACCGCACCAATGGCCGCCCCGAAGGTCAAGTCCATTCCGCTCAAGGCGGCCACGATGATAATCGAGTACAACGCGTCGGCCGAAGACGTCGGTATCCAGTTCTTCCTCGATAGCGATGGCTGGCGGACCGTCGAGATCTTCGATCCGAACGGTGTGGAGATCTTCAGTGCCGATACTTCAGGAAGCATCACGCAGCAAGGCGGCGGCACGGAACTGTTCCTGGAGAGCGTGGAGCCACCGACTGCCGAGCTGTCGTTCGACATGTTCTTCAACCGATTCCCGCAGGGTGCTTACAAATTCCGCGCAATCGACAATGACGGCGTCCTGGCGCTCATTGCCGCAGGAAAGTCGCAACGCCCATCGTCATCGCCTGGAACCCCGTGACGACCTCGATTGACGGCAATCCGCTCAACATCGTGGGGTACGAGGTGATCGTCGAGAATGACGACCTGAATTTCGACGTCAAGTTCCCGGCGGGGACTAACCCCATGTTGATGATCCCAGACGGACTTCTCCAGCCGCGCACCGCCTACATTTTCGAAGTCCTGGCCGTTGAAGAAAGCGGTAACCAGACGATCACGGAAGGCTGTTTCACGACAGCACGATAGGTCCGGGCGTCAATTTGCGGGGTCAAAGAAGGCTCTGACCCCGCGGGGGCGCGTGATGGCCGGAGGAGTAGAGTATAGGACGATCAAAGCCCCTGTCCGGTAGTCCTTCCCGAGCGTGCGGCGGCCCGAAATCGGTTGCGCTAATGGCGCCCGTCGCAAAAAGCAGTTAGACCGCTCTGCCCGAATTTGGTGACACTTCATGCAGATCCGCAGGTTCCTGGCATTACTCTTCGGCACGTTTGCCATAGTCGTGGTGTTTCTGTTCCTGTCTCGCCAGGCTTGGTGGTCACTGCCGGAGACTTCACGGGTCGCGATTACACAGGTGCTGCTGTCGCGGTGGCTGAATCCCGAGTACCTGGGCGCCAACCGACCGGCGGATCAGCTATTGCTGTGCAATCCGATGGGACTTGCGTTCAATTCCGACGGGGAACTACTGATATCGGATCGGGGCAGGGGCCGCCGGGGAAGGGTCGTGTGGCGGATCGACGCGAGCGGTGTTGCTCGTATCGTTGCTGGTACCGGTCGCATCGGCGACGCCAGCGAACGTGAAGCAAACAGGATGACGTTCGACCGACCGGAGGCCCTGGCGGTGGCCGAGGACGGCGCGGTCTTCCTTTCCGACGGTTTCAACCACGCGGTATTCCGCATTGCGCCTGATGGTGCGGTGGACCGGGTTGCCGGCACCGGCAAGCCCGGCTTTTCCGGTGACGGCGGCGTCGGTGCGAATGCGCAGCTCTCCCGGCCCGCAGACCTGCGGCTGGACCGCAGCGGCAACCTGTATATCGCGGACGTAAGGAACCACCGTGTGCGGATGCTCGATTCTGAGGGCCGAATCACGACGGTTGCGGGGACCGGGGAAAAGGGCTTCAGCCCGGATGGGACATTGGCGACAAAGGCGCGGCTCGATACGCCGTGGGGATTGGGACTGGATCTTGAGGACAGGCTGCTGATCGGCGACGCCGGCAATCAGCGTGTCAGGCGCGTCAACCACGATGGCCGGCTCGTTACCCTGGCGGGCAATGGTACGCAAGGATACGAGGGCGACGGCGGAAACGCGTTGGAAGCCAGTCTGAATTATCCTGAAGCGCTGTCCATGGATCAGCGCGGCAGGCTATTCATTGGCGACGAGTGGAACAATGCGATTCGCGTGGTCGACACCAATGGGGTGATCTCGACGGTCATGGGGACCGGGTTTCCCGGCCGCGCGGAGTTTGGCGGAGTGGCGCGACTGTCGCCGGTCGATGACCCTGAAAATATCCTGGTGACGCCGGATGGACTTGTCATCGCGGATGGCAACAACGGCCGCGTTATCCGGATCGGCAATGACGGGATCGTGCATCTGGTCGCGGGCCGCAGCGAGACCGCGCCCTGCCTGCCGCCCTGAGGCGTCGCCGCGTCTCGCGCGGGCAAGTCAACTACAAGTTAAGGACCGCCCCGTACGCTGCGCCGTTTGACTGCGTAGGGAGATTACCGTCTGATAGCAGGAGTTAGCTGGCGAACTTCCTGCACATCACTCCCATAAGGCCGAGAGCGGTATCGACGTGCTTGCACTTAGGCACTTGCCAGAATATCAGGCACTTGTCAGTCGGGCCGCCTGCTGTTCGGCCTCCGCCCTACGGGTGCAGCCCCGACGGTCCCGGCGGCGAGCCGAGCAGGCCGCGGAACAACACGTAATCCTGGGAGTTCACCACGGTGTTGCAGTTGAAGTC
>JAQBGF010000157.1:0-12592 GCA_032122615.1 Gammaproteobacteria bacterium | reverse complement strand
CAGCAGCTAGGTTGGGGTTGAGGAGACTTACACTTACGGCCGTTTCTGGCCGAGAGCAGCCATCCGTGTGATGGGTGTGGTGCGCAGGAAACTCACCCCATAATTTCTACCAACAGACTGCACCACGGAACCCGCTTCGGCGGGTTTCTTGCTTTGGGCCAGCGGCGAATCTGGGGATTGCGGGGGGATTTGTCCTGGCATAACGGCCCCTGCGGGCACTACGTAGTCCGATGGGGTCCGGGGAGGTGTAGCCTCAAACAATAAAAACGAGCCGGGTCTCGGTGTACTCGGTGAACGCCTGCTCTAAGGTGATGCTGGCGACCTTCTGCCGGGCCTTGTCAGCGACGGGATCGCCGTCGTTCGCGACCTGGCCGACGAGCTTTTGCGCCTTCCGCCGGGCGATCTCCGGGGTCACACCGGGGAAGCGCCCAATCGTGAGCCGGTGGGAGCGTCCCTTTATCCGGGTTTGAAGCACCCAGGATTTCGCACCGCCCGCTGTCA
Source organism: Gammaproteobacteria bacterium (assembly GCA_032122615.1). Classification (GTDB taxonomy): domain Bacteria; phylum Pseudomonadota; class Gammaproteobacteria; order Steroidobacterales; genus SHZI01. The sequence goes on along the minus strand of JAQBGF010000157.1, from coordinate 12,091 downwards.
CGCGCAGGCCGAACCCCTTTAGGTCCTCATCCCATATGAGAAGATAGCCACTCTGAGGGGCACTCAGGCGGTCAACAGCGGTCTTGGTGAGCTTGCCAGCCATCTGTCCTCCCGTACCGGATTGCCCGTGTAAGCGCTATGTAAGCAGGCGGTTTCAAACGAACTCCGACGACACCCGGATAAAGGTAGTCATGGAAAGCTAAGTAGTCAAAGGGTTTCTGGCGTGTTCAATCGAAATGTAAGCGGATGTAAACGAGCAGTTGTGCGGCAGGAAAGGACTTTTAATCCGTTGGTCGATGGTTCAAATCCATCACGGCCCACCATATGACCCGTCAGCACTTCACTCTTCACGTAAAGCCACAGTTGCCGGAGCGCATCGCCCGGCTGAACGACCTGGCGAGCAATTTATGGTTCAGCTGGCACCGGCCTACCCGCCACCTCTTCGAACTGCTGGACTGGGATTTGTGGTGGTCCACCGGGCGCAATCCCCGGGTTTTTCTGCGTTGTATTGACCAGTCTTTGCTGGAAATGGCTGCCGGTAACGACACTTTTCTGAGCGCCTACCGGCGCGCCCTGGCGGAACACGACTCGTACCTGGAAGAACGGACGTCCGGATACCTGCCGGCAGGCCTCGCGCCGGATGACCTGATCGCCTACTTTTGCGCCGAGTTCGGCTATCACGAAAGCTTTCCGATCTACTCGGGTGGCCTCGGCATCCTGGCCGGCGACCATTGCAAGACGGCGAGCGACCTTGGTCTGCCGTTTATCGCTGTCGGGCTGCTGTACCGGCAGGGATATTTCAATCAGCAGATCAACGAAAACGGTCAACAGATTGCCGGGTACAGCTTTATCCAGGCCGAAGACGCCCCCGTTCGTCCCGTGAGGGATGCGGCGGGCAACGAAGTTATCGTGCATTGCGATCTCGAGGGCCGGCCGGTTGCCGTGAAGGTCTGGCAGGCGGACGTTGGCCGCATACCGGTACTGCTGCTCGATACTGATTTGCCTGAGAACGAGCCCGACGATCGCCAGATCACCCGGCAACTCTACGGCGGCGACAGCCAGACCCGCCTCAGGCAGGAAATCATTCTGGGGATCGCCGGCGTCCGGGCGCTGCGGGCCGCCGGATTCAGCCCACGCGTCTGGCACATCAATGAGGGCCATGCGGCCTTCCAGATCGTTGAGCGAATCCGGGAGTTGGTCTCTGGTGGTCTGGAATTTGATGCTGCCATTGAAGCGGTGGCCGCGTGTACCGTGTTTACCACGCACACGCCAGTTGCCGCGGGCCACGATGTATTCGATCGCGAGGTCCTGCTCGGCTACTTCCGGAAACTGATTGCAGAACTGGGTATCGGGGAGGAGGGCTTTCTAGACCTTGGTACAGACAGCGGCGCACATTCAGGATTCAATATGACGCGCCTCGCCCTGACCGGTGCTCGGCACGTGAATGGCGTCAGCCGGATTCACAGGCATGCGACAGCCGAGATCTGCGCATCCAACTGGCCCGAAATCTCCGCAGCCGAGAATCCCATTGGCTTTGTCACCAACGGCGTACACGTGCCGACCTTCATGCAGACCGAGTGGGTCGACCTGCTCGAGCAGAACATCGGGTCGTCGTGGCGCTACCAGCTCATGGACCGGGAGTTGTTCCGGCAAATTGACGACATTCCAGATGGCCGTTTCTGGTACGTGGGTCAGCGGGTGAAGGCCGCCATGCTGACGGGGCTGCGGGAGCGCCTGTATCGTCAACACTCGAGGAACAAGCTTTCAGAAGCGCATATTCATCGGCTGCTGAAGTATCTGGACCCGGAACGGCCCGACGTCCTGACCATCGGTTTCGGGCGGCGCTTCGCAACCTACAAGCGCGCGACTCTGCTGCTGCACAATCTGGCGTGGTTAAAAGACATTGTCGACACTGACGATCGACCCGTGGTGTTCGTGTTTGCCGGCAAGGCACATCCCGCAGATCACCCCGCCCAGCAACTGATTCAGGAACTGCACCGGGTCAGTAACCTGCCCGAGTTCTTTGGCAAGCTCCTGGTGGTGGAAGGCTATGACATGGGGCTGGGGCGCTTGCTGACGTCAGGCGTGGATGTCTGGCTAAATACGCCGGTACACCCGATGGAAGCAAGCGGCACCTCCGGCATGAAGGCTGCCATCAATGGCACGGTTAACGTCAGCGTGCTGGATGGCTGGTGGGCTGAAGCCTACGATGGCGAAAACGGCTGGGCCATTCCCCCCTCATTGCACAGCAGTGATCCCGTCGAGCGGGATCGGCACGATGCACGGACCCTGTATGAAATCCTGCAGGATGAGGTCATTCCCCTCTATTACGCGCGGGACGAGCGCCTTGGGTATTCCCCGGGTTGGGTTCGCAAGTGCAAGCGCTCGATGTCGACGATTCTTCCGCACTTCAACATGAACAGGGCCGTACACGACTACGCGGTCCTGTTTTATGGACCGGCTGCCAAACGCGGCCGGCAGCTGGAGGCGGACGGCTTTGCGGCAGCGCGCGGACTTGCCGCGTGGAAACTTAAGGCGCGTGTGTCCTGGCCTGGCGTGGAACTTCGTCTGGCGAGCACGGTCGGCAGTCGCATCGATTTCAGCACGAGCGTCACTCTGGCGGTGGACGTGACACTGAATGGACTGGTGCCCGGCGACATCCGGCTCGAGTGCGTCGTGTCCCGGAAGTTGTGCTCAAGTCTCACCGTGCCGGTCCGGCAGTTTGCCGAGAGGGCCGCGGCGGAGTCCGGGCTGCGTACCGTCGGTTACGAACACGTGTACGTGCAAATCTTCGAGGCAACGGGCCAGCCCACCGATGGGGTGCAGCGCTACAAGGTCGAGTTGCAGCCGCCCTGGTGCGGCGAATTGCGCTACGAGGTTCGTGCATCGCCCTGGCACCCGGGGCTGTCACACCCTTATGAACTGGGCCTGATGCGTTGGATCTGATGCGTTGGATCTGATGCGCTCGGGCTAGCTGGAATCCCGCATGGCTCCACGGTGAGCGATGGTGGTACATTCCGCATTATGACTAACTCAGGCGCGGGCACTGCGGTGAAGAAGAATTATCCAGGCACCCGAGGCAAAACCGGACGCTCAACCCGCTTTGTCAGCCAGCTGACCAAGAGCACGATGGCCCTGATCATGGCCGGCGGGCGTGGACAGCGCCTGCAGCAACTCACCGCAGACCGCGCGAAGCCCGCCACCCCGTTCGGCGGCAAATACCGGATTATCGACTTCACTCTTTCCAACTGCGTCAACTCGGGGATTCGCCAGATCCTCGTGCTGACTCAGTACAAGTCCCACTCGCTGATCCAGCACGTGCAACGCGGCTGGGGTTACTTGCGCGGAGAACTTGGCGAGTTCGTGCAGTTGGTGCCCGCCCAGCAGAAGCTGGGCGAGCTCTGGTACCGGGGCACAGCGGATGCCGTCTATCAGAATCTGGATATCATCGAGACGCACGAACCGGAACTCGTTCTGGTGCTTGCTGGTGATCACGTCTACAAGATGGATTACGGTCCAATGATTGCCTTTCACGTGGAGCGATCGGCAGATATCACGGTTGGCGTGGTACACGTGCCGCTCAGCGATGCGCATGAGTTTGGCATTGCGACTGTAGACAGCGACCAGCGGGTTCTTTGCTTCAATGAAAAACCCCGCAATGCGGAGCCCATGCCGGGGCGGGACGACGTGGCACTGGGATCGATGGGTATCTACGTGTTCGGACTCGACTATCTTCGTGAAGTCCTGAAACGTGATGCCGGGAAACCGGACTCCGTGCACGACTTTGGCCGGAACGTTATCCCCGACGCGATAGCCGGTCGAGCCGTTTATGCTTACCCGTTTCAAAGCGTCGCGACCGAGGCGCAGGCTTACTGGCGTGACGTGGGAACCGTCGATGCCTTCTACAACGCCAATATGGAACTCGTCTTTGTCAGCCCGGAGCTGAACCTCTACGACTCCGAATGGCCGATCTGGACCTACCAGGAGCAGACACCGTGCGCAAAGTTTGTTCTTGATGAGGACGGCCGGCGCGGTATCGCGATCAATTCCATGGTGGCCGGCGGTTGCATCATATCCGGGGCAGAGGTTCGGGAGTCGTTGTTGTCTGTCGATGTCACCGTTGACGAGCGTTCCGAAATCTATCGCTCGGTTATCATGCCGCGCGTTACCGTGGGGAAGGGGTGCCGCATCTCCCGGGCAATTCTCGACGAGGGCTGCAGTATTCCGGATGGCACGGTAATCGGTGGCGATCCCGTGCGGGACGCCGAGCGGTTTCATGTCACCGCGCAGGGCGTGGTTCTCGTGACCGAGGACATGCTGCGTCGTGCGGTTGTGCCGCCTCCGGACGTCAAGGTCATCGAACCGTCGCTCGAAGGCCAGGCTGTTTCGGACTGAGGCGCCGTGCCAGGCTCACTGTTGAGCGGTTCACGCCGAGCTGGCGTTCTACTGCATCCCACTTCGCTGCCGGGACCCTGGGAGAGCGGTGTGCTGGGCGTGGACTCCAGTCGCTTTATCGGCTGGCTGGAGGCTGCCGGTTTTCGGCTCTGGCAAATGCTGCCCATCGGTCCCGTGGGAGATTCGATCTCGCCCTACCAGGCCAGCTCGGCCTTTGCCGGTAATCCGCGCCTGATCGACCCCGAGGACCTGCGTACCAGCGGCTGGCTCACGGCGGCACAACCCCTCCGCAGTAACACGTGGAGCGATCGAGAGCAGCTGCTGCACGCGGCGTGGCTGGGATTCTGTGAGTCCGGCTCGCACGAGGAGCGGCTCGAGCTCAAACGGTACTGGCAGTCGCAGCGTTCGTGGTTGCTGCCCTTTGCGCTATTTCGAGTGGCTCGTCGCCGGTTCGGTAATGGCGGCTGGTGGACCTGGCCGGATGGCGTGCGACGACGGCAGCCCGGCGCGATTGCCAGCCTGCTTGGCGAAGCAAGTGCCGATGTGCAGGAAGTCGCGTTCGAACAGTGGGTATTCGATCGCCAGTGGCAGGTACTCCGTTCCCGGGCTCGCGATGCCGGGATCGAACTGATCGGGGATCTGCCCATTTACGTGGACCTGGACAGCGCCGATGTCTGGTGGCACCGGCAGTTGTTTCGCGTTGATGAGGTGGGTTGCCCGGCCGCGGTGGCCGGCGTGCCACCCGACTATTTCAGCGCCGATGGCCAGATGTGGGGCAACCCGCTGTACGACTGGGAGGCGATGCAGGCGGATGACTTCCGCTGGTGGGTTGACCGCGTTCGAACCCAGTTGCGGCGCTTCGATTACCTACGAATTGATCACTTTCGAGGCTTGCAGGCCTTCTGGGAAATTCCTGTCGGGGCCAGTAGTGGTCGTGAGGGCTGCTGGCGGCTGGCACCGGGCGCCGAATTGCTGGCGGCGCTTGGAGCCGCGTGCGGGGGCCAGCCGTTTCTTGCGGAAGACCTCGGTACCATTACAGAAGACGTTCAATCCCTTCGTCGGCAGTTTGGACTTCCGGGAACGCTGGTTGCGCAGTTTGCCTTCGATGGCGCAGCCGACAATCCCTATCTGCCGGCGAATCAGGTTGAGGGAGCCGTCATTTACTCCGGCACCCACGACAACGACACGGTGCTTGGCTGGTACCAGAGCCTGGACGCCGCCACGCGCCAGCGTGTGCACCGGGTACTGGCCTGCCGACCGGACGACGTGCCTGGCGCCTTGTTGCGATCGGTCTGGCAGTCGCCAGCAGAAATTGCCATCTTTCCCCTTCAGGATCTCATCGGTCTTGGCTCCGAGTCGCGGATGAACACGCCGGCGAGTGCCAGCGGGAACTGGCTCTGGCGTTTGCGCTGGGAGCAAATGCCGGCCGGTCTGGCCGCCGGGTGCCGGCAACACGCCATCGAGGCTGCCCGTTATCCGTTACCTGTCAGCCGGGCATATAGTGCCTCGTAGTGGGGCGCCTGGTGGTGCCACGAGAAGTCCTCGGCCATGCCGTTGTTGCGAAGCCGTGCCCACGACTCAGGCTGGCCATACCAGCGGAGCACTTCGCCGATTGCCCAGGCGAGTCCCGCGCCATCCGGGTGCTTAAAGACGCTGCCCGTGCCGGTGCCCTGCACGGGATCAAAGTGGCGAACGGTGTCCCGTAAACCGCCCGTATCGCGAACAATCGGCACGGCGCCGTAGCGCAGGGCGTAAAGCTGGGTCAGGCCACAGGGTTCGTAGATGGACGGCACAAGAAAGGCATCTGACCCGCCTAAGATAAGTCGGGCCAGGGACTCATCCTGTGCATCAAAGTAGCGGAAGCGGTCTGGAAATCCGGCGGCAATCTGTCGAAGCTCCGTGACGTACCGGTCCTCGCCCTGGCCGAGAATCACCATTTGCAGCAGCCCCTGGCGAAGCAGTGGCGGCAAGGCCTCGACGACGAGTTCAATGCCTTTCTGCCCGGCCAGCCGGGTGACCATGCCGAGCAGTGGCCCGGGCTGGCCGGGCCTTAAGTCGGCGCGCACAATCAGAGCGTCGCGGCAGCTACGCTTGCCGCCAAGGTCGCCGCCATCGTAGCGGGCCGGTAGCCGGGCATCGGTGGCCGGATTCCACAGGCTATAGTCGACGCCATTCAGGATGCCAACCAGCCGGTTACGCCGCTGGCGCAGCAGCGGGTCGAGCCCCTTGCCATACTCGGGGGTCAGGATTTCTGCTGCATGGCTCGTGCTCACCGTGGTGAGTGCGTCCGCAGCGGCGATGCCATCCCGGAGAAAGTTCAGCTCCGGTGTCTCAGGCAAAACAGTCAGACCCAGTTCGGGAGCCAGGGTGGCGGGGAACACGCCCTGGTAGCCGATATTGTGGATCGTCAGGACCGAGTAGGACTGGCGAAATACCCGGCGGTGCAGGTAGCCGTTGTTCAGAAGCACCGGAACGAGCGCGGCATGCCAGTCGTGACAGTGAATGACGTCCGGTGCCCAGTCCAGTTCCTCGCACAGGTGCAACGCGCCGTGGGCGAGGAGGGCAAAGCGCCGCGCCTCGCGATCACCCCCGCCGTAGATGGCACCCGAACCGAAAAACGCGGGTGCATCAATCTGGTAGAGCAGGGGTTCCCGCTCGCGACCCGTCGGTACTTGCTGGAGCGTATAGCCTGGATGAGTGCCATCCAGTGCGACAGGCGATACCGCAATCCCGCTGACGGCAATGGCGGCAACCGGCAATCGGTCGCCGGCATCGACGAAGTGGCCTGTGTACAGTGGGGTCACCACTCGCACGTCGTGGCCGGAGTGCGCCAGCGCCTTGCTGAGGCCCGTCACCATATCGGCCAGACCGCCGGATTTGGCAAACGGGGCGTACTCTGCCGAGATCATGAGAATGCGCATGGCGTCAGTTACACGTCATGGTATTAAAAAAAAGACCCTGCCAATGCAGGGTCTTCTGACGCGTGCCGGCGAGATTAGCGCCAGTCTGCGGGCTGCGAAGCCCATCATCCGGTTACCAATCGAAGGTATAGATGCCCGACAACTCGGCAGTCCACAGCAGATCGGTTGAATGCACGTCGTAGTAGCTGAAGTCGACGCGCAGGCTGAACGGGGTGTTGGTCTTCATGGTCAGGCCAATGCCCGCGGCGAGGTCAGTGCCATCGTCGTCAAAGTTGACGGGGTCGTTTCGCGGGCCGACAGGCAACCCCGGAACGAGAATCTGATTGCGCTCAAAGCCCGAGTAGTCCGCATCCCAGCGGACCGCGCCTACCTTGGCGTAGACGTCGAAATTCTCGTTGAGCGGCAGGTTGCCGACAATGAACGCCCGCAACGCCGTCATGTCCACTTGCGCGGTCCACTCGCGCTCCTGGCATCCAAAACCGTTGCAGGCTTCGGGGAGTTCGTAATTTTGCGTCGCGCGGCCAAAGTCCGTGTAGCCGACTTCGACGCCAATATATTCACCGAACATCCAGCCCGCCGTGACGTCAAAGCTGACGTCCGTGCTGCTGAAGTCGGGGTCGGTGCCAATGACGTCCGTATCTGTCGTCAGGCCCGGCACCAGGCCGAGTTCCGCCAGGCTGGACTCCATTCGCGCACCACCAGCACCGATGCCAAAGTAGGGTCCGGCAAGGGCGACGGATGGTGTCGCCGCGACCATCGCCATCAGTAGGGTAAAGCTCTTGCTCATTCCCGCGCTCCCGAAACTGTTCTTATTCAACTTGATGTTCCTCAAGGCTCCGGAGTCATCGATTTAGAAGATCGCGTCCCGGCCCAGGAAGCTGCCGAAGTACAGGCGCGCACTGAGCTCGAGGCCGGTGTCATCATCGAACACGATGCCGCGAACCCGCAGGGTCAGGTAGTCGGTGACGTGGTAACCAAGACCGAGCAGTACATCGCTGTTGGAAATATCCGAATCGCTGAGATCGGAGTAGCGGTAGCCAGCCTCGATTTCCACGTTCTCGGAAATTTCGCTGCGGATCATCCCCTCGGCAAAGTACCCGTCGTCAGTGGCGGAAATCAGCTGGCACGAGTTGTTTGGAATCTCAAATGCAGAGATATCCACGTAGGCACCGCGCGCAACGATGTCGGTGTTCTCCGCCAGACGGTAGCTGATACCGAGGCCGCCGGCCAAAGATTGCGAGTCGCGATCGCCATCAAAATTTACGCTTCCGCCACCCTCGCCGCCGTCGCATGTGGCGCGTACGCCGCTGAATTCCCCGTCAAAGAACTCCCCGAAGAGGTGCAGTCCAACGGCGCCAAAATTGGCAATGGCCACCGAGCCATTTAGCTTGATGCCCTGATGCTGGCCGCCTTCCTGCTTGATGGCGTAGTTGACATCCATCCACTGGTATCCGGCGTCGAAATAGCTGTAGCGCGGGCCGCCGGATGTATCGTCCGCTGCGGCTGGGGCTGCCGCCACCGCGAGCCAGCCACCGGTGACCAGTGGCAGAGCAGCAACACCCAGAGACCGGGCAAGCCTGGCATTCATAGAACGTTCCCCTGATTGAAACCGCGGATCGGCGAAAACGGCGGGGACTATAGCTAATCGGGTTCTGACTGGCTATAGCCGGCAGGGCTTGTACTCACCTGGCTGAGCAGTCGTCTACACGGTGGGCAGAGTTGCTGCTCGCTCGGGTTGATGTAGCGCTAAGGCGACCGTTTGGTATGATCCTCCGGCCACTATCCCAGGGGAATTCGAATGACGACGACCAAGAATATCAGGGGCATTTCCGCGTTTACGTGGATGGCGTTCGCGGTAATTCCCGCACTGCCCATCGTGGCGAGCGCGCAGATTGAAGAGGTCGTCGTCAGTACCCGCCGGCGCAGTGAAAGCCTGCAGGACGTCCCGATTGCCGTGTCCGTTATCAGTGCCGAGCAGATCTCCCGGCAGGGCATCACCGATCTCAAGGACGTCGTGCAGAATCAGCCCAGTGTGCAGTTCGACCAGTCCTTTGGACCGGCTGACAACCGGATCACGATCCGTGGCTTGTCCAATACCCGCGGCCGTTCCAACGTGGCATTCCTCATCGACGGTATCGACGTCACCACCGAGACCCTGATTTCGGCCGGTTCGGGATTGCTGGCCAATCGCCGTCTGCTGTCCGATGTCGAGCGCATCGAGATCGTGAAGGGGCCACAGAGTGCCCTGTACGGTCGGGCGGCTTTTGCGGGCGCCCTCAGCTACACAACCAAGGAACCGACCGACGAGTTTGAGGGGCGGGTGAGCCTGGATGTGGCCGATTTCGGCCGGCGAACCGTGGAAGGCGCATTCGGGGGACCCTTTTCGGACACCGTCGGTATCCGGATCACGGGCGTGCAATTCAATGAGGACGGCTATTACACCAACAGCATTTCCGGCAATGATGTTGGCGGTAGCGACGGTTACGGCGCCGCACTGACCACGGTCTGGAAGCCGGCGGATCCGGTCAAGGTCAAGGCCCGGCTCGAATACAGCGACGAGCATTACGACTCGCGCGCGGTCATCAAGTTCCGGGGAGATACGCCGTACCTGCTTCCCGAGTCTGCCAAGGCGATCGTCCGTCCGATCATCACCGGCGATTCAGGCATTCCCCAGCCAGGCGCTTCGTCTGGCACCAACCTGTTCAACTTCGGCACCTTCTGTCCCGGGGCCCCGGGTGGCTTCGACCCGAACGACATCCAGGGAGAGCCCGCCTTTTGCCTGCCCAGTTCGATCAAACACAGTTCCGGCAAGCAGGTTCGTCTTAGCGAGGATCCGCTTACCGGTAAAGATTATTCGGGCACCGACACGGAGACTTTCCGCGCCAGCATTACGGCCACCTTCGATTTGGGTTATGGCATATTCTCGTCCTACACGGGCTGGACCGACTTCGATAGTACGGACCTCTACGATCAGGACTACGACGCCAGCACGGCGTTGGACTTCAATGGCAACGGCGGCCGGCCGTATGGCACCGACGATCCTCGCGGTGGCCGCATCGACACGCTGATGGGCCAGCAAATTTCGAATCAGGAATCCTCCACCAAGCAGTTCTCGCAGGAATTTCGCTACGAGACCCAGCTGGACGGGCCCATACAGTTCACCGGCGGCGTATTGTTCTGGCAGGATGAGCGATCGCTGGTCGACCGCAACAGCATTACTTCCTGCGCTCCCTATGGGCGTGTCAATGCCGATCCCCTGCTTGACGACAACGGCGTTCCAGTCGGTAATGTGCGGGACCCGACCACCGGCGTCCTGCAGTACGTTCCAGGCATTTGCGATGGGAACAACAACACGGCCACGAGCTGGCAGGAGTACCGGCGCCAGTTCGCGGATCCGCAGTTTCCCTCTATTTGGCAGGCACGAACGCGCCATCTATCCTTCTACGGGCGCCTCGACTGGGACATCACCGATGACTGGCAGCTGAGCCTGGAAGACCGCTGGCTGGATGAGGAGTTCAACCTCACCAAGCCCGGCGGCTCAGGTTGTGCTGAAATTGCCTTCGTCATGTCTAACAATCCGACCGTCCCCTGGCCGATTGAGGCGCAGAGCATTTGTGACAGCGAACGCCTCGCCCGCAACATTCCGCCGCCTCCAACCGCTCCGAACGGGCAGCTGACCCAGCGCTATGTCGAGGGCTCCACCTACTCGAACTACGACACTCCCAAGGTTACGCTGGCCTGGACCGCCACTGACAACATCAACGCGTTCTTCTCGTTTGCCAATGCGCAGAAACCCGGCGGGATCAACCAGCTGACCGCGGGTGGCGGGACTGTGCCGCCGACGATCGACGACGAGCGCTTCGAATCCGAGAAGCTGAAGTCGTGGGAGCTTGGCATCAAGTCAAACTTCGAGGCGGCCGGTTTCTGGAACCTGAACAGCTCGATTTTCTTTCAGGACTACACGGACAAGCAAGTCGGCATCCAGACTGTGGACGAGTCCGGGGTCGCGCAGCCAAAAATCATCAATGTTCCCGGCACGGAGGTCTGGGGCTTTGAGTTCGAGGCCCTGTGGCAACCCGGGTTCATGGAGGGGCTGACACTGAGCCTCGCGGGCACGATTCAGGACGCGACGTACACCGAATTTGTCGATGACACGAGGAACCTGATCAAGGCTGCTCGTCGCGGCGAATGCCCCGTTGTCTACAAGCTTGGCGATGCTTCGACAGCGGATCCCGACGACGAGCTGGTGTCCAGCGATCCTTTGGATCCGATCTTCAATGGCGCATTGCCAGTTTCATGGTGCCGACTCGATTACTCAGGAAATGATCTCGAGCGCGCACCCAGGCAGGCCTACTCGGCGAGCCTGCAGATCCAGCGCCCGTTCCTGGACACCCCGTTCGAGTACCTGTTCGAGCTCAACGGCAGCTGGCAGGACGAGCGCTGGGCCGAACCGGAGAATCTGGTCAAATTTGCGGACTACGCCCGTCTCGACATGCGCATTGGCCTGACCTCGGACCAGTGGGATGTGATCGCCTACGTGGATAACGTGCTGGACGACGACCGCTTCCTGACCGGCGGCAGTGGTCCGGATTTCGGTGAGCAGGTGACCCAGCTTGGATTCACGGCCGGTTTCGGTACCACGCATTACTTTGCGAGCATGCCCGATCCCCGGGTCTTTGGTATCCGCGGCTCTTATCGCTTCGGCGGAGGGCTCTAGCGTTTTCGCACTGCATTACTGACCTGACGAAGTAAGCCCCGGCGAGCGCCTGTTCACC
>JAQBGF010000156.1:0-24828 GCA_032122615.1 Gammaproteobacteria bacterium | reverse complement strand
CTTAGCCTAACCACTGGTGGGCCGCACCCTGTGACGGGCCGGGTGCCGCGAGGCGGCCATCGGTTAGCATCCCGATAATCACTCCGCCCTGGATGCCTTGTTCATGAATCAGTACGCGCTCCACGCCCTGTTGCTCGTCCCGGCCCTGCTGGCTGGCTGCGCCGCGCCCGGGCTTTACGGGTCCGCGCCTGGCCCCTATGCCGTGGAGCGTACCGAAGGCTTTGTACTGCACGATCCGGCGCCGGCCCGGGATATTTCCGTGCGGGTGTCTTATCCGAAGGCGCCGGGCCGCTTTCCGGTCGTGGTCTATTCGCACGGCGCGTTCTGCTATCCGCAACTTTACGCCGCGATCACTGATCGGTGGGTCGCAAACGGGTATGTGGTGGTTTTGCCGGACCACCTGGATTCCCCCAATCATCAGCGGCCGCTCAGTGCCGAGCAGATCAAGATTCTGACCGAGTCGCGCATCGCCGACATGAATTTCCTGTTTGGCAACCTGGACGCGGTCGCCGCGGCGGCCGGCATTCCGGGCCAGTTCGATACCGACCGGCTCGCGGTTGCCGGGCATTCCTTTGGCACTGTCATGGCCATGGCCAAGGCCGGGCTGTGGGTTCGGATGCCGGACGGCAGCCGTCGCCAGTATCTGGACGCGCGCATTCGCGGTGCGGTGATCATGAGCGGCGTCGGACAGATGGACGACATGATGGCCCCCGATGCCTTCAGTGGCCTGAAGCTTCCGCTAATCGCCACCGGCGGCACGCTGGATCTCGGCAACGTCGGGCGGCCACCGGTGTATCCATGGGAGTGGCGCATGTCGCCGTACACACTGGCGCCACCCGGCAACAAGTACAGCGTCGTACTGGAGAATGGCGACCATTATCTCGGCGGACTGATCTGCCGTTCGGATCGGGGCGGGGAGGATGATCCGCAGGGCGCGGCAATCGACGCGGCTCTCACGCTTGCCTTTCTCGATGCCTACGTGAAGGGCGATGGCCGGGCGGCCCGCTTTCTTGCCACTGCCGACGTGCATGCACTCACGGCGGGCCGCGCCCGCTTCGAACGAAAGTAGCGGATGCCGGTCCTGTTACTGACCGTACTGCTATCCGGCATGGGCTTTGGCCTGATCCTGCCGGGTTTCCCGTTCGTGGCCGAGAAACTGGGCGCGCCGCACTGGGCCGGGCCGATGGTGCTCGGCCTGTACGCCATCGGCCAGTTCATCGCGACGCCCTTCTGGGGCCGGTACAGCGATCGCTTCGGGCGGCGGCCGTTGCTCATCGGCAGCATCGCGGGCGGGCTGGTCGGGCACCTGATCTGCGCATTCGCGCCGAATCTTTTCGTCCTGTCTTTCGGGCGCCTGCTCACGGGTCTGATGGGCGGGAACATTCCGGTGGCGATGGCCTACGCCGCGGATATCTCACCGTCGGATCAACGGGCGAAAACGATGGGCCGGGTGGGGGCGTCGCTGTCGCTCGGCTTTATCGTGGGCCCCTTGCTGGGCGGGCTGCTGGGCGGCGCCGACGCGGCATCCGCAACATTGCTCTGGCCCGGACTGGCGGCCGCGTCGGTCTGCCTGATTGCCATCATCGGCGCCAGCTTTTTTCTGAAGGAGAGCCTGCCGCCGGAGAGGCGTGCTGGTGGCGCCGGCGCGGGTGGGGAGGGCAGCAGTGGCCTGAATGCCTTCCGGCAGGTTGTGCAGCGACCGGTGCTGGCGAAGTTGCTCATCGTGGGTTTTCTGGCCTACCTGGCCATGGCCGCCTTCGAAACCAATTTCCCGTTCTGGGCCGGGGATCGTTTCGGCTGGGGCCCGCAACAGATTGGCCTGTCGTTTACCTACCTGGCGACGCTGGTGGTGACGACCCAGGGCCTGCTGGTCGGTCCGCTGGTCAGTCGCTTTGGCGAGAAGCGACTGCTCATCGCCGGACTGAGTTCGTATGTCATCGGCCTGCTGGTTATGACGCAGTCGCTGCGGTGGGAGGTGATGATGTTCGGTATTACGTTCACTACCGTCGGCAGCGCGCTGTACATGACCACGGTCAACAGCCTGGTGTCGCAGCAGGCCGGTGAGTCGGAGCGGGGCATGGTGCTTGGCACCTTCAGTACCACCAGCTGGCTCGGCCGCGCAATCGGGCCCGGGATGATAGCCTTGCTGGGCATCGCGGGGCTGGGGCGGGATGCGCCGCTGTTCGCCGCAGCCGTCATAATCCTGCCGTGCATCGTTATCATCCGCGGCCTTCGGTCCCGCGCGGCGGGGATTGGGTCTGCCAACTGAACACGGCGCCCGAAATGCTTGGCGGCTGGCGCCCAAGGTCCTATAGTTAGTCAACGGTTAAAGCACTGGTAATCCGCTTATGTATATCAATTTCTGGTACCCGATGGCCGCCGGCACCGAGCTCACCGACCAGCCCGTCAAGGTGCGGGCGCTGGGTCAGGACTTCGTGGTGTTTCGCGACACACAGGGCAAGGCGCATTGCCTCGCCAACACCTGCACCCACCGTGGCGGCTCACTGTCCGGCGGCAAGATGAAGGGCGACTGCATCCAGTGCCCCTATCACGGCTGGCAATTCGACGGCGACGGCAATTGCAAGCGGATTCCGTCTCTGGGGTCGGATGCCAGCATTCCGGGCCGTACGCGCATTGACGCGTACCCGGTGGACGAACGCTACGGTCTCATCTTTGCCTTCTTGGGCGACCTTCCGGAGGCCGAGCGGCCGCCGATCCTGCTGGTCAAGGAGTGGGAGCAGGAAGGCTGGCGATCCACGCTCCAGCATTTCCAGATCAACGGCTACTACGAGCGGTCCATCGAGAACGGGGTGGATCCGGCGCACAACGAGTACGTGCACGACACTCACGGTTTCAGTGGCGAGCGCGAAGATGTCTACAAGGTCGGCGAAATGCGTATTGAGGACGGTGGCATCTGGGGCAAGGGCTTCTGGCACACTTTCGACGCGCCGCCGCTGCAGGGCGACCTCAAGAAGTACCGGCCGGACGAGGGCAAGCTCGAGGCCGGCACCGGTTATCACGGGACCAACCACGTGTGGACCTACATCCACCCGGGTCCGAACTTCTTCATTCACCAGTATCTGTACGAGCGCCCGATTGACGACAAGACCACCTATATCTACCTCGTCTGCGCCCGTAACTTCTCCCTGGAGGAGAAGTCGGATGCCTACGTGATCGAGCGTAACCAGTACGTCGCCAACCAGGACGTGAAGATTATCGAGAACCTGCGCCCGGCAATCACGCCGGACAAGAACACCAAGGAGTTCATGGTGCCTTCCGACACCGTGATCCTCGACTACCGGGCCAAGCAGAAAGAGTGGGCGAGCAAGGGCTGGAAAATCGACCTCGAGGAGGTTGAGCGCACCGGCGGCCGCATCGCGTACGCCATTCCGAGCCCCGGCCGGAGGCAGACCAAGGGCTGGGTGCTGGATGTGATTCCGCTCGTCGACGGATCGAAGTACGCTGATGCCAAGGGCGATCTGAAGGCAGTCAGCAGCAACTAGACCAACGCGTCCTGCGCCCCCTTCGGCGCAACGGGAGATACCTGATGATGACGGTGAACCGACGCAGCGTTGCCGTGCTGCTGGCCTTTCTTGCATGCAGCGCCGGGTCGCTGACCATCAGTCACGCGGCTGATGAGCCGGTTGCCGAAACCTATGTCCCCACAGTTCTTGTCACCGGAGCCAACCGCGGCATCGGCCTGGAACTCGCCCGGCAGTACGCTGCCCGGGGCTGGCGGGTGATAGGCACCGCGCGTAAGCCGGCCGAAGCGACCGAACTTGCTGCTATTGCAACGGCGAGTGACGGCAGGTTAGTCATCGAAGCCCTGGACGTCATGGATCACGCGGCCATCGACGCGCTGGCGAAGAAATACGAGGGGCAGCCGGTCGATATCCTGTTCAACAACGCGGGCGTCACCGGTGGCGGCGAGAACCAGCAGTTCGCCAGGAACATGAAGTGGGAGCTGTTCGACGTTGTCTACCGGACCAACGTCGTGGGACCGCTGAAGATGGCCGAGGCCTTCCTGCCCAACCTGCTGGCAGGCCAGCAGAAGAAAATCAGCAATGTCTCCAGCAGCCAGGGCTCGATCGGCAGCACGAAGAACAGCATTCTGTACATCTACCGGTCCAGCAAGGCGGCGCTGAACATGGTCATGGTTAACCTGGCCAATCAACTGAAGACCAAGGGCATCGCCGTAGCGTTGATTGATCCGGGCCCGGTAGACACGGACATGATGAAGAGCCTGCCGAAGAAAATGCTGCGTCCGGTCACCACGGCCGGCAGCGACCTGATCCGGATCACGGACCAGCTTTCCATGCAAAACACCGGGACGTTCTGGACCTTCGACGGCACCGTCCTGCCCTGGTAGGAGCGCCTTCAGGCGCGACCACGCACTCCGTGGCCCGCGGTCGGTGGCGGGGCCGCCTGTCGGGAAGACCCGCTGAGGGCTGGCCAAGACCTGTCCCGCCACCGACCGCTGCGCTGGCGTGCCTGCCGCGACCTGAGAGCAGTGCAGGTGGTCAAGAATGGTGGCGGGTGTATGGGAGCGTGTCATGGCGCTAACTAGCAAGGTCGACGCAAATTCGATATCCGCTGAGCGATTTGGCCTAGCCGCACTGCTACTGGCAGGATTCCTCATCGCGGCGGGCTGTGACAATTCTCCTTTTGGGCCTAAACAATACAGCGGCTCCGACGCCACCGTTCGGGTCGTGGATTCCGAGGGGAAACCGGTTTCCGGCGCCATCGCCATTATGTATTGGTCCTACATGGAACCGAACGGGCACAGCGAGCATGTGTTCGATGTGATGGAGGTTGAGGCCGACTCGAATGGCGTGATTCGCGTCCCCGGCCGGGGACCGATCATCACGCCGATTGGGACACGCATGCTGCCTCATATGCCACAGCTCCGAGTATTCAAGCCCGGTTACCTGCCGGTTTTTGACCAGAACGTTACTGGCGAGTACTGGGAGGAGGCACCTCCGAGCATGCCGCTGAAGTGGGACGGACAGACGATCACGCTGGTAGCGGTCGACCCGCAGAGCGAGAGGTACTTGGATCAAATACAGGCACTGGCACGGAGCATGGATTTCTTTTTGGCACCAAAACAGTGTTGGTCAGTGACCTTCCATCGAATGATCGATGTGGTGAATGTCGAGTTGGACGAATACATGCCGCAGGACGTCGCCGGACGAAAGATTCGCCCAAATCTCTCTGGCTGCGAGTCTGTTGAATCGGCCGACAGCCGGTCGGGCGAATAGCAACTAAGCGATCGAGTGGTTCCCGCTAGACGCGTACGATCAGCCAGGTTGCCGAATGCACGCCGGCAGAGCGGGCACACGCGGGAAACTTTTCCGCGCTCACCGTGCCGCACGGTAGCGGAAAAGTTTCCCGCGGGGGACCGCAGCACTACGAAGTGCGTTGTCGCGGCCGAATGCTCGGCAGCCGGGCGAGCGTCAGCCCGGGTACTGCGCGAGGCCAGCCAGCGATCGCTCGACGCCGGTTTCAGCCTTGGCGAGGATTTCGCCAGTTGCCAGGCTGAACTTCGCCACCGTTCCCGTGAAGAAATTGCCGAGCAGCACGGTGTCGGGTTCCGAGGACACGCCTTCAGCGGCCCAACCCTTTCCGGGCAGTTGGTATTCGCGCAGCACTTCACCGGTTTCGCTGATGTGCTCCAGGAAGAATCCCGCCTTGAAATTAGCGCGGATGTGCAGCAGCTTGCCATCGTGCGTGTACATGATCGACATGGCCATGTTGCCGCTGTCTGGCGCGTACGTGACCAGGTTTGGCATCGGCTTGTCGTTGACCAGGTCGTAGCAGCGGATGCTGTCGGAGAGTTCCGAGACGTAGAGGATGGATTTGCCATCCGCGCGCAGGGCGGCACCCGTCAGCCCGAGAAAGCCAGGCATCCCGCCGTGCACCGGCGTGGCGAATTCCTTCAGCTGTTTGCCGTCCTGGGTGAACTGGTACAGGCGGCCGTCGCCGAAACGGTCGGTGCCCGGAAGTTTCGGCAACGTCGTGCCGAGCGTTGTGCCGGGCCGGGTCCGCACCGTGTTGCCGACCAGATGCTCACCGAGGTAGATGGTGCCGTCTTTCGCGAAGTTGATATTGGAGAACGCCCGGTCCGCAAACTTGATATGGGGCAGCTGCTTGCCCTGCGGGCTGACCCGCACCACCTTGAAGCTGTTGCTGTCAAAGGCCCAGAGCGTGCCATCGGGCGCGAAGGCCAGGCCGCCGATGAGGTGCGTGGTGCCCTCGGTCCAGAGCACGCCCTTTTCCTTCAGGTTGCTGTCGAACTGGATGATTCTCCCGTCGCCGGCGTGGTCGTCGTCCGCGCGATTAAGGAGTGTTGCACCGGCAAAAATGTCGCCGGGGGCAAAGGGCTTCAAAGTGGATACGTTTGGCATAACTAAGGGCTCCGGGCTGGATTTTTCTAGCCGCCATTCTACAGGGCGGCCACCCGCATGTTGCCCGGTCCGTGGCCGGACCTCTATCCTGTCCGGTATGGAAAGCCAGATCTACAACGTCAATGTCGTCGCCCGGACAATCCTGCCGCCGCCCGCGGAGGTAAAGGCCCAATTGCCGGTGAAACCCGCGCTGGAAGGCTTTGTCCTGCGCAATCGCCGCACCCTTCAGAACATTATTGATGCCCGGGACCCCCGTCTCTTCGTCGTTGTTGGCCCGTGCTCGATTCACGACGTTGCGGCAGCAATTGACTATGCGAAGCGCCTCAAGGGGCTGGCGGACGCCGTCCGCGACACGCTGGTGCTGGTGATGCGTGTGTACTTCGAGAAGCCCCGGACGACCGTGGGCTGGAAGGGGCTCGTCAACGACCCCGATATGGATGATTCCTTTCACGTGGAGAAGGGCATCGGCGTGGCCCGCCGCCTGCTGCTGGACCTGGCCGATATCGGTCTGCCGACAGCGACCGAAGCGCTGGACCCGATCATGCCGCAGTATCTCGGCGACCTGATCACGTGGAATGCCATTGGTGCGCGCACTACGGAGTCGCAGACGCATCGCGAGATGGCCAGCGGCCTGTCGACCCCCGTGGGTTTCAAGAACGGCACGGACGGTTCCCTGACCGTGGCAATCAACGCCCTGAAGTCGGCGCGCCAGCCGCATCATTTTCTCGGCATCAACGAGGATGGCCGGACAGCTGTTATGCAGACGCGCGGCAACGCTTACGGTCACGTCGTGCTTCGTGGCGGCGCTGGCCACCCGAACTACGATTCCGTCAGCGTCGCGCTGTGTGAGCAGGAACTGCGCAAGGCGGGATTGCCCGAACGCATCGTGATTGACTGCAGTCATGGCAACTCGAACAAGGATCCGTCGCTGCAGCCGCTGGTGGCCCGTGATGCCATCGAGCAGGTCGTGAATGGCAACCGGTCGATCATCGGCCTGATGCTGGAGAGCAACCTGGAGGCCGGCAACCAGGAGATCCCCGCCGACCGCTCGAAGTTGCGCTATGGGGTGTCGGTGACGGACGGTTGCATCGACTGGCCCACCACGGACCGGTCGCTCCGGGAACTTGCGCTGCTGCTGAAGCCCGTTGTCCAGTCGCGGAAATCCGCCTGAGTGACCTGGCTATGGTGATCCGCGCGTAGTGATCGCGGCGTCAGGTCAGTTTGGAGGCTGCGAACAGCAGGCCGAGGCCTAGCAGTTGACCGTGGTGCTGATCCAAATCCCGATGTTTCCGCTACCCCTCCGTACGACAGCGCTCCACCTGGGAGACTGGGTGCTTA
This sequence comes from Gammaproteobacteria bacterium, assembly GCA_032122615.1. Lineage (GTDB taxonomy): Bacteria > Pseudomonadota > Gammaproteobacteria > Steroidobacterales > SHZI01. The sequence goes on along the minus strand of JAQBGF010000156.1, from coordinate 17,086 downwards.
CGCTAGTCGGCGCCAGGCGAACGAAGTGGCCAGGCGCTCCTGCGCCACGCCCGCATCGACTGGTGTTACGGCTGCGCCAGGTTGAGGCACTAAATCGGAACGATGCACCCCTTTGTTACAGTCCGACGTCATTGGTGCCGCGTAAGTTACTGAAGCTATTGAACTGCAGCCAGTGGCATGAATTGTGCTCTGTCAACGCGGAACCATGTAGCTCTTGCGCAACCGGTCACCGACGTTCAATTGCAGGTTTGAGATGCCCGGCAGCTGGCCACAAGGGGATCGCCGTACATGCAGACAGATTCCAGGAAGGATCAACCCATTGAAGAGTGCCACCATCACAGACGTTGCCAGACGCGCTGGCGTGTCTATCAAGACAGTCTCGCGAGTTGTAAACCACGAGGCGGGTGTAAGCGACGACAAGCGCCGCAGAGTGCACGTCGCTATCCAGGCGCTTGATTACCGCGCCAATGAGCACGCGCGGCAGCTAGCTGCGCGGCGAGCGTAGAGGGCAGGCCCTTTGCTGGTATCACTGACTTTCGCTGCGCCGCAGGCGTTCAGGTTCCGCCTGCGCCCGGTTGAGGCGCTCCCCCAGGATCGGTTGACGGACCGGCAAGGAGCCCCCAAGCTTCGCGGCGCGTTTGCCTCTGGGGATGTAGACGCGGCCACAGTTGCGCACCCTGCCCTGGAGAACCCTTGATGTCCCTGGATTCGAGACACCGTGAGATCCTCGCGAGCCGGAAAATTGACCACGTCGTCGTTCTTGGCGCGAACGGCGCCATGGGGTACGGGAGCGGCGCTCTTTTCACGCGCGTCGTCCCGAAGGTCACCTTCCTCGCGCGCTCCAGGGAAAAGGCCGAGCAGGGGCTCCAGGCTGCGATGCAAGCGGTGCGCTCGCCGACGGTCGCCAATCGCGTACAAACGGGGAGCTACGAGGCTGACTTCGACCGTGCCGTCGCGAGCGCCGACCTGATTTTTGAAGCACTCGCAGAGGACTTCGGCGTCAAGCGACAGATCTTCGAGCGAATCGACAAAGTGCGGCGTGACGATTCGATTGTCGCCACGGTGACGAGCGGCCTGTCGATCAACAAGCTCGCCGATGGCAGGAGCCCATCGTTTCGGCAGCACTTCCTGGGCCTGCATTTCTTCAATCCTCCAAACGTCATCGTGGGCACCGAGCTGATCGCTGGCGAAGAGACCGATCCTCAGCTCGTCGACTTCGTCGACGTGTACGCGACGAAGAAGCTCGGCCGCATGATTACGCGCACCGCGGACAAACCGGGGTTCGCCGGCAACCGCGTCGGCTTCAAAGTTCTGAATGAGGTGGCGCAGCTCGCCGAAGAGTTTGGCCCGGTACTCGCCGACCGGATCGTCGGTCCATTCACCGGCCGTGCGATGGCGCCCCTCGCCACTATCGATCTCGTCGGATGGGACGTGCACAGGGCGATTGTTGACAACATTCACGACAACGCACCCGACGAGGTGCGCGCGACACTGAAACTGCCGGAGTACATGAGAAGGCTCATCGAGCAGGGGACGCTCGGCGCAAAGAGCGGCGGCGGTTTCTTCAAGACGGAAAACAACGAGAGCTTCGTTCTTGAGCCACAATCAGGGGCGTATGTCCCCGTAAAATCGGTAAAGCTTCCGAAGCTCGATTTCATTCGCGAGATTGCCGCGCTCCATCACGTCGGCCTGTATCGGGATGCGATGAAGGCGTTCGTGACTGCGCGGGGCCTCGAGGCGGAGCTGTCGCGCAAGGTGATCGCCGGCTACGTCTCGTACGCGTTTCATCGTGTCGGCGAGGTCACGCAGTCGATCGACGGGATCGATTCGATAATGGCGTTTGGATTCAACTGGGCGCCGCCGGGCGTCCTCGTCGATATGATCGGCCTTCGCCCGATGATCGCGATGATCGAAAAGGCCAGGCTACCCGTGCCCAGGGTTCTTTCGGACGCGCTCGCGTCGGGAAAGGCGCAACGCTTCTTCAGCAATAGATCGGTGAACGTGGGCCGGTTCTTCATAGCCGCCTGAGCAAGGAAAAGATCCATGGTTGAAATTCCCGACGTCTACGTTCTCGGCGGCTACCAGACCGACTTCGCGCGCAACTGGACGAAGGAACGAAAGCACTTCTCCGCGATGATGCGGGAAGCGGTGCTCGGCGGCCTTATCGAGACCGACATTGATCCGGGGGACATAGAGGTCGCGCACGTTGGCAATTTCGCGGCCGAGCTCTACTGTCGGCAAGGGCACGTCGGCGCCTTCTTCATCGAAGTCGATCCGGTGTTCAGCGGGCTGCCGACGAGCCGGCACGAGGCGGCTTGCGCTTCGGGCAGCATCGCGATTCTGGCGGCGAGCGCCGATATTCAGGCGCACCGGTACGATCTCGCGTGCGTCGTCGGGATCGAGCAGATGAAGACCGTGAGCCCGGCCGAGGGCGGAGATTTCCTTGGCACCGCGGCGTGGTACGAGTCGGAGTCGCAAGGCATCGAGTTTCCCTTTCCGAAGCTATTTGGCAAGCTCGGCGACGAGTACGACAAGCGCTATGGCCTCAGGGACGAGCACCTGGCGGCGATCAGCGCCATCAACTACGACAACGCAAAGCTCAATCCGAACGCGCAGACCCGTAACTGGTACATGAACGAGCAGCAGGCCCTGTGCCGCACCAGCGACAACGCCGAGGTCGGCGGTCGAATCCGCATTTCGGATTGCTCGCAGGTGACGGATGGTGCGGCAGTCGTGTTTCTCGCATCGCCCGCGTACGCGGCGAAGTACGCCAAGATGCGCGGAGTGGGCCTGGAAAGACTGCCGAGAATCAAGGGTTGGGGGCACCATACGTCGCGCCTGCGCTTCGCGGACAAGGTCGCAGAGAGCGCGAACGCTGAGTACGTGCTTCCGCACGTACGATCGACCATTCTCGATGCCCTGCACCGCGCGAAGATTGCGAACGTTGCCGGCGTCGACGCCATCGAGACCCACGACTGCTTCACGACGAGCGAGTACATGGCCATCGATCATTTCGGCCTGACCAAGCCCGGGGAGAGCTGGAAGGCAATAGAGGAGGGCACTATCGCACTCGGTGGAACCTGCCCCATCAACCCGAGCGGTGGGCTCATCGGCGCTGGTCACCCCGTTGGCGCGACCGGCACACGCCAGCTGCTGGATGCCTATCGTCAGGTCCGGGGCGAAGCCGGCGACTACCAGGTCTCCGGCGCTGAGAATGTCGCGACGCTCAATATCGGTGGAAGTGGCACGACCAGCGTGAGCTTCGTCGTCGGGATATAGGAGTGGAGCCTAAGCCGAACAACACCACTTCTTGCCCGATAACCGGGCCCTGGTCGGCGAATAGAACGCGGCTACTGTGGCTGTAGCTCCCGGGAGGGAGCTTTGTTCATCCTATAGCTCGCGTCGACACGGTCGCATTGCTTGGCTGCGCGGCATGGAGGGCGGCCAGGGTCTGGAGAACTCCCTCGGCGCCCTGCGCGCCTACTACGAACTCGGCGTGCGCTACACGACGCTGACCCATAACTCGCACACCGCGGTCGCAACCATGGCCGATGCGATTCGCGTCAGTGAGGCATCGGTGATTTTCTCCCACTCGGTCCGCGAGCCCTAACTGACGCGGCGTCGACTCCGGGCTGGTGCCGGCATCAGTCTGAATATCGGTCACGCGAACGTAGGTGAAACTGTCCGAGGTCCCGAATCCCAGTGCGTCGATATCGAATCCGTAGACGAAAACACCCAGCGAGCTACCGCTTCCGCCAGGAATGCTGCCGACGTTGAACCAGTTGGTCCCGTTGGCGCTGCTCCCAGTGAGAACGTTGTCGGTGAAGGTTCGATTCTCCCGGCACGCGGCTGACAGCCGCCGCAATGGCCGGCGTGATGTCAGCGAAGTTCGACTCGGCGGCCGACACAGATCACGCCAGGTACTACTTATTTGCGTTGCGCCGCCGTGGCTTCTTTCAGCATTTTGATCAGTTCCTCGTCACTGTAGGAGTATTTGTGGTCGGCGTTGAGCTCGGCCATCTCTTCCATGATCTTGCGTATAGTCGCGCTCGCTTCTTCCTTGTTTGGAACAACCATATAGTTGGGTTTCGGTGCCGCATCGAATAAGGCGTGCATTATCGCGACGGTCACATCGCGCGGGTCCTGGTACATGCTGCGATCTGACATGTACTCAATTTCCTCAGCTATGTACTTCGCGTAAACCGACCCCGGTTGTGCGTACGGCTGTTTTGCCAGTGCAGCTGCTTCTTTAGTGCCAATTCGGGAGTTGTAATTGCCGGGGTTAATAGCGCTTACCTGCACGTCAAAGAGGGCCATCTCGGCAGCGAGGTCATCGGTGTACGCCTCAAGCGCATGTTTCGTCATGGTGTAGGGCGCCCAGAACCTGCCCGACAGGATTCCTGCTATCGAGCTGATGTTAGAGATTCGTCCTTTGGAAGCGATAATCAGAGGTGCAAACGCTTTGGTAACCCGGTAGACACCCATGAGGTTCACATCGAGAATCCAGGCCAGCTCGTCCTCGTCAATCTCGGTAATCGGGCCCAAAGTGAGGACGCCGGCGTTATTAACCAACCCGTATAGCCCCTTGCCACCCGCCCGCACAGTTTGCACGGCTGCATCAATCTCATTCTGCTTCGTAACGTCCAGGCGAATGGACTGAATATTCGGGATCTTGTTTAGTGCGTCGAGGTCAGTCTGCTTGCGCGCGCCCGCATAGACGAAATAGCCGTTCGCGGCAAGCGTTTCGGCAAGGTCGCGGCCAATGCCGGTGCTTGCGCCCGTAACCAGAATGGCTTTCTGCGTGCTGTCGTCGTCCGTTTTAGCAAAGGTGCTTTGCGCCACACCAAGAATTGCGATGGCGATAAAAGCCATTGATAAAGCGATTCGCTCGAACATCATGCTTTTCCTTTCTGGATGGCGTACAGCTGATAGACGGCGTGACAGCGGAACATCGTCAGCGCAGGACGACAGTCTTCAGCCCATTGACGAACACCCGATGCTCGAGCTGAAGCTTGACGGCCCGCGCCAGCGTCAGCGACTCGACATCACGACCAATAGCCGCGAGATCGTCGGGCGACATGGTGTGGTCAGCCCGCTCGACGGCCTGCTCGATAATCGGGCCGTCGTCCAGGTCGGCTGTGACGTAGTGCGCCGTGGCACCAATCAGCTTGACCCCCCGGCGGTGCGCCTCGTGATAGGGCTTCGCGCCCTTGAAGCCCGGCAGGAAAGAGTGATGGATGTTGATGATCCGCCCGGGGTACTTCGCACAAACCGCCGGGGAAAGAACCTGCATGTAGCGGGCCAGGACAATCAGGTCCGCTCGGCAGTCCTGCGCAATTTCAAGCAGCCGCGCTTCCGCGGTCGGCCGGTTGTCTGCCGACACGGAAACATGGAAGTACGGCACCTTGTGCCAGCTGGCCAGCCCGGCGAGGTCCATGTGATTGGAGACGATCGCGGGGATCGTCATCTTCAGCGCGCCGGTCCTGAATCGATACAGCAGGTCGTTCAGACAGTGGTCGTATTTCGAGACCATGATCACTACGCGGGGCAGGACGCGCGTGTCGTGTACGTTCCAGTCCATGCCGAAGCGCGTACCGACCGCGCCGAAGCCGGCGGCAAAGGCAGTTCGGGCAAATGGCTGTCCGTGGGGAGTGAAGCGCGTCCTCATGAAGAAAGTGCTGGTGTCCGCGTCGCCGAAGTGGGTCGATTCCTCAATGAAGCACTGCTGGGCGGTCAGGTAGCCGGCGACTGCCGCCACAATTCCGACGGTGTCAGGGCAAACCACGGTCAATATGAAGGAATCGGCGTCTTCCATGCGGCCGGAATGGTAGCAGGATCGACGCGGCGACCGGGATTGGTCAGAATCGGGCCCGGAGGAATTCATGACCAGTAGACGTCCCGATCTGCCGCCGGAGGCTGCCCACTTTCTCGCGGCTAATCCGGACATTCGTGCGGTAGAACTGTTGCTACCGGATCTCAACGCCATCCTGCGCGGCAAGCGCGTCAGCCGGCGGGAGCTGGCCGGGCTGTATCGCGAGGGCATTTCGTTTCCGGCCACGGGGATCCTGCTGGACAGCCGCGGTTCCCTGATCGATGGCCTGGCTCACGGGAGCGACGACGGCGATCCTGATTACCTCTGTCAGCCTGTAGCGGGGTCGCTGTTTCGCGTGCCCTGGTCGAAGACGCCCCTCGGTCAGTGCCTGATTTCCATGTACGAGCGCGACGGCCGTCCCTATTTTGCCGATGCACGTCACGTGCTGGCGAGCGTACTGGCCCGCTTTTCGGCGATGGGGCTCACGCCGGTTGTGGCGGTCGAGTACGAGTTCTACCTGCTGGACGATATCAGTGGTGAAGTGCCGCGCCCGCGCACCGGTCGCGCCCCGGGTAGTACCCGTCGTCCGGCAGGGCCGCGCGCTTACAGTCTCGAGGACCTGCACGACCTTGACAGTTTTTTTGCGCAGGTCGCTGCAGCCGCCGATCAGCAGGGTGTGCCGGCGGGCGCGATGGTTTCCGAGTACGGCGCCGGCCAGTTTGAGGTCAATCTTCATCACGAAAGAGACGCACTGTCGGCCTGCGATCACGCGCTCCTGCTTCGTCGTCTCGTGCGCGGCATTGCCCGGCAGGAAGGCCTGGCAGCCACGTTCATGGCCAAGCCCTTCACGCACCTGGACGGCTCCGGCATGCACGTGCATTTCAGTCTTCTCGACCAGTCCGGCCGCAACGTCTTCGGTCCCGGGCCATCCCCGACGACACCCGACGCCTACCCGGACACACTCCGTCACGCGGTGGGCGGCATGCTGTCGGCACTGCCCGAGTCGCAGGCCATCTTCTCGCCGAATGCCAATTCCTATCGACGTTTCCGGCCCGGGTTCTTCGTCCCCATCGCGCCGAACTGGGGTCCGAATCACCGTCAGGTCGCGTTGCGGATCCCGTGTTCCGACGACACCAATGTGCGGCTCGAGCACCGGGTCGCTGGCGCGGACTGCAATCCGTACCTCGCCATGGCGGCCATCCTCGCGGCCGCCCACGCCGGAATTACGGGGCGGATCGAGCCGCCGCCAATGATCCGGGAGGGTGAAGTGGTCGGCCCGCCGAAGGGGCCTTCACCGCGCTGGGAGACGGCGCTTGCCGCCTTCGATGCGAGCAAACTGTGGCCGGACTACCTGGGTGCCGAGTACTGTCGTGTCTACAGCGCCGCCCGGCACTTCGAGGCCGAGGCCTACCATGCCGAAATTCCCGGGCTTGATTACGAGTGGTATCTCGCCGCCATCTGAGGGCCGCGCTCAGCGAAGGCGCGGCATCAGTTCCTTGCCGATGATGTGAATCGCCGCAGACGGGTCGTCGTGCAGGCGCAGCGCGTTCTCCGTAAGGCCGGCGGCGGCAAAGATCCGCAGCCGTTCGGCGTGGCGGTCGAGATCGCCGATGTCACCCGCCAGGCTGAAGCCCTCTACCAGCTTGGCGCAGATTTCCGGCGGCACACCCTTGATCTCGCCGCTTTTGGTTCGGTAGGCAGTCAGGAACGCCTTGATGTTCGCCGACACCACCCGTGACTCCTCGGGCGTCAGCAGGGGCTCGTACCATTGTTTTTCCATCCAGCCGCGCAGCATCAGTTCGCGACGTGCTTCGCGGAATGAGGCTTCGCGATCCGCCTTCACGTGGAACGCGCAAAAATTGTTGACGCGGAATTCGCTGGCCTCGCGTGCGTGCGTCGTCAGCCCCTTTCGCACGTAGCCCATCGTCCGGTCGAGCATCGGCAGGGTGATGTCACTGAACATCGTGCCATCAGCGAATTTCGTGGCCATGTCAATCATCAGCGGGCCGGTGGCGGCGGCGTAGATGATCGGTGGCGTGCCCCTGACCCAGGTGGAGCGGAAGTACTGGGCCTTGTACACGGCGCCGTCCCACTGGACGGGCTGACCGGTCACGGCGCGTTTCACCATCGCGATGGCCTCGCCACAGCCGGTTACGCGCTTGCCGTACTTGACGCCGAGCACCCCTGGCCATTCCCCACCGCCGCCGACGACCACCATGCCGCGGCCACCGGAGTATTCGTTGAGCGTCGCCACCGCATTGGCGATCTTCAGCGGGTGCATTTCGTAGGGGCTGATGACCACCGCGCCGAGCATGATCTTTTTCGTCGCGGCAGCAGCAGGCATCAGGCACATGAAGGCGTCACGGCCGTTGGCGTAGTTCTGCGTCCACACCCCGCGGATGCCGTAGCCCTCTGCGATCTGCGCCAGCTCTGCCACCTCGGCAGGGGTGTGGTCTGCTTCCAGGATGATGTCGGTCTGCATGGGGCGCTCACCTTCAAGAAGGGCACAATCTAGGAAAAAACTTCTAACACACACCGCTGGTGGGCGGGCATCAGGTACTCCCCGTATGCCCGGGAATTGCTAGCATGGGTTCCCGACCGGCCGCAGGCGAACCGCTAGTGTCCAGAAATGCCCCGACGTGTGCGACGGTCCGCCTGACAACCGCGGTCGCAGAGGTCCTGTTCGTGCTCTCGCTGTGGGTGCCAGCTGCAGGCCTTGCCGGCGGCCCGGTCACCGCAACGGCACCGGAGGGTATGGTGCTGGTGCCGGCCGGACCCTTCACTATGGGCAATAACAATGACTTCCACGACAGCGACAACGACGAGAAGCCCCAACACACGGTGGATCTGCCGGCCTTCTATATCGACAAGTACCCGGTATCGAATCGGGAATACGCGGCGTTCATGAAGGCCACCGGGCATGGCAGACCGGGTCACTGGTCCGGGTCTGGCGATATGCCGGCCGGGAAAGAAGAACACCCGGTGGTGGGCGTGACCTATGCGGATGCAACGGCCTACGCGCAGTGGATGAACCGGCGGCTGCCGACGGAACAGGAATTTGAAAAAGCCTGCCGGGGAACCGATGCGCGGCGCTGGACCTGGGGCAACGTGTTCGACAAGAGCCGGGCGAATGTGGGGCAGAACACCACGACGCCCGTGACGGCCTACCCGACGGGCGTCAGCCCGTATGGCGCGTTCGAAATGGCGGGCAACGTCTGGGAGTGGAACTCCAGCTGGTACGAGCTGTACCCGGGAAGCCCGCCGAACCGGACCGTCGAACGCTTTCTCGGCCAGCAGGTGAAATCGGTGCGGGGCGGATCCTACGGCAGCGACATCGGCAGCGCGCGCTGCGCTGACCGGGGCCACAGCAAACCCGACGAATTCAGTACCAGCCTGGGCTTCCGGACGGCACTCGATGTTCCGGGATACGAGCATTACGCCGACGCCGTGGCGGCCCGGGAGCAAGCCCGGTCGGCAGGGGCCACGGCGGCACTGGATATCACCGAGTACGAGGAACATCAGACGTCAACAGACCAGATAGGCAGGGCGAACGACTTACTGGCGCGTTCCGACACCGCATTCGAGGACAACCGCTTCGAGGAGAGCGAGCGCCTTGCCAGCGACGCCCTCGGTCAAATCACCCAGGCGCATGAACAAGCCCTCGACTACAAGCGGCAGGTCATCCTGAAGAAGGAAGCCGAGACCGGGGTTATTCTCGATCGTCTTGAAAACGCGCTGACCGGGCTGCCGGACGGATTGTCGCCACAGCAGCAGGCACTCAAGGCGGAAGCAGACAAGCACCTGCACCTCGGCCGGCAGTTTCAGGAAGAGGGCGGCTGGGGCTACGCTCAGATGCACGGCATCATCGGCTACAGGCAGGTGGAAGCCATCGGAGTTCAAGGGGCTGCCGGTTCCACGCCGTGAATCCGGTTGCGTCCGGGGAGAAATATCTCATGGGTCTGAAACGCGTCTTTTTCTCAGTTCTGCTGCTCGGTCTGTTGCAGGCATCCGTCGGTATCGCTGCCGATATGCCCACCGTGCTGATCACCGGCGCCAGTCGCGGCATCGGGCTTGAGCTGGCGCGGCAGTACGCCGGGCGTGGCTGGCAGGTGATTGCCACGTGTCGCACGCCAGAGGCGGCCACGGCACTCAACGCTATCGCGAAGCAACATGCGAAGGTAACCGTTGAGGCGCTGGACGTAACGAACCACGCGCAGATAGACGCATTGGCGACCAGGTACAAGGGCAAGCCGGTGGACGTCCTGCTGAACAACGCCGGCATCTCGGGCAGCAGCGAGGCGGGGACCTTCGGCGAGCTCGACTACGACGTGTACAACACCGTCCACGCGGTGAATGTCGTCGGGCCCCTGAGTATGGCGGAGGCGTTCCTGCCGAACGTGGCGGCGAGCCAGCAGAAGAAGATCATCAGCATCACCAGCACGCAGGGTTCGATCACCAGATCGACCGGCGGCGGTTATTTCTACCGCTCGAGCAAGGCCGCACTAAATATGGTGATGCATTCACTGGCCATCGACCTGAAGCCGAAGGGCATCACGGTGGGACTGGTATCGCCCGGCTTTGTGCGGACGGATTTTACCAAAGGCATCGATTTGCCAATGATGATCTCCGCGGAGCAGAGCGCCACGGCCGTGATCAAGGTCATCGACGGCTACGACCTGGCAATGACCGGCAAATTCATGCGCCATACGGGCGAAGAAGCCGCCTGGTAGGAGCGCCTTAAGGCGCGACCCGCAGCAGATCACGAGACAACCAGACATGCGCATCGACATCATCCTCGAATCCAACCTGTCTCCGGAGAAGATCCTGGAACTCGGCCGGCTCGCCGAGCAGTGGGGACTCGGCGGGGTGTGGGTATCGAACATGAACGATGCCCGGGACCCCTTCATTAATTTTGTGCAGCTCGCGCTGGCCACCGAGCGGATTCATCTCGGTCCGATCGCGGTCAGTCCCTTCGAGCTGCACCCGTTGAAGATGGCCAGCTCATTGTTAACGCTGAACGAGGTTGCGAAGGGTCGCGCGCAGATCGTGGTCGGCGCCGGTGGCGGCACAGCCACTGCAATGGGTGTAAAGCCAGCACGGGTGGTGCGCGCGGTCCGCGAATGCGTGGAGATCCTCAAGGCCGCAGCCACCGGGAAGCCGGTTCAATACAAGGGCGAGATCTATGAGGTGAAGTGGTACAACCCCAAGTGGGTGGAGAGTCCTGCGCCAGCGATCTACGTCGGGGCTGGCGGCCCACAGATGCTGCGCTCAGCATCGAAGTATGCGGACGGCATCATGGTGAGCGACTTCGTCGTCGACCACGTGCGCAGAGCGCGCGCCATCATCGACGCGTCCCTCACTGACGTGGGTCGGGATCCGCAGACTTTCCCCATGAATAATTTCTGGGCGTGGCATGTGAAGGAGACCCTTGAGGAGGCCGAGCGGGAAGCGCGCATCTGGCTTACCGTGCGCGGTACGCTGTACCCGCCCCACATCAACGAGGTGCTGGCCCCGGATGAAGCCGCCATCGTCAATGCCAATATCAATTCGTTCATCCGCGCGTACAACAAGAAGAGCGACGTCATCGAGGGAGTGCCGGCGGGTATCGTGAGGAAGCTTGTGCAGCGCTGCACCACAGCCTGCGCCATCGAGGACCTGGATCGGGAGATCCAGAGGCTCCGGGACTTCCGCGCCGCCGGCCTCACGCAGATCGCCCTGCGCCTCTACGATAATCCCGCGGACACCATCCGCCTGCTGGGCGAGCGCGTCGTGCCGGCGCTGCGGGACTAGACTTTCGCTGCACGTGTCCCGGGCGGACCCGGTATTTTGGTGCGCTTTGGCCTGTTTTGGAGCGGGACAAGACCCCTGCCATGAGGTTCCGGCCTTTTCCCGCATCAGAAGGCGGCGTACCCTGCACATCTCCCCAGCAAGAACAGAACCGGGGGTTCCGCTTTCTCTCTGTCCAGCGAGGCTGCGCTATGGCTGATGCATTCATTTTCGACCACATCCGGACTCCCCGGGGGCGAGGCAAGCCTTCCGGCGCCTTGCACGAAGTCACTCCGATCGAACTCGTTACGCAGGTCCTTCGCGCACTGCGCGACCGTAACGAGCTCGACACGTCACGCGTCGACGACGTGATCATGGGCTGCGTGTCGGCGGTGGGCGAGCAGGGCGCAGACATTGCGCGCGTTGCCGTGCTGAACGCCGATTACGCGGAGACGGTGCCCGGCAAGCAGCTGAACCGTTTTTGCGCCTCGGGACTGGAAGCCGTGAACACCGCGGCGGCGCAGGTGATGTCCGGCCAGTCCGATCTGTGCATCGGCGGCGGCGTGGAATCGATGTCGCGCGTGCCAATGGGCTCGGACGGTGGCGCGATGGCCAGCGATCCGAAGGTGGCCTACAAGACCTATTTCGCGCCGCAGGGTATAGGCGCCGACCTGATTGCGACCAAGTACGGCATCAGCCGCCAGGACTGCGACAAGTACGCGGCCGAGAGCCAGAGGCGCGCCGGCCAGGCCTGGGCCGCCGGCTGGTTCAAGAATTCGGTGCTGCCGATCAAGGATTCCCTCGGTGTCACGTTGCTCGACCGCGATGAGCACGTACGGCCGGACACGACGGCCGAAGCGCTTGCCGAACTCAAGCCCGCGTTCACGATAATGGGCGAGCAGTACGGTTTCGACGCGGTGGCGCTGCTGCGCTACCCGGAAGTGGAACGCATCAATCACGTGCACACCGGCGGCAATTCGTCGGGGATCGTGGATGGCGCCGCGGCGGTACTGGTTGGCACACGCGAGATGGGCAAGGCACTGGGCCTGAAGCCGCGCGCGCGGATCGTCGGTTTTGCCTCGATCGGTTCCGAGCCCACGATCATGCTCACCGGGCCCGCACCGTCGGCGGAGAAAGTCCTGAAGCGCTGTGGTATGAAGGCGAGCGACATCGATCTCTTCGAGCTCAACGAGGCCTTTGCCTCCGTCGTGCTCCGGTTCATGCAGATCCTCGACATTCCCCACGACCGGATCAACGTCAATGGCGGTGCGATTGCGATGGGCCATCCGCTCGGCGCCACCGGCGCGATGATTCTCGGCGTGGTGCTTGACGAACTGGAGCGTCGGCAAAAGAGCACGGCGCTGATCAATCTCTGTGTCGGTGCCGGGATGGGCACGGCCACGATTATCGAGCGGGTCTGACCATGAGCAGCAAGAGCAACAACAAGAGCAGTAACGCCATCAGCATCGACGTCGACAAGCAGGGTATCGCCACGCTGACGATCGATATGCCGGACCGGTCGATGAATGTCATCACACCGGAGCTGACCGCCGAACTGACCGCTGCGGTGGACAGGATCCTCGGCGATTCCGCCATCAAGTCCGCGATCATCACGTCCGGCAAGCCGGCCTTTATCGCGGGCGCGGACCTGATGGGCATCGTGACTCTCTACGGCAGCGGCGTAACTGGCCTGGAATTGATGCGGGAAATCAGCAACTACTCGGCCGTGTTACGCAAACTGGAGACGGGCGGCAAGCCGATCGCTGCCGCGATTAACGGCACGGCGCTTGGCGGGGGACTAGAGTTGTGCCTCGCTTGTCATTTCCGGGTCCTGTCCGACGACCTTAAGGCGGTCGTGGGCCTGCCGGAAGTGCAGGTCGGCCTGCTGCCGGGAGCCGGCGGCACGCAGCGTCTCCCGCGGCTGATCGGTATTCAGCCGGCGCTGGAACTGATGACCCAGGGTACGCACGTTGCGCCTGCCAAGGCGAAGGCGCTGGGCATCGTCCATGCACTGGCGCCGGCGTCAGAATTGCTCAATGTTGCGCGGCGCTGGCTTACGCAAGCCGCCGATCCCGTGCAACCGTGGGACAAGAAGGGCTTCCGCTGGCCCGGTGGCGCCGGTGCGTTGCACCCGGGCGTCCAGCAGACCTTCATGGCGGGCTCTGCGCTGATCGCCGAGAAGACCCAGCACAATTACCCGGCGCCGATTGCCATCCTGTCGGCGGTCTACGAGGGCAGCATCGTGCCCTTCGATACCGGTCTCAAGATCGAGGCGCGCTACTTCACGAGCCTGCTCATGAACCCGGTCTACCGGAACATGACGCGCACGCTGTTCATCAACAAGGGTGCGGCCGATAAGCTGGTGCGCCGTCCGGCCGGCGTGCCGAAGTCGAGCGTGACGCGCCTCGGCATGCTGGGCGCCGGCATGATGGGCGCGGGCATCGCCTATGTGTCTGCCCGTGCTGGCATGGACGTGGTGCTTCTCGACGGCACGCGCGAAGCCGCCGACAAGGGCAAGGACTACTCGCGGGCTCTGCTCCAGAAAAGAGTAGGCCAGGGCCGCACGGCCCAGGCCGAGATGGACGCCATCATGGCCCGCATCCACCCGACCACCGACTACGCCGACCTCAAGGGCTGCGAACTGGTGATCGAGGCGGTTTTCGAGAGCCGCGACATCAAGGCCGATGTCACCCGGAAGACCGAGGCGGTAATCCCGGAGACGGCCATCTTTGCGTCCAACACGTCGACGCTGCCGATTACCGGCCTTGCCGAGGCATCGAAGCGGCCTGCGAGCTTCATCGGCCTGCATTTCTTCTCGCCGGTAGACAAGATGCCGCTGGTCGAAGTGATCCTGGGCAAGAAAACTTCGGACGACGCCCTGGCCCGGGCACTCGACTACGTGCAGCAGATCCGCAAGACGCCGATCGTCGTGAACGACAGCCGCGGCTTCTACACCAGCCGCGTGTTCATGACCTACGCCAACGAGGGCATGGCGCTGTTGCAGGAAGGCGTTCTGCCTGCACTGATCGAGAACGCCGGCAAGCAGGCGGGGATGCCTGTCGGGCCTCTGGCCGTACATGACGAGGTTAGCATCGAGCTGTCGGCGAAGATCTACCAGCAGACCCTGGCGGACCTCGGCGACACGTACACGGGACCGTCCGCGATTGCCGTCGCGCTGAAGTTCGCTGAAGAACTCGACCGCAAGGGCAAGAAGGCCGGCAAGGGCTTCTACGAGTACCCGAAAGACGGCAAGAAGTATCTGTGGCCCGGGCTTGCCGCGGCGTACCCGCCGGCGGCAAAGCAACCGGATGTGGCCGAGGTGAAGAAGCGCCTGCTCTACGTGCAGGCCCTGGAGACGGTCCGGTGCCTGGATGAAGGCGTCGTCACGGAGCCCGCCGATGCCGATATCGGCTCGATCCTGGGCTGGGGCTATCCCCCGTGGACCGGGGGCACGCTGTCGTACATCGAGACGATCGGCCTGAAGGCCTTCGTGGCCGAGAGCGACCGGCTGGCGGCGGCGTACGGCCCGCGCTTCGAGGTGCCCGAGTCCCTGCGTGAACGGGCGGCGAAGAACGAGTTGTTCTACCCGGTCGCGGGCGCCACGGCACGCCGCTCGGCGGCCTGACGCCCGTCAGCTTCACAGCAGTCCGCCTGGAAGCACGACATGCAACGGCACCTCTTCGAGTCCGAGCACGAGATTTTTCGCGACTCCGTTCGGCGCTTCTTCCAGAAGGAGGTCGAGCCGCACCGCGACCGCTGGTACGAGCAGGGCCAGGTGGACCGCGAGATCTACCGCAAGGGCGGTGAGCAGGGCTTGCTGCTGATGCAGGCCGATGAACAGTTCGGCGGCGCCGGGATCCGCGACTTTCGCTACGAGCAGATCCTGATCGAGGAGAACCTGCGCTACGGCGATAGCGGCCTGTACTTCACGCTGCACTCGCGTCTCGTCGCGCCTTACATCGAGGGGCTTGGCACGGAGGAGCAGAAGCGCCGCTTCCTCCCGCGGTGCGCCAGCGGAGAAACCATCCTTGGCATCGCGATGACCGAGCCCGGCACGGGCAGCGATCTGGCCAGCATGAAGACCCGGGTCGAGGACCGCGGCGACCACTTCATCCTGAACGGCGCCAAGACCTATATCTCGAACGGCATCAACGGCGATCTGTTTGTCGTGGCGGCCCGCACCGGTCCGGGGCGCCAGCTCGGCCTGTTCCTCGTCGAGCGGGACATGCCCGGTTTCGCCCGAGGCCGCAACCTGAAGAAGATGGGCCTGAAATCCCAGGACACGGCCGAGCTGTTCTTCGAGAACGTCAAGGTGCCGAAAGGCAACGTGCTCGGCAACCCGGCCCGCGGTTTCTACTACCTGATGGAGTATCTCGTTGAGGAGCGGCTGATCTCCGCTGCGCAGTACGTGGCGGCCAGCCAGATTGCCTTCGACCTGACGCTGGACTACATCCGCGAGCGGCGCATCTTTGGCCAGGCCGTGGCTGACTTCCAGGTCAACCGCTTCAAGATGGCGGACATGCGCACGGAGATCGATATCGCCCAGGTGTTCGTCGATCACTGCGTCATGGAATTCAACGCCGGGCGGCTGACGGCGGCGGATGTCGCCCGCGCCAAGCTTTTTTGCAGTGAACTCGAAGGTCGTGTGACCGACGAGTGCGTGCAGTTGCACGGCGGCGCCGGCTATATGGACGAGTACCGGATCTCCCGGATGTACCGCGACGCGCGAGTCTCTCGGATTTACGCGGGTTCCTCCGAGGTCATGCGTGAGATCATCGCGCGGTCGATCGGTCTCGATCCGCGGCAGAAGAATTCCGGCAAGCCGACAGAAAAAGACTGATGGGCCCGCTGGCGGGGCTTCGTGTCCTCGAAGTGGCCAGCATCGGGCCCGGACCCTTTTGCGGCATGCTGTTGGGGGACATGGGCGCCGACGTAATCCGCGTTGACCGGCCCGGCCCCGACCCGCTGCAGGCCATTGATCCGCTGCGCCGGAATCGGCGCAGCATTGCCATCAATCTCAAGAGCGAGGCCGGCGTGCAGGTGCTGATGCGCCTCGTGGACCACTCCGACGCTTTCATCGAGGGCTTCCGGCCCGGCGTTGCCGAGCGCCTCGGCATCGGGCCCGATGTCTGCCGGCAACGGAATCCCCGCCTCGTATACGGCCGGGTTACCGGCTGGGGTCAGGACGGTCCGCTGGCGACTGCGGCAGGTCATGACCTCAACTACCTTGCCTTGAGCGGGGCGCTGCATGCTTTCGGTCCTGAAGGCGGGCCACCGGTGCCGCCGCTCAACCTGCTGGGCGACTTCGGTGGCGGCGGCATGTTGCTGGCCTTCGGTCTCGTTTGCGCGCTCCTTGAGGCGCAAAATTCCGGTCGCGGCCAGGTCGTTGATGCCGCCATGCTCGATGGCGTCAACGCACTCATGGCAATGTTTCACGGTTTCCGTGCTGCCGGGGTCTTCGATGAGCAGTCCGGTACCCACTTCCTGAGCGGTGCGGCGCACTTCTAC
>JAQBGF010000155.1:0-11936 GCA_032122615.1 Gammaproteobacteria bacterium | reverse complement strand
GACCTGACCGTCGAGTTTGGCACCGAGAACGGCGTGGTGCGGGCCGTGGACAGTGTCAGTTTCGACGTGCACTCCAACGAGACCCTGGGACTGGTGGGCGAGTCGGGTTGTGGCAAGACAGTCACGGGGCTGTCGATCCTGCGCCTTATCCCGATGCCGCCGGGCCGGATCGCGGCAGGCAGTGTCGAATTGCAGGGTCGTGATCTTGTGCCGCTGGCGAACAGCGAGATCGAAGACATCCGTGGGCGCGATATCTCGATGATTTTTCAGGAGCCGATGACGGCCCTGAATCCTGTCTTCACGATCAGCAACCAGATGGTGGACGTACTGTGCCGCCACCGCGACCTGACCCGTCGCCAGGCGCGTGGCGTGGCCGCAGAACTGCTGGCCAAGGTGAACATTCCGGCTCCGGTAAGCCGCCTGGACGATTACCCTCACCAACTGTCGGGCGGCATGCGCCAGCGGGTGATGATCGCGATGGCCCTGTCGTGCAATCCGCAGCTCCTGATTGCCGACGAGCCCACCACGGCACTCGATGTCACGACCCAGGCCCAGGTTCTGGAGCAGATCAGCGCCCTGCAGGCGGAGTTCCGTATGGCGGTAATCCTGGTGACGCACGACCTCGGCGTCGTTGCGGAAACCTGCCGGCGCGCGCTCGTGATGTACTGTGGAAGCATCGTCGAGTCTGGCGACACGGCGGAACTGTTCAGCCGCCCGCGGCATCCCTACACGGCCGGCTTGCTGGCCTCGATTCCGCGTATCCGCAGCGAACGCCTGCCGGAGTTACCCGTGATCCCTGGCCGCGTACCGGATCTCCTGCACTTGCCCGCCGGTTGCCGCTTTGCCGATCGCTGCCCGCGCGTTCAGGAACGCTGCCGGGTGGAGCGGCCCAGGCTGGCAGTCCAGGCCGCGGCAAGCGCCGGCGCCACTGCCGTGGCCTGCCATTTCCCGCTCTAGGACCGGTAGATCGCCATGCGACTCTTCGATTTCGACCGTGCGCCCAACCCGCGGCGCGTCCGTTTCTTCCTGGCGGAGAAGGGGCTGCGGATCGACCGGGTGAACGTCGACCTGTATCGCCACGAGCAGTTGTCGCCGGAATTTCTCGCCATCAACCCGGGTGGCACGGTGCCGGTGCTGGAAACCGACGACGGCACTTACCTCACCGAGTCGGTCGCCATCTGCCGCTACCTGGACGCGCTGCACCCGGAGCCGCCGCTGTTCGGCGCTGGCCCGCGCCAGGAGGCGCTGACGCTGATGTGGGCAAACATCGTCGAGAACGACGGGCTGTTGGCGGTGGCGGAGGTGCTGCGCAACTTGTCTCCCGGCTTCCGCAACCATGTGCTCCCGGGCCCGCTGCCCTATCCGCAGATTCCGGCGCTCGTCGCCCGGGGACGCCAGAGAACCGAGCAGTTCTTCGACCGGGTCGAGCAGCAACTGCTGCATCAACAGTATCTGGCCGGCGGCGATTTTTCCTTCGCGGACTTAAGCCTGCTGGTCACGGCGGATTTCGCCGGCTGGGTCGATATCAATCCGATGCGCACGCGGCCGTCGCTCGAGCGCTGGTATAGCCAGGTCGCTGCGCGCCCGGGCGCCCAGGCCTGAGCGTTGTCAGCTCACCGTGATCTTGTCCATCGCGTCGCCCTGCTCGATGGCATCAACCACATCAAGACCCTTGATGACCTTGCCGAAGACGGTGTGCTTGCCGTCGAGGTGCGGCTGCGGGCCGTGAGTGATGAAGAACTGGCTGCCATTGGTTCCCGGGCCGGCATTGGCCATCGAGATGACGCCGCGTTCGTGGCGCAGCGGGTTGCCCTTGCACTCGTCCTCGAAGCGGTAACCGGGACCACCGCGGCCGGAGCCGGTGGGGTCGCCGCCCTGGACCATGAAATTGGGGATCACGCGGTGAAAGATCACGCCGTCGTAGTAGCCCTCCTGGACCAGGAATACGAAGTTGTTCACGGTTATGGGCGCGTGTTCGGGGAACAGCTCCAGTTCAATGGCGCCCTTGCCGGTTTCGATGCTGACTTTGTAGGTTCGGTCGGTGGCGATCTGCATGGCGGGGGGCGCGTCGTATTGCTTGTCGGACATGGCGGAACTCCGGAGACTTAAAGGAAGTTGGGGTTGGCACTCTATACTCGCAGCATGACTCCTGGCGACCCTGACGTACGCGCCGCTCCACTCGTGGAGGTCACCGACCTGCGCAAATACTTCCCCGTGCGCGGCGGCATGTTTCGCCGGGTGGTGGCCCAGATCCGGGCCGTCGATGGCGTGAGCCTGACCGTCAACGCGGGCCAGACGCTCGGGCTGGTGGGAGAGTCCGGCTGCGGAAAATCCACGCTGGGCCGGACCATCCTGCGCCTGCAGGAGCCTAGCGGTGGCTCCATCCGCTTCGCGGGTGAGGAATTGAGCCAGCTCTCCCGCCAGCAGTTGCTGCCCTGGCGCCGACGGATGCAGGCCGTTTTCCAGGACCCCTACGGTTCATTGAGCCCCCGTCGCACGGTCGCGCAGACGATTAGCGAGCCGCTGGATGTCCATCGGATCGGTACCGTGGCGCAGCGCCAGGCCCGGGTTGCCGAGCTGCTGGACGTGGTTGGCTTAAGCCCCCAGTCGGCCAGCCGTTACCCGCACGAATTCTCGGGTGGCCAGCGGCAGCGGGTCGGCATTGCGCGCGCGCTGGCACTCAACCCCCAGTTCATCGTGGCCGATGAGCCCGTGTCGGCGCTGGATGTCTCGGTGCAGTCGCAGGTGCTGAATCTGGTCGCCCGGCTGCAGCGCGAGCGGGGCATTGCCTTCCTGTTCATTTCGCACGACCTGGCCGTGATCCAGCACGTCAGCGACCAGATCGGTGTGATGTACCTCGGCAAGCTGGTCGAGCTGGCGCCGGCGCAGGAGCTGTTTCGCAAGCCACTGCATCCCTACACGGAAGCGCTGTTGTCAGCCGTGCCGCAGGTGGACAAAGGGGGGCGAAAACGCATCGTGCTCTCGGGCGACGTACCCTCACCGCGCGATCCGCCGGCGGGCTGCCCGTTCCACACGCGCTGTCCCCGGGTCATGGACGTCTGCCGGACGACGCCGCCCGTATTAAAGTCGCCACCCGGCCACGATTCCCGCACCGTCGCCTGTCACCTTTACTCGTAGGAGCGCCTTCAGGCGCGACCCGATAGTTGTCGCGCCTGACGGCGCTCCTACAGGGGGGCCCGATTCAGGAGCGCCAGAAGGTTGGCGAGAACAGTACGAGCAGCGTGAAGACTTCGAGGCGGCCAAAGATCATCGCCAGGCTGCAGACCCACTTCGCGAGATCATTGATGCCGGTGAACGTTGCGGCAACCTGGCCGAGACCCGGGCCCATGTTATTGATCGAAGCGGCGAGCGCAGAGAATGCCGTGATCTGATCCAGCCCGCTCCCGACCAGAACCAGCAGCATGATGCCAAACAGGAAAATATAGGCCACGCAGAAGCCCCAGACGGCGTCCACGACGCGCTGAGGGATCACTGAATCGCCGAGGTGAACTGGTATCTCGGCCGCCGGGTGCACCAGGCGTTTCACCTCCCGACGACTTTGGTTGAATAGCAACAGCCAGCGCACCACCTTCATGCCGCCGGCGGTGGATCCCGCGCAACCACCGATAAAGCCCAACAGGATCATCATGAGCGGCAGTGCACCCGGCCACTGGTCGAAGGCGGTGGCGGTAAAGCCGCTGCTCGTCATCAGGGAGACCGCGTGAAAGGCGGCGTAGCGCAGGGATTCACCCACACTCGTGTAATAGTTGTAGGCAACCAGCAGTACGGTGGCTAGCAAGGTGGCCGATGACAGAAGCAACAAGTAGGTGCGAAACTCAGGGTCGCGCCAGTAGAACTTCAGGCCGCGACTGCGCCAGGCGATGAAATGCAGCGCAAAGTTGGTCCCGGACAGGAACATGAACGCAATGGCAATCGCCTCGATGAGGGGGCTGTTGAACCAGCCAAAGCTGGCGTTGTGCGTCGAAAAGCCGCCGGTGGCTACCGTTGAAAAGCCATGGCATACCGCGTCGAACAGGCTCATTCCGGCGGACCAGTAGGCGCCAACGCACAGCGCCGTGAGCGCGGCATAGATCAGCCACAGTGCTTTGGCGGTTTCGGTGATGCGAGGCGTGAGCTTGCTGTCCTTCATGGGGCCGGGAGTCTCGGCCCGGTAAAGCTGCATGCCGCCAATACCGAGCATGGGCAGGATGGCGACCGCCAGCACGATGATGCCCATGCCACCCAGCCAGTGCAGCTGGGCGCGGTAATACAGGAGCGACGCCGGGAGCCCGTCGAGCGAAGTCAGGATCGTCGAGCCGGTTGCCGTGACGCCGGAGGTGGCCTCAAAAATGGCATCTGCCAGCGACAACTGCGGTAGCGATGTCAGCAGCAGCGGTACCGCACTGAAGGCACTGAACGCCAGCCAGAAGACAGCCGCCACCAGGAAGCCGTCCCGCAGGCGCAACTCCCGCTGGTCCCGTCGGGTCGGAATCCAGGCGATCAGGCCTACGGTGAGGATAATGGCGAAGGCACCAATGAAGGCGGGAGCCTGACCGTCGGCAAAATAGACGGAGACCGCCACCGGGACCAGCATCGTGCTGCTGTACAGGATCAGCAGCAGTCCCAGGATGCGCTGAACTAGATGGAAGTGCATGTCGGATTTGGCAAGCTACTGTGTTCCGCGGGCTTCAGGCCCGGAACAGCCGCTCGACCCGCTGAATCTGTCGGCGGTCAGTGACAAACAGGATCAGGTGATCCTCGGCCTCGACCACGGTGTCGTGGTGAGCCTGAAGCACCTCGTCGCCACGCACGATGACGTTGATCATCGCGCCCTTGGGCAACTGGATGTCCTCCACCTTGCGCCCGACCACCCGTGAGTCGCCGCTATTGCCTCGCGCGATCGCCTCGAGCGCTTCTGCGCGGCCCCGCCGCAGTGAATGCACGCGAACCATGCCGGCTTGCCGGACAAAGGCCAGCAAGGCGCCGATGGTGATCCGTGGTGGCGAGATGCCGACGTCGATGCGCGGCCCCTCCACCAGTTCAGCGTAGGCCGGCCGGTTGATCAGGGCCATGACCTTCCGGCAACCGAGCCGTTTCGCGAGCATCGCCGAGAGGATGTTCACTTCCTCGGCATTGGTCAGCGACACAAACACGTCGGCGCTGTCGATGTTCTCCTCAAGCAGCAGCTCCTCGTCGGCGGCATCGCCGGACAGGACGATGCTCTTGGCCAGCCGCTCGGAAATCATGCGCGCGCGGTCGCGGGAGCGCTCGATGACCTTGACCTGGTTAGTCGCCTCGAGCTTCTGCGCCAGGCGGAAGCCGATGTTGCCGCCCCCGGCAATGAAAATGCGCCGCACCGGATCCTCCAGCTTGCGGATCTCCCGCATCACTGCGCGGATATCCTGACGGGCGGCAATAAAAAACACTTCGTCGTTCTCAAGAAGTCGCGTGGTGCCATCCGGCGGCACTTCCTTGCCGTCCCGGTAGATTGCGGCAATACGGGTCTCGATGCCGGGAATGTGGTCGCGCAGGGAACGGATTTCCTGGCCGACCAGCGGCCCGTCGCGTTGTGCCCGGACGCCCACCAGCTGCACCTTGCCATCAGCAAAGTCGAGAACCTGGAACGCTCCCGGATAATTGATCAGCTGCTCGATGTGCTTGGTGACCAGCTGTTCCGGGCTGATGCACAGGTCGACCGGCACGCCGTCGGGGCCAAACAGGCCGGGCGTGCTCATGTATTCAGCCGACCGGACCCTCGCGATCTTGGTTTTCGTGCCAAAGAGCTTGTAGGCCACCTGGCAGGCAATCATGTTCACTTCGTCGCTGTTGGTCAGGGCAATCACCATATCGGCATCGGCGCCACCAGCGCGCTCCAGGGCCGCCGGTGACGCGGCATGACCCTGCACGGTGCGCACGTCGAGCCGGTTCTGCAGTTCCCGCAGCACCGTCGGACTCATGTCAACGAGGGTGACTTCGTTCGATTCCTCGCGCGCAAGGTGATACGCCGCCGTGGAACCCACCTGGCCGGCACCCAGGATCAAGATCTTCATGCGCTTACATCACTTCCAGGTTCGCGTAGGACATCACCAGCCATTTGGAGCCCGAATCCTCGAAGTTGACCTGCACCCGGGCGTGGGCACCGGCTCCTTCGTAGCTGAGTACGATACCCTCGCCAAACTTGCCGTGCTTCACTCGCTGGCCGAGACGCAGTCCGAACGCCGACTCTTCCGAGAGGGCGCCACCCCGGCGGTACGCCGGCTGGGCGACATTGAGCCGGGGGCGCACTTCCTCGATGAGTTCCGCCGGAATCTCGCTGATGAAGCGGGATGCCTGCCCGAAGCTGTCGGTCCCGTGCAGGCGGCGCTGCTCAGCGTGGCTCAGGTACAGCTCGGTCATTGCCCGGGTGGCGCCCACGTAACACAGGCGCCGTTCCTCCTCGAGGCCCTCTGCATCATTCAGTGATCGGCGATGCGGGAACAGGCCGTCTTCGAGACCCGTCATAAAAACCACCGGGAACTCCAGGCCCTTGGCCGAGTGCAGGGTCATCAGCTGGACGCAGTCATCCCAGGCGTCGCCCTGGGCATCGCCAGCCTCGAGTGCGGCGTGGGCCAGGAACGCGACCAGCGGCGGCAGGGGATCCCCGGTTTCCTCGGGATCAAAACTGCGTGCCGCACTGACGAGTTCGTCCAGGTTTTCCAGCCGGGCCTCCGCACGGTCGCGTGGTTCCTTGCGGTAGTGCTGGATCAGTCCGCTGCGCTGGATGACGTGGTCCACCTGTTCGTGCAGCGCCAGCCCCTCGGTGTCGCGTGCCAGCGTCTCGATCAGGTGCAGGAAAACCTGGATGGCCTTCGCACCGCGGCTGCCGCCATCTCCGGCAGCAACGATCTGCGCCGCGCGCCACAGGGACAGGGCATTGGCCTTACCGTACTCGCGAATCGCATCGACGGAGCGTGCCCCGATACCTCGGGTGGGCACATTAACCACCCGCTCGAAGGACGGGTCATCGTCGCGATTCGCCAGCAGGCGCATGTACGCGAGTGCGTCCTTGATCTCGGCCCGCTCGAAAAACCGCTGACCGCCGTACACCCGATAGGGCAGGCTGGCCCGCAGCAGCACTTCTTCAAAGACTCGCGACTGGGCATTGGACCGGTACAGCACCGCCACCTCGTTGCGCGAATTACCCTGGCGCACCCAGTCCTGAATGCGGCCGACCACAAACTCGGCCTCGTCCCGTTCGTTGTAGGCGCGGTACAGCCGGATCGGTGCCCCATCGCTGCCGTCAGTCCAAAGCTCCTTGCCCAGCCGGCTGGTGTTATTCGAGATGACCGCGTTGGCGGCGCTGAGAATGTTCTTCGTCGAGCGGTAGTTTTGCTCGAGCTTGACGGTGCGGGCACCCGGAAAATCCGTCTGGTAGCGTCGCAAGTGCTCCTGCTTGGCGCCACGCCACCGGTAGATGGACTGGTCATCATCGCCCACGACAAAGGGCACGCCGGTGGTCCCGGCGAGTAACCGCAACCACGCGTACTGGATGGCGTTGGTGTCCTGGAACTCGTCCACCAGGATGTGCCGGAACCGGCGCCGGTACTGCGCCAGGATGTCCGGGTTGTTCTTCCACAGTTCGAAAGCCCGCAGGAGCAGCTCTGCAAAATCCACCAGGCCACTCTTGTCGCAGGTTTCCTGGTAGAGCTTGTAGAGGTGAATAAGCTGCCGCCGCGTCGGATCGCCGTCATCGCGGAGCTGTGCGGCGCGGTGGCCGTCATCCTTCTGGTGATTGATGAACCACTGGATCTCCCGCGGCACCCAGGTGGTCTCGTCCAGTTCGAGGTTTTTCAGCATCCGGCGGATCAGCCGCTGCTGATCTTCCGCATCAATGATCTGGAAGCTTTCCGGCAATCCGGCATCGTGTGCGTGACGGCGCAGGAGTCGGTGCGCCAGGCCGTGGAACGTACCGATCCACAGGTGGTTTACCGGCATGTCCAGCAGGTCCTGGATTCGCCCGCGCATCTCGGCGGCGGCTTTGTTAGTGAAGGTAACCGCAAGGATCCCGAGTGGGGAAACGTTCTCCACCTGGATCAGCCACGCGATACGGTGCACGAGCACACGGGTTTTGCCGCTGCCGGCGCCCGCAACGACGAGCATAGGCTCCTCAGGTGCGGTAACCGCCTCCCGCTGTGCGTCGTTCAGCGGGTCGAGAATGGGCGTGACGTCCATGGAAGCGGAGGAGTCTAGCAGCTTAGGTCTCCGGGCAAATCCACAGCTCGACGGGCTGGTTGTTGCTGCCGATTGCGGGGCTGGCCGTGCAGGCTTCAAGGGCGCGCGGCGGCGTGACGGGTGCCGGCGTGTCCCGGCACGGGAGGCGGTCGTAGAGTCCCTTCTCGGTGATGAACACGGGTGGCAGCGTCGATGAGTCCTTGTCCGACGTCGCCGCACTGAGCACGCCCAGAATAGCCAGGGACTGGCCGCAGATTGCAGAAACCATCACCGTGTCGGGCGAGTTTCCGAGGCGCTCGACCATGTCGAGATTATCGGGTGTGGCGAGGATGGGGCCGTACTGCCGGATCGATGCCAGCGTCCAGGCGGCGGAGTCACGACGCAGATCCCGTGCAGGATCGCCCCCGCGAAGGTTCAGCAATTTGTCGGCAAAGGCCGGGTCGCCGTCCCGCTCAGCCATCGGCCGCGCCCCAATCTCCGCAAGGACTCCGGCGAGGCCGGCCATCGCCGCCGCGGAACCCATTTCACTGGCACGACGGTAGTAGTCGATAGCGGTGAACGGATCGTCAGGCAGGCTTCCCGCCGCATAGGCCTGCATCGCGCCGAGATCCCCGGAATCAGCGAGTGACTTCTGCGTTGTGCGAGCCATCGCCGTATAGACCGACGACAGCGAATCGTCCGACCTGATACCCGCGAGCGAATCGGCACCGAGGAATCCGCGGGCCGCGCGCCAGTCCTGGTACCGCGCAATCAGCCTCTCCGCGTCCAGGCCGCGAGCCTTGAGCACCCGGGCAAGTTCGTCCCGCGTTGTTACACGAGGCGGGGGTTCCCCGACCGCCGCCTCTACCATGGGAGATGGCGACTTAAGTGGTCCGCGTTCCGCAGGCACAACGGTAACAGCGGGCGGATTGACTGGCGTTCCGGGGGCTTCCACCGCGGTCACGGGATCGTCTGCTGGCGTCGTGAGCAGCCAGACGAGTACCCCGAGCGTGAACAGTGCTCCGGCAACGAGCAGCGCGCTGCGCGACACGGCCTAACGTGCCGATCCCGACCGGAGCCTGGCCGGGAACGAAGTGGCGTGCAGGAGATTGATGACGGCAAGCAGAAGTACCGCCGCTACGCCGTTGTGCGACGTGGCGAGAGGCAACGGCATACCGAACCAGACGATGCCAACGCCGACGGATACCTGCAGGAGAACGGTAGCCAGCACCAGTGCCGCCGCGCTGCGCACAGCTGCGACTGGCGACCGGCGCCTGACCCACAGCGCCAAGCTGACGAGAACAGTGAGGGTCAGCAATGCGCCCAAACGATGCGTAAAGTGAATAGCGACCCGGGATGGCGCGTCCAGAACCCCAAATTCGTAGTTGGTGCCGAGGCCGCGCCAAAGCACAAAACCCTCGGCGAAATTTGCCTGCTCGGGCCACCATTGTCCCTGGCAGGTCGGGACGTCCGGGCAAGCCAGTGCGGCATAGTTCGAACTTGTCCACCCGCCGAGAGCAATCTGGCCAACGAGGATCGAAAGGCCCGCAACCACCGGCCACGACGCGCGACGCGCCTGCCGGTCGGCGTTCCGGCGGCGTTCGTCCAGCAGCAGCCACAGGAGCAGTCCGAGCGTCGTCAGGCCGCCGAGGAGGTGACCCATCACGATCAGCGGTTTCAGCAGCAGGGTCACGGTCCACATACCGAGCATTCCCTGGAAGATCACTACGCCGAGCAGCACGAGTGGCAGCACGACCGGCTGGCGGGTGGATCGGCGATTCAGCAGGGCGAACAAGGCGGCCAGCACGATGGCAAAGCCGAGGGACGTGGCCGCATAGCGATGAATCATCTCGCGCCACGCCTTGCCGGCTTCGAGTTCGCGTTCCGGAAACGCGGACTGGGCGGTGGTGCGCGTCGCCGTATCGTCGGGCAGGACCAGGTGGCCGTAGCAACCCGGCCAATCCGGGCAGCCGAGACCGGCATCGGACAGCCGCACGTAGGCGCCAAGCACCACGACGATCAGGCACAGGGCGGCGCCAGTCCACAGGCAGCGGCGATACCAGGCGGTGAAATTCATCCGATCTGCGAAGCCTTCAACAGGAGACTCAAGTCCTCGTGCATGTCCTTCATCGGGGTGCCTGCCGGAAAGCGCAGAACGACATTGCCAATTGGATCAGCGATGAAGACGTCACCTTCGGCGAACTCGCCCAGCGCGGTGAGTACGGCATCGCGCGAGGCCAGCCCGTCTGTCATCACCAGCAGGCCGGGGTGATCGGCCGCCAGAAAGCCGCTGTTCGGCCGGCCACTCGTGGAGATAAAGAGGCGCTGGACCCGCGACATTTCCTTGCCCAGTGCGCGACGGACCTGGCGAGTCCGGTGCAGCGCCTCCTTGCACGCATCATCACAGTCACCGCGACCGACGTACAGCAGCGACCACTTGCCGGCGAAGTCAGCGGTGATGCCCGCATTCAGGATCATGACGCCCGTTGGCAGCATGCGCGGCTGGGTCAGCAGGATGCCGTGGGCGATGGATCCGGACGGCCGCCACTGCTTGCCCCCGCCGTAGTAAATGAGCATCGCCACCACGATCGGCCCGAAAAACACCAGCGCCACCATCGTGAGAATCAGGCGATTGTTCCGGACTTTGGCGTTACTGGTGGAAGCGGTCACGACGATTTCTTTCGGTTTCTGAAAATCAGCACGCCGTACATCACGGTCACGGTCAGTGCCAGGCCGAACCATTGTACGGCGTAGCCGAGATGGCGTGCCGGGTCCATGCCGCCGGGGTGCCAGTTCCTGACGTAGCCGTCGGGATCGTTCAGGTCGAGCAGCAGCTGGTAGTCGCGCAGGACGGTGCTCCGGACTGTCCCGATCTGGGCGCTGATTTCCGCGCTTGTCGGAAACAGCAGCCGCCGGGGCCAGGCGGCGTCTGGCGCTGGCGAGTCCCCGGCCAGCCGGAGTCCCGGACGGGGCAGGCGTTCAATGCGGCCGAAAACTTCCCGTGGCGTGACGGAGACCCGGATGTCGGGGAGGATGATCCGGTTGCCGTGTGCCGGTATCCAGCCGCGATTTACCAGCACCTCGCCGTCCGGGGTAATCAGCGGCGTCAGCACCTGGTAGCCGGGACGTCCCCGGTTGCTCATGCCGTCGAGCAGAATCTGGTGGTCGGCGTCGTAGCGGCCGTTGAGCTGCAGCGTCTGGTAGCGGAACGCTGTGGATTCGTCGTCACGGATCAGCCGGGGCAGGGCCGTGACCTTGCTGCCTTCGGCGAATCGTGCCTGAAGCTCCCGCATCTCGCCCGCGCGATCCAGTTGCCAGAAGCCGGCGGATGCACCAATGCCGACGGCAACGAGCAGCAGCAGTACGCCCCACCAGGGTCCCCACCACCGGCTGGTGTTGTCGGGGGTCACGTTATGATTCCCCCATGTTCAAGCTCCTGGTGCTTTTGCTGCTGGCGGCCATTGTGGTGAGTCTCTTCTCCGGACTCCTTTTTCTCAACCGGGACGGGGGCAACGCGCCGCGCATGCTGTCCGCCCTGACAGTTCGTATCGCCTTATCCGTGCTGCTCTTTCTGCTGCTGCTGATCGGCTGGCTTACCGGGGCGATCCAGCCCCACGACCTGATGTCACGGTAGGAGCGCCTTCAGGCGCGACCCCGAGCCCACCCTGTCGCAGCGGTCGGTGGCGGGACAGGTCTTGGCCGCCTGTCGGGAAGACCCGCTGAGGGCTGGCCAAGACCTGTCCCGC
>JAQBGF010000154.1:0-5989 GCA_032122615.1 Gammaproteobacteria bacterium | reverse complement strand
GACCGGCACCAAGCCGCCCACATGTTGCGGTAAGCATCCTCAAGTTCAGTCGTAAAGCGTGCCTGGTCCGTCAGCAGGGAGCCTCTGACTCGCTCGGCAATGGCGGGCCGCGACGCTGCCAGTGCGAGCCGGTCGGCGGCGCTCGCTATTGCCAACGCGATGTATTCGGATTCGCTCTGCGCGATCCACTCGGTCAGGCCGGCATGGTGAATGAGGCTGGCGCCGACCCGCGCGGCGTGGCGGTTGCCGCGCAGGGTGATGACCGGAACACCCATCCAGAGCGCCTCGCAGGTCGTCGTGGTGCCATTGTACGGAAACGGGTCAAGTGCCACATCAATACGGGAATACAACGCCATGTGCTGGTCATACTCCTCGATCCATGGCACCAGTTCGATCCGCTCCGGGGCGATGCCCTGCGCGGCGAATGCGCTGGTGATTCGAGCCCGCGCCCCCTCTTCAACTAGCGCTTCTGATTTCAGCAAGAGACGCGATTCCGGGATGCGATTGAGAATTTCCGACCACACGCGGATCACGTCGGGTGTGACCTTGGACAAGGTGTTGAAACTGCCGAAGGTCATCGCGCCCGCGTCGGCCTCACGCAGTGCGACAGTGGCACTCGCCACCGCCGCACCGGGCCGGTAGCACAGGAATCCGCCGGGCAAGCGCAGCAGCGTCTCGGTGTGCAGGGCGTCCGCGTCGCCCGGCGGATCGACAATCTCGTCGGTCAGCCGGTAATCGATGGCCGCAACGCCGGTCGTGTTGGGGTAGCCCAGCCAGCTGACCTGAACCGGCGCCGGCTTGCGGGCGAACGTAAGCAGTCGGTTGTCGCCAGTGTGCCCGCCAAGATCCACCAGGATATCGATGCCGTCATCAAGAATCTGGTCTGCCACGGTGGAATCAGGCAAACCCGTAATGGCCCGCCACTGGTCAGCGAGCGCCTGGAAATCCGCCGTTACCGTGTCGGCGCGCTCCACGTTCGAGTAACAGTAGACCTGCACGCGCTCGCGATCGTGGGTGGCGAGCAGTGCCTTGAGAAAATAGGCGACGGGGTGCCGACGGAAATCAGCCGATACGTAGCCAACCCGGAGCACACGCTGTGGCTCGCGGCTGTTCGGGAATGCGCGCGTGGCGGGCGTCAGTGCCGCTGCCTGGCAGGCCTGAAAACGCAGGGACTCCTGGTAGATCGCCTCCTGCGAGGCTTCCACGTAGTTGAGGGTCAGCAGCAGGTTTGAATGCGCGCGGGCGTGATCCGGCTTGATCGCGAGCGCGCGCCGGAAACTGGCAATCGCTTCGGTGTTGCGCTGCCGAGCGCACAAGGCGTTACCACGATTGTTGTGGGCCATGTAGTCGTCCGGACGCAGGGCTATTGCCCGGTCGTAATGGGCGATGGCCTCCTCGGGTCTGCCGAGCTTCATACAGGCGAGGCCGAAATTGAGCTGCAGGCCGGGGAAATCTGGCTGGACCTGCTCAATCTCCCGGTACAGCGTCAACGCCTGCTGACTGTGCCCGAGGCTGGTCAGCGTCGAAGCCAGGCCTAAGCGCGCATCCAGCGAATCAGGTTGCAGGACTACCGCCCGCTGATAGACCGGCACGGCGTCGTTGAGCCTCCCGCGCCGCGCCAGGGCATTTCCGAGGTTGATCAGCACGCCCGGCGTCGCCGGCTGTGCCACGAGAACGCGCTGGTACAACGCCGCCGCCTCCTCGATCCGGCCTTCCTGCCAGCGGATATTGCCGAGTTCGTTGAGCGCAGTGATGTCCTTGCCGTCGAGGGCGATCGCCTGGGCAAAGCTGCTGGCAGCCTCCGCGAGCTTGCCCTGTAGCCGGCAGGAGACCCCAAGCAGTGTGTGGGCCGGCGCATTGTCGGGCTGGCGGACGATCACGTCGCGACAGCGCCGGGACGCCTCCGCCACGTGTCCCGCACGCAAGAGGGCGACAATGGCTTCCAGCGATTCGCGATCCTGATCACTCATCTGAGTGGCACACTATGCCTGCCCCGTCCGGCCCGGATTTCCCGAATACGGACATAATAAGTGGAGAAGTGTTCAAGGCCATGAGCATCAGTTAGACCGTGCACGTCGCAATCCCCTTCTACATGGACACGATTAACAACTCCTTCGGCCGGCCGGAGCGGATGTGGGGCCGCGCTGTTGCCAATCACGGCTTCGTCCGGGCCCTGGCGGACTCACCGCCGGCCTTAAGGCTCACGCTGTTCGTACCCACCCGAAAGGACAAGGATCTTCTGCAGCGAACACTACTGGCGGAATTTCCGCGGCCGGTAACCGTGGTGCCCTTTGGCTCGGTGGCCGGCTTCTTAAAGGCCGAGCCTGTCGATGTGGTCCACGTCCTCGACCCCAACCTGTGGATTGGCGCCCATATCAGAAACCATCTGTCGCCGACCCCGTTCGCGGTCACCGGCATGACTCATTCGCTGGCCAATGAGCACTTCCTGAACTGGGCAATTTTGAACAGCGCCAATGGCGTGCACGCCGGCGACTGCCTGGTCTGCACGACACCGTCGGCGCAGGCGGTCGTAGACGGCGTGTTTCGGCGACTCGCGGCGAACCAGCCCGGCTTCTCCACGCCTTCCACGACCGTGATTCCCCTCGGCGCGCCCCTGGCGAGTACTGGCGAGCCGAGCGGCCTGCGCCGCGTCGAGCTTGGCATCGACGAGGACGATTTCGTGATCTTGTCTTTTGCGCGCTTCAATCCGCAGTTCAAGATGGACTTGCTGCCGTTACTCAATCTCGCCGCCGTGCTCGTGCGTAGCATTCAGCGACCCGTGCGCCTGGTCCTCGCGGGGGCCGCCGACAACGGCGCTTATGCGCGCTTCGTGCAGGACCGGGTCCGGGAACAGGGGCTCACCAACACCGTGCGCTTCGTCCTCGATTCCAGCGACCGCGACAAGCTGGGTCTGTTCGGCATCGCCGATGCCTTTCTTTCGCTCAGTGACAACATCCAGGAAACCTTCGGGCTCACCGTCGTCGAGGCCCTGGCAGCGGGACTGCCGGTTGTGGCGAGTGACTGGGACGGCTACAGGGCACTGGTGGAGGATGGGCACAACGGCTTTCTCGTACCCACCCGGATACTCGCAGCAGACCCTGCATGGGAAAGCACCCTGGCGATTCAACTGGACTCGCTGGTCCATATGTACTGTGCCCAGACCACCGCCGTGGACCTCGACGTGGCGGCGGAGCGGCTGGGACGACTCGCCGCCGACCGGGAGCTCGCAAAGCGCATGGGCGCGGCAGCGGCAGCGAGCACGGCGCCGCTGGCCTGGGAGAAGGTCGTCGGTCAGTACCTGGAGCTGTGGACAAAACTGCGCGATGCAACCCGGGCCACCGCGGACGCGCAGGCCCCGGGCGGACGATCGAGTGCACTGGCTTTCGTCAGCGACTTCGCCGGCTATGCCAGCGCCCGCTTAACCCCCGGCGACCGGTTTTCGATCAGCAAACTCGGACAGTCACTCCGGGACGGCAAAGTCACCGTCAACCTGTACGAGCACATGGATGAGTTCCTCGACCTCAAGCTGCTCGAACAGCTACTGCGGTTGTTCGCCAGCGATCGTACCGTGGCCGATGCTGTGAAGCGCCTCGAGACGGAACCGGGCCGTGACCCCCGTCAGGTCATGCAGAATATCGTGTGGCTGTACAAGTACGGCTACCTGAAGTCGCTGGGCCAGCCGGGCGACGCCGCACGGCGTTCGCCATGACCGGCACAACGACTGAGCGCCCGCCCTGCCCCGTGTGCGGCGCACACTGCGATCCGCTGGGAGCGGTCGATTTCAACAAGAGCTGCGAGGAAGTGCGCGGCTTCCACCTGCCGCCTGCCGGCCGCCTGGTCGACTACGTCATCTGCGCGGCCTGTAATTTCACCTTCGCCCCGGAGTTTTCAACATGGTCACCGGAAGACTTCGAGCGGGAAATCTACAATGAGGGTTACAGCAGCGTAGACCCTGACCATGCCGACGTGCGGCCGCGGGCGAATGCGGAATCGCTGGTCGCCACGTTTGGCGATCGTGGCCGCAGCATCAGGCATCTGGATTATGGCGGTGGAGCCGGCCTGCTCAGCACCTTGCTCGGCGAGTCCGGGTGGCACTCCACGTCCTACGACCCGTTCTTTGACCGAAGCATCCAGTTGAGCAAACTTGGATCCTTCCAGCTCATTACCTGCTACGAGGTGTTCGAGCACGTCCCCGACGTGAATGGCCTGGCGCGAAACCTGTCGTCCCTGCTGGCAGATGACGGGCTGATCCTGTTCAGCACGCTGGTCTCGGACGGGGAACTCCGGCGCGGCCAGCCGGTTAGCTGGTGGTATGCATCACCCCGCAACGGCCACATCAGCCTGTACTCTGCGAGCAGTCTCAATGCGCTGGCAAAAAAGCATGGCTTTGGCGTGGCGAGTTTTTCGCCGGGCATGCACGTGTTCTGGCGGCAGCAGTTTCCGCAGTGGGCCCGGCACCTGCTTCAGGGCGGCTGAGTGGCTCGTCGCCCATGAACATCCAGGCCACGCTGCAGTCGGCTATCGCCCGCCACCAGGCGGGTCAATTTGCCGAGGCGGAGACGCTCTACCGGCAGATACTCTCGCGGGTCCCCCGGCATCCCGATGCCCTGCACTTCCTCGGCCTGCTGGCCCATCACCGCGGCCAGCACGACGTCGCGTTGGATCTCATCGGCCAGGCGCTTCGCGAGACACCCGATCATGCCCCGTGCCACTGCAACCTCGGCAGTGCGCTCCAGGCGCTTGGGCGCGTCGACGAGGCCATCGCCAGCTACCGGCAGGCCCTGACCCTTCAACGGGATTTTGCCGAGGCCCATCTCAATCTCGGCAACGCACTCCAGGTCAAAGGCGTGCCGGACGACGCCATCGCCAGCTACCGGCGGGCCCTTCGCCACAAGCCGCAATATGCCGAGGCTTACTACAACCTGGGCAGGGTCTACCAGGCGCAAAGCCGTTGGGCTGAGTCGGTGAGCGCGTATCGGCGCGCCGTGTCCATCCAGCCGGACTACGCGGAGGCTCACAATAATCTCGGCAACACGCTGCGGGCCGAGGGCAAGCTCGCTGAGGCGATCGCCAGCTATCAGAAGGCAGTGGCCGTTCAGCCTGGCCATGTTGAGGCACACAACAATCTGGGCCTGGCGTACCAGGCCAACGCTCAGCCTGACGCGGCCAAGGCCAGCCTCGAGCGTGCATTGGCGCTACGACCGGATTACGCCGAGGCCCACAACAACCTTGGCTCGGTCTTCGCGGCAGAGGGCGAACACGACCAGGCGATCAGCCGCTACCGGCACGCGCTGGTCTTAAAGCCCGACTTTGCCGAAGCGCACAACAACCTCGGCAACGCGTTGCTGAGCGAAGGTGATCTCGACGAGTCGATTGCCAGCTATCGGCGGGCGCTGGCCAGCAGGCCGCGCTATGCCGACGCGCTCAACAACCTGGGCAATGCACTACAGACGGTCGGCCGACTCGACGAGGCCATCAACCACTATCACGAAGCGCTGGCGCTGAAGCCCGAGCTTGCCGACGCGTGGTGGAACCTGGCGTTCGCGCTGTTGTTAAAGGGTGATTACGCGGCCGGCTGGCCCCTTTACGAATGGCGGTGGCAGGCGATCGGCAAGCACGGCGCACTGCGGGATTTCGCGGCCCCGCTGTGGCTGGGCGAATCCCCGCTGGCTGGCCGGACGATCCTGCTTCATCACGAGCAGGGCCTCGGCGACACACTGCAAATGTTGCGCTATGTACCGTTGCTTGCGGACCAGGGCGCCCGGGTCGTCATCGAGGTGCCACAGGCCCTGGTGGCGATTGCCGCCCAGGTCCCGGGCGCCGCGACGGTGATCGCCCAGGGGCAGCCGCTGCCCGCGTTCGACGTGCACTGCCCGTGCATGTCCTTGCCGCTGGCCTTCACCACCACGCTCGCCACCGTACCGGCCAACGTGCCCTATCTGTCTGTACCCGAGGCGACGCGGGACGCGTGGCGTGAGCGCCTTGGCAT
>JAQBGF010000153.1:0-32075 GCA_032122615.1 Gammaproteobacteria bacterium | reverse complement strand
TGGGACATTATCGAGGCGGTGACGGGCGCGCGGGTCACGGTGTCGTACACACGCATCGACGGCGTGCCGGTGATCTTCGACCCGGCCGTGTACTACGGCGATAGCGAGACTGACATCGCGATGACCCGGTTGTTCGGCGGTTTCGGCGGTGCGTTCTATCGTGCATACGAACGCGCCTGGCCGCTGGCGCCCGGTAGCACGGAGCGTCTCGAGCTGTACAAGCTCTACCACATCCTCAATCACCTGAACCTGTTCGGTGCCGGTTATCTCGATCAGGCGCTGGCCATCCTGCGTCGGCTGACGCGCTGATGCATGAGGTTCTCCCGATTCGCCGCTGCCAAGACAAATGACGACGTACAATTTGAGATGACAAGCAAGAGCATAGTCTTACGAAACAGTCGTGGTCGATTCCTCAAGGCGTCGATCAACACCGAAGGCGACCTGGTCATCGAAGGGCAGGATCTCGGCGCCGAGGTTGAGAAGTTCTTTGGCTACAGCGAGTATGAGTGGGCATGGACAATCTCTGCCAAAGACTGCGACCG
The DNA here is from genome assembly GCA_032122615.1 of Gammaproteobacteria bacterium. GTDB lineage: Bacteria > Pseudomonadota > Gammaproteobacteria > Steroidobacterales > SHZI01. Next base: position 31,533 of record JAQBGF010000153.1, on the reverse strand, counting down.
ATTGCTTGCTGCTTTGGGCGGGGAACTGGACTTGCTGTCGGCGCTCGGCGAAAGGTTCTCTGGGGAGAACGCAGCAGATCTGCAGTCGTTCCTGCAGTCCGAAGGTATCAAATTCGCGGCTTGGGGAAGAATTGGCGACTAATTCATTGAAATCGAACCTGGAGTAAATGGTATGGCTACTCTCGAATCTGCTATTCAGCTTGCCGCAGAAGCTCATTCCGGTCAGCAGGACAAGGCTGGTAAACCGTACATTCTTCACCCTATTCGCGTGATGCTCTCTGTTAGCACGACCGACGAACAAATTGCAGCAATCCTGCACGACACTGTCGAAGATACCTCTGTGACATTTGAGCAGTTGAGCGAGGCCGGTTTCTCTGCCGAGATCATCAGCGCCGTTAGAGCGCTTACCAAACTGGATGGCGAGTCTCGAGTTGATGCGGCGCGACGCGCAGCCAAACATCCTATCGCCCGGCAAGTGAAGTTGGCTGATGTAAAGGACAACTTGGATATAAGCCGCATACCGCATCTCACGGACAAAGATCATGCAAGATTGGACGAGTACAAGCTCGTGCAAGAAATCCTGATGACATGTTAGGCGCAATCGTAGGCGACATCGTTGGCTCGGTGTACGAGTTTGACAACCACCGCAGCAAGGACTTCCCCCTGTTCACGGAGCGCTCGCATTTCACCGATGACACGATTCTGACAATCGCCACGGCCGAAGCGCTGCTGCACTCCGACTGGGACTTCGCGGGCAAGTACCGCGAGTACGGCAGGAAATACCCGTCGAGCTACGGCAACAGCTTCGAAAGATGGATTCACGACGATGAGGCCGGGCCCTACAACAGCTTCGGTAACGGTTCCGCTATGCGTGTGAGCCCAGTGGCTTGGTTTGAGCGCCATGACCACCGCGTCATGTTTATTGCAGAGAAGTCTGCCGAGGTAACCCACAACCACCCGGAAGGCATCAAGGGTGCCCAGGCGACAGCGATGGTTATCCTGTGGGCGCGAGACGGTGTGCCGCGCAATCGCATCCGGCGCGACCTCGAAGCTCAGTTTGGCTACAACACTTCGACATCCGTGGAAGAGCTCCAAAAGACCTACGAGTACAACGAGACTTGCCAACGCACTGTCCCCGAGGCGTTTCGCTGTTTCTACGAGGCCACGGACTTCGAGGACGCAATAAGAAATGCCATCAGCATTGGGGGCGATTCGGATACGGTTGCGGCGATCACTGGAAGCATGGCCGAGGCGAAATGGGGCGTGCCGGAGGAGATTGAGAGGGAGGCGTTGAAGCGGATGGATGAGCGTCTGCTAGAGACTTATCAGCGGTTCGATAACCTGGTTACCAAGCAGCGTTAACGCGACGGATTCGCCGCTGCCAATAGGCGGCCATGATAACCGTCATTTGCCGTTCTATACTCGGCTCAACGACCACTACTGCACTGATCCGGACCAGACTTACAGTTGTTTGCAACTACGCAACTGCTTCGTCAACGCGAGCAGCTCCGTACGGTATTCCTCTCCCTGATCCTTTGTATAGGTGCTCGTACGCATCTCGAGATCAATCGCGTCGATCGCATCCCGCGTTGTTTTCTCGCACTCGGCACGGTCCTGCGTCAACGGTTCGGGTAGCGTTGGTTCGGCGGGCGCGGGCGTGTTTGCGGGTTCGTCGAACGGATTAACGAAGTCGTCATCGACATCGTCTTCGACATCAACAGCGGGCTCGGGGCACGGGGTTTCCTGGAAGGCGATCGTACCGTCCTCCAGCAAACAACGGTGGATCTCGGTATCCGCGGCGGCGCCCGTAGCAGCGAGTATCGATACTACAATCGCGATCGGCACCAACTTCATATGCTGTACGGCAAGCGGAAAGCCAACGATCGTCAGTGCGAAGAATGCCGCAAGTATCAAGTGCATGATCGCGAGCTCAAGATCCGGCAGAATGATCCATCGGAGCCGCCACTTAGTTCGCGGACGGTGCCCCGAACAACACGGCCGGCATCGTCGCGAACCGTCACCTAACCCGCATCAACCTCAAGCAACTCACACTCAAAAATCAAACTATCGCCAGGCTTGATCACGCCGCCAGGCCGCGGTGAATTGCCGTAGCCGAGCTCGCTCGGCATGTAGAGGATGATCTTTCCGCCGGCACCGATTTTCGTCAGGCCCTCGCCAAACCCCTTCACGACCTGGTTGAGTCGGAACGTTGCCGGTGCGCCGCTATCGTAGGAGCTGTCGAACTGGGTGCCGTCGATCAAGGTGCCCTTGTAGTGCACGAGCACGCTATCGGTCAGGCTCGGTTTGTCACCCGTGCCGGGGTCGAGCACTTTGTAGTACAAACCCGACTCGCTTTTCTCAACATCGGGATCCTCAGCGAGTGTCGCGAAAAAGGCCTTCCCGGCAGCAATGCTTTCAGCGGCGGCCGCCTCAGCCTCGGCAGCGGCGACGGCTTGCGCCGCGGCCATGCGATCATTCATGAAAGCCTCAAAAGCAGGCATCTTCGCCTCTATAGCAGGATCGATCTCGGTGGCGCTTGCGCTTGCGCCTGCGATGAAACCTTTGGCGATGGTGGCAGCATCGTCCGGCCCAAAACCGAGCTGCTTAAGACCGGTTTGAGTGACCATCACAAGACCGATCGCTCGCAAGGCCTCGGTATCAATCTCCGGGATCTCCTCGGCTCCGGCTTGCAGTGCTTCGGCCCTGGCTTGCGCCTGGCCAAAGGCCGCCTGCATGGCTGCCTGGTCCTGATCCTCAATCTTCATTGTTCCGCTCAAGCCCTTTTGCAATCCGTCAGCAATAGCTGCGATAGCCTCTTGATCCAACTCGAGGGACGCAAAGTCACCGCGCTGGGCGGTGAGATAGCCGACCATCTCGGTCATTTCATTCATCTCATTCATCTCGGTCGTGTTGGGCTGGGAGACTACGGCGGCAGGGGTCGTGCCCGCGTCTTGTCCCTGGCATGCAGCGATCAACAGCAGAACCAGGAGAACCGGCAGATTGGATATTTTCAACATGTGGATGGGGCCTTCAGGTCATTTAAAAAAAGTGGCGATAGGCTACGCGATTGTTACGTCGAAACCCAGCCCTTGGGATCAAACCGTTTTGAGTTCTGCAAGAACGGTGTCGGAATCAATATTGAAATACTCGAGTGGCATTGGTTGGTCCTCCTATACTCACATTGTAAATAGAGTGCTGTAGAGGGCGCCCGGACACGCGGCGGACTGAAAGAAGTGCCAATGACCTGGAGCGCTGCCATTTCACGCTGTTACAGGGTCTGTCAGTGTCGGCAAGGTTGATAACCGGCTCGTCAAAAGCGCAGGCGGCGTTGCCCAACTTCCCCGAAGCCGGGCAGCAGCATCTGGCGGTGATATCGCGCAAGGTCGACGTTCATTGCTGTGACATTATCATACTGCCTGCCTGTCGCCGCGCAGTGGTAATCTAGAGGAAGAATGGAAGCGGGCAAGGAACGAGATTCGATGGCTGATGTCGACAGGAATGGCGGAGACGCGCGCCGGATAGCCCCCGCATCGGGGCGGCGGCGTTCGCCTGGCTTTGATAAAGGGCGCCAGCTCGACCCGGCCGCAAAGCGTGACATCGCTGCATTGCTTGGCGACCGCTCGCGTGCGCCAGACCTGCTCATCGAGCACCTTCACCTCGTCCAGGACCGGTATGGTTTCCTCGGCGCCGAGCACCTGCAGGCGCTCGCGGCCGAAATGCGGCTGTCGATGGCCGAGGTGTTTGAAGTCGCGTCCTTCTACGCCCATTTCGACATCATCCTCGATGGAGAAACACCGCCGCCGCCCGTAACGGTCCGCGTCTGCGACAGCCTGACGTGTGCATGTGCGGGTGGCGATGCGCTGCTGGAATCATTGCCTGGCAGGCTCGGCGCCGACGTGCGTGTCGTCCGCGCGCCCTGCATGGGGCGCTGCGATACGGCGCCTGTTGCGGAGGTGGGGCACCGGCATGTCGACCGTGCTGATGCCGCGTCGATCGCGGTCGCGGTGAATGGCGGCGACCATCATCCCGAAATTCCCGACCACATGAGCTTCGACGCGTACGTCGGGGCCGGCGGTTACGGACTGCTGCGCGACTGCCTCGCAGGCAATCGGTCCGCCGACGAACTGGTCGCAATCATGGAGGATTCCGGCTTGCGCGGACTCGGCGGCGCGGGCTTTCCGGCCGGGCGCAAATGGCGCTTCGTTAGAGCTGAAGCAGGTCGGCGCCTGATGGCCGTGAATGCCGACGAGGGTGAGCCGGGCACGTTCAAGGATCGCTACTATCTCGAGCGTGAGCCGCACCGCTTTCTCGAGGGCATGCTGGTCGCAGCGTGGACTATCGAAGCTGAGGCGATCTACATTTATTTGCGCGACGAGTATCCGGCGGCGCGCGAGATTCTGCTGGCGGCCATCGCCGAGGTGGAGCACAAATCACTCAACGGCGATTGCACGATTCACCTGCGCCGCGGCGCGGGCGCCTATATCTGCGGCGAAGAATCCGCGATGCTCGAGAGCATCGAAGGCAAACGCGGTCTGCCGCGCCACAAGCCTCCGTTCCCGAGCCAGGTGGGCCTGTTCGGACGACCGACACTGATCCACAACGTCGAGACCCTGTACTGGGTGCGCGACATCGTCGAAAGAGGCCCGGCCTGGTTCTCGGCCGAAGGCCGAAACGGACGCCAGGGGCGCCGCAGCTTCTCTGTTTCGGGACGCGTCAAGGAACCTGGAGTGAAATTCGCCCCCGCCGGCATCACCGCGAGCGAACTCATCGACGAGTATTGCGGGGGCATGGCCGACGGACACACGTTCAGGGCGTATCTTCCGGGTGGCGCGTCGGGCGGGATACTGCCCGCGAGCATGGCGAACATTCCGCTCGATTTCGGCACGCTCGAGGCGCACGGGTGCTTCATCGGGTCGGCGGCCGTGATCGTGCTGTCGGACAAGGACAGCATCCGGGGCGCCGCGCTCAACCTGATGCGGTTCTTCGAGGACGAAAGCTGCGGCCAGTGCACGCCTTGCCGTGTTGGCACCGAGAAGGCCGTGAAGCTTATGTCGGAAGCAACGTGGGACGAAGACCTGTTGCGTGAACTCGGCGGCGTGATGGCCTCGGCCTCGATCTGCGGCCTGGGGCAGGCGGCGCCGAATCCGCTCCTGTGTCTCCTAAAGTACTTCCCGGAGGAGCTTTCATGAGGGAGGCGATCACGTTCACGCTGGATGGCAGACCGGTCGAGGCATCGCCGGACGAGACCATCTGGGAGGTGGCGAAGCGGCAGGGCAATACGATTCCGCATCTTTGCCACGCGCCCGAACCCGGCTACCGGGCCGACGGCAACTGCCGGGCCTGCATGGTCGAGATCGAAGGCGAGCGCGTGCTCGCCGCGTCCTGCGTCCGCAAGCCGGTGCAGGATATGGTCGTGCGCACAGCCTCGGACAAGGCGAGGAGCGCGCGCAACATGGTCATGGAGCTCCTCGTCGCCGACCAGCCGGCACGCGCAACGGCGCACGACCCGCGGTCGAAATTCTGGGCGTGGGCCGATGCCATGGGCATCGCCGCTAGCCGCTTTCCATCGCGGGAGAAACACGAAGGCGACAGCAGCCACGTTGCAATCGCCGTCAACCTCGATGCCTGCATACACTGCAATCTCTGCGTCCGGGCCTGCCGCGAGGTGCAGGTGAATGACGTCATCGGAATGGCCCACCGCGGTCGCGGATCGAAGATCGTGTTCGATTTCGATGCGCCGATGGGCGAATCGACCTGCGTGGCCTGCGGCGAATGCGTTCAGGCCTGTCCGACCGGCGCGCTCATGGAAGCCAACCTGCTCGACGAGGCCGGTACGCGGCAGGAATTCCCGGACCGCGCCGTCGACACGCTGTGTCCTTATTGCGGCGTCGGCTGCCAGACCACGGTGCACGTCAAGGACGACCGCATCCTTCACATCGACGGTCGCAATGGCCCCGCTAACGAACAGCGCCTGTGCGTGAAGGGCCGCTTCGGCTCTGACTACATCCGTCACCCGCATCGGCTGACGAAGCCGATGATTCGCAAGGACGACGCACCCAAGGACGGCGCACTGCAGCTCGATCCCGCGAACCCGTGGAGCCACTTTCGTGAGGCGAGTTGGGAGGAGGCGCTGGAGCGGGCTGCGGCAGGCCTCATGAAGGCGCGCGACGAAAACGGACCGTCGGCGCTCGCCGGATTCGGCTCGGCGAAGGGGTCGAACGAGGAAGCCTACCTGTTCCAGAAACTCGTGCGGGCCGGTTTCGGCACGAACAACGTCGATCACTGCACCCGACTCTGTCATGCCTCGTCGGTTGCAGCGCTCATGGAGGGCATCGGCTCGGGGGCTGTTACTGCGCCTTTCACGACCGCGGATACCGCTGACTGCATTATCGTCATCGGCGCGCGGCCCGAGCAGAACCATCCCGTCGCGGCCACCTATTTCAAGAACGCCGCGAAGCGTGGCGCGAAGCTGATCGTTGCGGACCCGCGCGGGCAGGGACTGGGCCGCCACGCGACCTTCAACCTGCAGTTCAGGGCCGGCACGGACGTGGCGCTGCTGAACGCGATGATCCACACGATCATCGAGGAAGGGCTGCACAACCTGCAATACCTGGGGACGCACACTGAGGGCTTCGAGGAGCTGGCCGAGCGCGTCAGGGCCTTCCCGCCCGAGAAGATGGCCGATGTCTGCGGCATCGATGCGAAAACGATCCGTGATGTCGCGCGCCTCTATGCGACCTCGAAGAACTCGATCATTTTCTGGGGCATGGGCATCTCGCAATCGGTGCATGGCACGGATAACGCGCGCGGGCTGATCGCGCTCGCGCTGGTTACCGGACATGTGGGCCGACCGGGTACGGGGCTGCATCCACTGCGCGGGCAGAACAACGTGCAGGGCGCCTCGGATGCCGGGCTGGTCCCGATGTTCTACCCCGACTACAAATCGGTGGAGGACGAGGACAACCGGAAACGCTACGAGGATTTCTGGGGCACGGCGCTCGACTCCAGGCGTGGCCTTACCGTTGTCGAAATCATAAACGCGATCCTCGCGGGAGAGGTCAGGGCGATGTACATTTTGGGCGAGAACCCGGCAATGTCGGACCCGGATCAGGCGCACGCCCGCCAAGCGCTGGCAAAACTCGAACATCTTGTGGTGCAGGACATCTTCCTGACCGAAACCGCGTGGCAGGCGGATGTCGTGCTGCCGGCCTCGGCACACGCCGAGAAGACTGGCACGTTTACAAACACCAACCGTCAGGTGCAGCTCGCCCGGGAAGTCGTGCCGCTGCCCGGCGATACCCGTCAGGACTGGTGGATCATCCAGGAAATCGCGCGGCGCATCGGGCTCGACTGGCACTACACGCATCCGCGCGACATCTTTACGGAGATGGCCGAGATCATGCCGTCGTTTGCCAACGTTACCTGGGCACGACTCGAACGCGAGGACGCGGTGACCTATCCCTGCGACGGGCCCGACGAACCGGGCAACGCGATCATTTTCGGCGCCGGCTTTCCGACGAAGACGGGCCGCGCCAGGATCGTGCCGACCGAGCTCACGCCGCCGGATGAGCTGCCGGATGACGATTTCCCGATGATCCTGAGCACGGGACGGATGCTGGAACATTGGCATACCGGCGCCATGACGCGGCGTGCGGACACGCTGAACAGGCTCGAGCCCGAAGCCGTCGCCTGTCTGTCACCGCGGGATATCGAGCGGATGCAGCTTGAGCCTGGAGATTTCATCCGCGTGTCGACCCGACGCGGCGCAATCACGCTGCGCGTGCGCCTCGACCGCGACATCGCCGACGGCACGGTGTTCATCCCGTTCTGTTACACGGAAGCAGCTGCAAACCTGTTGACTAACCCGAAGCTCGATCCTTTCGGAAAGATTCCGGAGTTCAAGTTCTGCGCGGCGCGAATCGAACCGGCTGAAGGCGTGGCCGCGGAGTAGATGCCGCTGAAAACTACTTGATGACGCCGCAGGCGATGCGGGCACCGCCACCCCCGAGAGGTTTCGGGTCGTCGCTGTAGTTGTCGCCGTGTGCGTGCACCATGAGCGCTCGTCCGCGGATATCGGCAACGGTCAACCGGGGCGCTACCGTAACGGCACTGGCCTCACCGTTCTCGTCGACGACCAGCAGCGGCAGATCGCCGAGGTGCCCGTCATGACCGGGACCCCTGTGTGCCTTGGCATCCGTCGGATCATAGTGCCCGCCGGCAGCGAGACCGGCCGCCCTGGTGCCGTCCTTCTCGCCCGGACTGCAACTCGGGTTCTGATGCACGTGGAAGCCATGCTCCCCCGGTCGCACGCTTCCATCCCGATCAGAAGGCCAACGCCGTCGAAATGTAGGCGTAAGCCGTGTTGGAGGTCGGCGGCGCGAACGGAGCATTTTCGAGAAACTCCCCCTTCCACAGGTAAGCGGCCGTGACGTCGACCGTCAGGTTTCGCGAATCCGACCACCATTGCCAGCGCAAATCAACCTGGTGACCGATAAACGACCCTGAAAGGCCATCACGGTCTCTGAGCCCTGCTGTCAGCAGGGCATCGCGCTTGCTGGCAAGCCATGCAGGCCGGTAGTCGATTCGGAAATCGGTGGACGGGCCCGGCTTCGACCGCAGGGCGATACCGGGCGACAGGATATTGCTGCGCGCCAAGGCGCCATAAATGCCTGTAGGCCCGAACTCCCAGCGCCTGGCGCCGTACAGGGTATCGAAGCGGTTGAACTCGCCGTCATCCGGATCCTTGTCGCCCGATGCATAATCGAAACGCAAGATCACGCGAGGCTCCCAGCTGCCCTGCAATTTGCGGCTGATTTCGGCGTGAGTGAACCACGCGCGGTGATCGAGGTCCGTGGTGTCGATTGGCAGCACGCTGGCACGGCTCTTGCCGCGCTGGAGCGCGGCTTCGATCTCGTAAGCCCATACATCGCCCGAATGGTGCGCGCGTACACCGGATGTCAGGAAGTTGCGATTGCGCGTGGGCAAACCTGGCCGATCATCTTCGCGAATCCCGATCAGATACGCCTCAGTGTCAAAACGGCTGCTGATCTGCAGGTCGGATACATACAAGCCCCAGAACAACCGCTCCCAATGTTCCTGGTCGAGATCGAACTCGTTGTTTCGCATACGATCTCGTTCGAGGATATTGGGCAGGCGTGCAACCGGCATCGTTACGAATGCGTCCAGGCCGACGCGCCCGGGATTCGACCACCTGGCCCGGATGCCCGTAAAGGCGTTGATCGTATTGCGCGTGCGATTGCGCGCCACCAGGCGGCGGCTGCCAACATCCATTGTCATCCGGCCGACCTGGATGTCGACATTCTCGTTCTTGTAGCCGATGTATGCGCGTAATGGCTCGAGCGCGTTGACGTCGTCCGTACCGACCGGTGTCAGGTCCTGATGTAACCACGCCCGGGAATCCTGGAGTTCGAGCCCCCCATAGAATCGCTCGCCTTTGACCGCGGCGTGCACGAGCAGGCGCGACACCAGCAGCTCATCCGAGTCCGGACCGAAGAGGCGAAACGAGTTGTCCATGGATTCATAGCGCAGCCGCAGACTGCCGCTTATGGAGAGCCAGTCCGGGGCTTTGGCGGCCGACTCCTTGGGTGGTGGTTCGCCCTGCGCCTGAACGACGCTAACGCACAGCAAGGCCAGCAGTGGAACGATGTGTAGTGGAAGGCGAACGCGGCGTCGGGAACGAATCTCGTTGTTCATGTGCCAGGTCTACCTCCCGTCCGGCACAACATCTGGAAAGAACAGCTGCTGGCCGTCGACGCGAAACGCAGCAATCGCCGCCTGTCCCCGTGCCGACGTAAGCCAATCCACGAAAGCCTGGGCCTCCCTGACCCGCACGTGCGGGTGTCGTTCAGGGTTGACGACGATGGCCGCGTAGGGATTGTTCAGGGGCGGGTCGCCTTCGAGGAGTATCTCCATGTCTCCCTTGTTACCGAAGCTCACCCAGCTCGCCCGGTCGCTGAGCGTGTACCCTCCCATGGCGCTCGTGGTATTCAGGGTTGCCCCCATGCCCGAGCCCGCCTCGCGGTACCATGAGCCGCTCGCCGGGCGGGGATCGAAACCGCTGGCGCTCCAGATCTCGAGTTCTTTCTTGTGAGTGCCGCTGTCGTCGCCGCGCGATACGAATATCTGCTCGCTCTCGGCAATACGCCGCAACGCCACCGTGATTTCGCTCATACCGCGGACGCCGGCGGCATCGGCGACAGGCCCTACGAGTACAAAATCGTTGTGCATGATCGGGTGGCGCGCGAGACCCAGCCCGTCAGAAACAAACTTTCGTTCGGATGCTTCATGGTGAACCAGCAACAGGTCGGCATCGCCGTTCGTCGCGATACGTATGGCCTGACCGGTGCCGACCGCGACGACCTGGACATCAATGCCGGTCTCCGCCGTGAATGGCGGCAGCAACCAGGCGAAAAGGCCCGAGTTTTGCGTGGATGTCGTCGACGCGACGATGATCGAGCGCGGTTCACCGAGTGCCGCACTCGCGATGGCCAGGACGCCCAGGACAAGCGCCGCCACCAGGCGCGTGAACGTCGTTGGGGAAGAATTCGTCTTGCTGCGCATGTTCGGCTTTATCCCTTGGAGCGTTGAGGAAAATGCGTCATCACAAGTCAGGCCGGTAGTTCGCCGGCGAGAAAACGCGCGGCCACGGGGTCTTTTGGCGATGAGAAGAACTCCATCGCCGGCGCGTGCTCGAGCAGCCGGCCCTGGTTGAGAAACATGACGTCCGCGGCGAGCCGCTTTGCCTGGGCGATGTCGTGTGTCGTCATCAGTATCTTGGTGCCGGCGGCGCCGATGGCACCGATCAGTTCCTCGACGCCCCGCACGGCGGCGGGGTCGAGATTTGCGGTGGGTTCGTCCAGCAGCAGCACCTTGGGTTTGAGAACGAACGCCCGCGCAATCGCCAGCCGTTGCTGTTGTCCGCCGGAAAGATCGCGGGCGTGCCGCCCGCCAAGGTCGGTCAGTCCTGCCTGCTCCAGGGCAGCATCGACGAGGGCCTGGCGCTCACCCAGGGGCACGCCTTTCACCCTCAGTACGTGAAGCAGGTTGTCGTTGACCGTGCGCCGCAGCAGTACCGGTTTTTGAGACGTCATCGCCTGTTGCTCGCGCGCATCGGCTACCGACATGTCGCCCCAGCGAATTTCTCCGCGGGTGGGCTTGAGGAGGCCATGACACAGGCGCAGCATGACGCTTTTGCCAGCCCCGTTGGGGCCGAGGATGACGGTCCGTCCGCTCGAGCCTATCCAGAACGACACATCGTCAATGATTCGCTGGCCATTGATCCCGAAATCCACTCCCCGGGCAACGAGCGGCAGCAGCGGGTGTTTGGCAATCGAATCTCGCTGTTCGTACTCGCGTGCTTCGGTGTGCGGTGCGCCGTCAGCCATAACGCCGCCTCGCGGTATCGGAAATGACCAGCGCCGCCGCGTTAATGCCCAGGGCAAGGGTCAGAAGCATTACGCCGAGTCCAAGCGCGAGGGCAAGGTTGCCCTTGCTCGTTTCCAGCGCAATGGTCGTCGTCATCACCCGGGTCGAATGCTGGATGTTGCCTCCGACGATAATGACGGCGCCAACCTCGGCAATGGCCCTGCCGAAGCCTGCCATGATGGCGGTCAGCAATCGAAAACGCCCGTCCCAGAGCAACGTCGCGATGCTCTGCATCGGCGTACAACCGAGCGACCGCAGGTACTCGCCATATTCCTCGTGCAGGTCGGCGATCGTCTGCCGCGACAGCGCCGCAATGATCGGCAGCACGATGATGCTCTGCGCGATAACCATCGCGGTGGGCGTGAACAGCAGGCCCATCGACCCAAGCGGTCCGGCGCGCGACAACAAGACGTAGACCATCAGGCCGACGACTACGGGTGGCAGCCCCATCATCGCATTGAGGAGTATGACAACGGCCCGCCGGCCGGGGAATCTCTGCAGTGCAATGAGCGCCCCCAGCGGCAGCGCAATGATCGACGCGATCGCGACCGCACCCAGGCTGACCTGCAGCGAGAGCAAGACGATCTCGAACAAGTCGGCGTCGAGCGTGGCAATCATCGACAACGCCGTGCCGATTGCTGACGGGGATTCGTTCATATTAGAAAAACGATCATAAGGCCTGCGGCGCCCCCAAATCGTCTCATGAGTGCGGAATCCGGTACGCATGAGGACGCAAAGCGTCATTCTTTCAGATGCCCGTTTGGAACGCCAGCAACGAACCATCGCCCGTTTTGCTACTATCTGGCTATAACCGCGCCCGATATCGATTTGGGTAACACAGGATGGCAAATTCCAACACATTTGACAGACGCAAGTTCATCAAGGTCTGCGTCGGCGCCGGTGCTGCCGTAGCCGCCAACCCGGCCCTGGTTGCCGAGCCGGCTGGGGAGCTGATCCCGGCAGAGCGCGTTAGGCTTGTTGATCCCGACGGAAAGACGCTTGATCCCGGAAGCCTGGCCATCGGCGAAAGCTTTGTCTTTCATTATCCCTATGTCACTACCCCCTGTTTCCTGATCAACCTCGGGTCTCCGGCGGAGCCGGGCGCCGAGCTGACCACCGCAGACGGCCGTGCGTACCGTTGGGCGGGCGGGGCCGGGCCGGGCCGTTCGATCGTGGCGTTTTCAGCAATTTGTGCGCATCGCATGAGCTACCCGACACGAACCGTGAGCTTCATCGATTATCGGCACCAGCCCATGTCGCCGTCGAACACCAGTAGCGGCTGGTGGAGCCGCGGACAGGTGATTTACTGTTGCTCGGAGGGCAGCGTCTACGATCCCCGCGAAGGCGCGCGCGTCCTGTCGGGACCCGCTCCACAACCGCTCGCAGCAGTGCATCTCGACTACGACCCCGATGAGCAGGCGCTGTTCGCGACGGGTGTCTACGGCGGCAGTATGTTTGAGCGTTTTCTCACCGAGTTCGGCCTCCAGGTGTCGCTCGCACACAAGCGCGACGACATCCGGCGCGAGGCCAGGGATACGACGGTCGTCTGGTCGATGAGCGAATACACGCGGACCAAGGCCTGTTAGCAAACCGTCACGAACCGCCTTGTTCCAGCGGTTCCTCTCCGGACAGGTAGTCAGCAATTTCCGCGTGACCCAGCGACCGCGCAATATCGTCAGCCGTGCGGCCGTCGTTGTCGGTCGCGTCCCGCTCTGCGCCATGGTCGACGAGTAGCCTGACCATCGCCGGGTCCCCGCTTGCCGCGGCGATATGCAGGGCCATTGCACCGGACTCCTGGCGGGCGCACAGATCTGCGCTGGTCTCTTCGAGCAGCATCCGCACGAATGCGAGGCGACGCGTATCGACGGCGCGCATCAATGGCGTCCATCCGTAGGTATCCCGGACGTCGGGTTCCGCGCCAGCTTCGAGCAACTTCCTTGCGGCAGATATATGTCCCTTGACGGCAGCCACTTCAAGGGCCGTCCAGCCCAGTTTCGCCTTGGTGTCGTGGCGCGCACCCGCGTCGAGCAGCAGTGCTGTCACCGTCGCGTCGCCGCCCAGGGCCGCGTACATCAGGGCAGTACCGCCGTTCGCGTTCCGCCCGTTGACGTCGGCGCCAGCCGTCAGCAATCGGGCGACGAGTTCGGTGTCACTTAACTGTGAGGCAAACATGAGGGCCGTCTTGCCATCGGGCCTCGAGCGATTGGCATCGGCTTCGTCACTGTCGAGCAGCTGATTGATCGCCGCGAGGTCCTTCGCGGCCAGCGCAACGGACCAGGGATCGGCGCCGGTATCGGTCGTGGCGCAGGATGACAGCCAGAGGACTGGCAGGACCATAGCCAGCCGCAGAATTAATACGGGCCCCGTGATCGTCATCATCGGGGCCCGTTCAGAAAACCAATGGGCAACTACGGCGTCGGCTAGGTCGTCGGGGTTGCGCCCGAAACGTCCGGCGCCGCGGAGCTCTCTTCAGGAGGAGCGATGCCTTTGACTTCGTCGTACCACAGGTTGTGGTGTTGCTTCGCGAAGCCCTCATCGACTTCGCCGCCCACCATGCCCTCGAGCACGCCTTCGACACCGATGCTGCCGAGGTAGATGTGGCCGAGCGAGATGGCGATGAGGAACAAGCCGCTGGCCGAGTGCACGATGTGCGACAGCTGCATCGAGTCCCGTTCCCAACCCAGGTTCGGGAACAGCAGGTAGAAGCCGGACACCATCAGTGCAACACCGCCGAAGAACAGGATCCAGAAGAAGACCTTCTCGCCGCCGTTCATGAAGCCGGCTTGCGGATGATCCTTGCCGATCAGGCCGCCCACGGACTTGAGCCACGCGAAGTCATGGCTCCGTAGAATGTTCCTCGGAATCCAGATGAGCAGCATGAGTGCGAAGCCGACAATGAACGGCAGGGCCAGATAGTCGTGTACAGGCTTGGACAGCTGCGCCCAGGCAGCGAAGCCTTCCTTGCCCAGCAAGGGGATCAGCAGCGCTCGTCCGAACAGCAGACTCAGGCCTGTGATCGAGAGGATGATGAACGTGATACCGACGTACCAGTGCAGGGCACGATCGAAGCCACCCCAGCGGGTCATTTTGCGGCCGGTCGGCGAGTCGAGCATATCCTTGCCCTTGACCAGGTGTTTCACGAGGATCGCGATGAGTACGGCGATCAGCAACGATCCGCCGAAAAATTTAAGGGGCCCGTTGCGCACATTGCGCCAGTTCTCGCCGCCGTTCTGGATCAGAACGCCGGCTTCAGACCCCGACACGGCGGAATAGCCTTCCGTTCCCTGGCGTACGGCGCGCCAATAGTCGGAGCGCGGGTTGACCGCCTCTTTTTCGGCGTCGTCGGACTGGGCCCATGCCAGGCCGGCGTCGTGTGCGATGTAGCCGGTCAACGGCAACGCCATAGCCAGCAACATCGACAGTGCGACCGTGACGAGGGCGATACGACGACGGCTCCGGGGTTTCCTAGTGATTGTTTGTGCACGCATTGACCAGGCTCCTCTTTGCGCCGCGCACCCGCCAGGGTCGCGGCGTCCATTCGCTTATGCGGACCAGTCTCGCTACCGGTCCGACTGTCCCATGACTAACCGTTCCTGCAGGGCCGCGATTTGTTGCGAATCCTTCTGCTTTGCCAGCAGCGGATCGTCACCGCCCTTGTAGACGCCGGGTTCGTGCCAGGTGACCACACTCCGTTCCGTACATCCGGTCGAGCTTAGTGACGCGATGCCCACGACCATCGCCAGCGCCAGTGCGCGACTCGTCTTCATGATGCTCTTCGTCATGATCCGCTCTTCCTTGCGACGCTTTTCTTGTCAGGCGTCGCTCTTCTTGTACGCGGTCTCCCAGCCCCATGTCTCGGGCCGACCGCCGCGCTTCGTGATGCGATCGCGGTAAATGTCCGCGACCATGTCGCCGTCACCGGCCAGCAGCGCCTTGGTACTGCACATCTCCGCACATAACGGCAATTTGCCTTCGGCAATGCGGTTGCGCCCGTACTTCTCGCGCTCGGCCGCGGAGTTGTCTTCCTCGGGTCCGCCGGCGCAGAACGTACACTTGTCCATCTTGCCGCGCACGCCGAAAGCCTCTTTCTGCGGGAACTGCGGTGCGCCGAAGGGGCAGGCGTAGAAGCAGTAGCCGCAGCCGATGCAAAGGTCCTTGTCGTGCAGCACGACGCCGTCGTCGGTCGTGTAGAAACAGTCGACCGGGCAGACGGCCGCGCACGGCGCGTCCGTGCAGTGCATGCAGGCTACCGAGATCGACTTTTCGCCCGGGACACCATCATCGAGGGTTACGACGCGACGTCGGTTAACACCCCAGGGCACCTCGTGCTCGTTCTTGCAGGCTGTTACGCAACCGTTGCATTCGATGCAGCGTTCGGCGTCACAGAGAAATTTCATTCGTGCCATGATCGAGTCTCCTAAGCTGCGATGATCTTGCAGAGGGAAGCTTTAGTTTCCTGCATCTGCGTGACGGAGTCGTACCCGTAGGTGAAGGCCGTGTTACAGGCCTCGCCGCGTACGTACGGAGCGGCGCCCTCCGGATACTTGTCCAGCAGGTCCTTGCCTTCGAACCAGCCGCCGAAATGGAACGGCGTGAACACCACGCCGCGCGCGACGCGTCTGGTAACCATGGCCTTGATCTTGATGCGGCCACCTTCCGGACCCTCCAGCCAGATCCATTGACCGTCGCGAATACTGGCGTCGTTGGCGTCGGCCGGGTTGATCTCGGCGAACATCTCCTGTTGCAACTCGGCAAGCCACGGGTTCGAGCGAGACTCCTCGCCACCTCCTTCGTACTCGACCAGGCGCCCGCTCGTGTGAATCAGCGGGTAATCGACCGAGTAGTCTTTCGCCTGTATCGACTCGTAGCGCGTCGGCAGCCGGTAATGGCTCTTGACGTCCTCGTAGGTCGGATATTTGTCGACAAGGTCGCGACGCGAGGTGTAGAGGGGTTCGCGATGCACCGGCACCGGATCCGGGAATGTCCAGACCACGCAACGGGCCTTGGCGTTGCCGAACGGCGCGCAGCCGTGCTTGATCGCAACGCGCTGGATACCGCCGGACAGGTCGGTCTTCCAGTTCTTGCCCTCGGCGGCCTGTTTTTCCTCGGCAGTGAGATCGTCCCACCAGCCGAGCTGTTTCAGCATGTCCGCGGTGAATTCCGGATAGCCATCCTTGATTTCGGCGCCCTTGCTGTAGGAGTCCTCCGCCAGCAGGTTGACGCCGTTGTGCTCCACGCCGAAGCGAGCGCGGAAATTCAGGCCGCCCTCGGCCACCGACTTGCTCGTGTCGTACAGCACCGGCGTTCCGGGATGTTTCATTTCCGGCGTGCCCCAGCTTGGCCATGGCAGCCCGTAATAATCGCCGTCACACGGTCCGCCTTCGGCCTTCAGCGTCGTCACGTTGAAGGTATGCTTGTTGGCCATGTGCAGCTTGAGACGCTCGGGGCTCTGGCCCGTATAACCGATCGTCCACATGCCGCGATTGATCTCGCGCAGAACATCCTCGACCAGCGGTTCATCGTTCTCGACCTTGATGTGCTTGGTCAGCTCGTTCGCGAATCCAAGCTTGCTGGCCAGCTTGTACATGATCGTGTGATCGGGCAGCGATTCGAACAGCGGGTCGATCAGCTTGTCGCGCCACTGGAGCGAGCGGTTCGATGCAGTAACCGAGCCGTAAGTCTCGAACTGGGTCGCGGCCGGCAGCAGGTACATTCCCTCCTTGCGATCCGGCAAGACAGCGGTGTGCGTCGGGTACGGATCGATGACGACAACGAGCTCCAGCGTCTCGAGTGCCGTTTTCATTTCCGGGCCGCGAGTCTGGCTGTTCGGCGCGTGGCCCCAGAAGAACATTGCCTTAAGCTGGTCGCGCTGGTCGATCAGCCGGCTGTCCTCGAGAACGCCGTCGATCCAGCGCGAGACAGGGATGCCGGCAGAGTTCATCGGGTCGGCGAATGGCACCGGCGCCTGACCTTCCTCGACGTCGGCGGCGGTATCGACATAGCCGGTATCGAAGCGACCTGCTACCCAATCGTAATCAAGGTCCCAGACTCTCGCCCAGTGCTTCCATGAGCCCTCGGCGAGACCGTAATAACCCGGCAGCGTGTGTGAGAGCACGCCGAGATCGGTGGCACCCTGAACGTTGTCGTGGCCGCGGAAGATATTCGCGCCGCCTCCGGATACGCCGATGTTGCCGAGCGCCAGTTGCAGCGCACAATAGGCGCGTGTGTTGTTGTTGCCGATCGTGTGCTGCGTGCCGCCCATGCACCAGACAATCGTGCCGGGGCGATTCTCGGCCATGGTCTGCGCGGCCAGCTTGACGTCCTCTTCCGGCACGCCGCAAACGTTCTCGACGACGTCCGGGGTCCACTTCGCTACCTCGGTACGAATTTCATCCATGCCGTAGACGCGCTGCTTGATGTACCGCGTGTCCTCCCAGCCGTTTTCGAAGATGTGCCAGAGCATTCCCCAGATCAGCGGCACGTCGGTACCCGGGCGGATACGAACGTACTGGTCTGCGTGCGCCGCCGTGCGCGTGAAGCGCGGGTCGACGACGATCATCTTCGCGCCGTTCTCCTTGCCGCGCAGTATGTGCTGCATCGCGACCGGATGTGCTTCTGCGGCATTACTGCCGATGAAGAACATCGCTTTGCAATTGTGCATGTCGTTGTACGAGTTGGTCATCGCGCCATAGCCCCAGGTATTGGCGACGCCGGCGACCGTCGTCGAATGGCAAATGCGGGCCTGGTGATCGACGTTGTTGGTGCCCCAAAGGGCGGCAAATTTTCGGAACAGGTACGCCTGCTCGTTACTGAATTTCGCCGAGCCCAGCCAGTACACCGAATCCGGACCCGAGCGTTTTCGAATATCGAGCACTTGGTCGCCGATTTCGTCTATGGCCTGCTGCCATGAAACGCGCGTCCACTTGCCGCCGTCGAGTTTCATCGGGTATTTGAGCCGACGCTCGCCGTGCCCGTGCTCGCGCACCGATGCGCCTTTTGCACAATGGCCGCCCATGTTGAACGGCGAATCGAAGTCGGGCTCCTGTCCGGTCCAGACACCGTTCTGGATTTCCGCGACGACGCCGCAACCCACCGAGCAGTGCGTGCAGACGGACTTGCGGATTTCGACATCGCCTCCCGCGCCAGCGCTCGGCGCTGCCTGCGCACGTTGAATCATCGTCATCGGCAGTGTCGCAGCTACGGCGGTGCCACCAAGGCCCAATCCTGCGCGTCGCAGGAATGCGCGGCGGTCCACCATGGACCCGAGCACGCGGCTCGTTACACTGGCCGTCTCTGTGGCGGTAAGATCTCGCTTCTTGATCAGCTTCATCGCTAATCTCCCATCAGTTGCAGTAAACGCCGAAACCGGTGCGTTGGCCGGTTACAGGCGAGCTGTACGGTAGTAGGTATTAATGTGGGGCGTTTCCCGGTAGCCCTGCGGTTTTGGCTCGGACGAGGTGCCTGTTTCCGGCGCGGCGAAAGCCGAATGGCCAGCCATTGTGACGACCGCTGTTGCCCCGCCTGCCGCGGCAAGCTTCTTGAGAAATGTACGCCGGTCATCGGTGTACGTACGCGATTTACGACTCATCTTCTTCTCTCCTGTCATGCGACCGATCGCCGTTGCTTATGAAGCCACGGGTCGGTTGCGTTGGATCGCGGTGCCATCCGGCCTTTGCACCATCTCCAGATAACGCTGGTCGGTCTCGATGAATTGTTCGCCCAGCTGTCCGACGGCGCGATAAAAGCACGCCGAGCGAGCCTGCTGCATGTCGCGGAAAAACCGCGCCAGCCACGGCTCGACGTGTGTGTGGAAAAATTTCGCCTGCTGCGCGAGACCGCAGGCATGGTCTTCTGCTGCGAGCAACGCCATGATCTCGCACAGCGCTGCCGCATGATCCTCCGGCTCGCTGACGTTGTCGCGACGTTCGAAGCCGAGCTCCCTCATGTCGGAACGCAGCTGGGCGAGTGGTTGCTCCATCAGGTAGCCGGTCAGGTACCACGATGCATACGGCATCAGTTCGCCGCGGCCGAGCCCGATAAAAAGCGCCTCGTATTCGCTTGCCACCTGGTTTGCGACGGCACGCCCGGCTGATGTCGCCAGCAGTCGCCAGGCCACAGCCAGCAGGTTGTCTACTTCGCTTGTCGGCGCTGTTGCCAGCAGCGCGAGAGTGGCGTCATCCGGTGGCGTGCTCAGCAGGCGGCCGAGCAGTCGATAGGTGTCCGCGCGCAGCTTGTTTTCCGGCTCGACTGTCACGACGCCGGCCCCCACCGTCGTCGTTTCACATATTGCAGGCGCTTCGTTCATTTCTCTCGGCTCTGCGTACCCGCCTGGCACCCGGTCATTTTAGACCCATTCCGGCATCGGCTGCCAGTGGTGTCAAATACGTTTAGTACCGTGATAATGACTTGATGAGAGCGATCAAATCCAAAATATGCGACATTTTGTTCCATACTGAAAAAGCGCTACCTGCGCGCGGCCACGCCGAGATCAGACCGATCGCGGGCCGTCGCTGCCCTGGTCGCGCATCATGTCTTTTACGCGGCAGATGTCGCACATTTCCAGGCGCCGCCGCTCGGCCTTGCTCTGGAACATCCAGTGGCCCTCGAGCTTCTTCATCATGGCGTCGAGCGTCGAGCGCGTCGCGAACGGCTTGCCGCAGGAGACGCAGCACATGGGTTGCTCTTCGTGCAGCACGCGCGGCGTGCTGCGTTCGTTATCGTCGTACAGGAATCGTGGCTCGGACTGTATTGCGTCCTCGGGGCAGGCGGTTTCGCAGAGCCCGCACTGGATGCACGACCATTCCACGAAGTTCAGCTGCGGCAGACCCTGGCCCGCGCGCAGCGCGGACGTCGGGCAGACCGCGACGCAGCTCATGCACATCGTACATGCGGACTTGTTGACGCGGATTCGGCCGAACGGGGCGCCTGCCGGCAACGGCTCGACCTTCTTGCGGGTGGGCGCCGCGGCGAACAGGTGATTGATCGCCGTACGCAGCAACAGGCGTTTCTCCCCGGGCGGGACAAAACGCGCAGGTCGGGCGAGGTCGATTGCCTGGTCGGAACTCACGGCTGCGGCGGGCGTTTTGCCATCGCTGATATCGACCAGCTGCACGGCAGCACCCGGGTAACCCATGCCCTCGAGTACCTTTGCGGTCACTTTAATCTGCCCTTCAAGTGCCTTCACGATACTGCGTGGAGTCTCGGCTCCCGCCAGGATCAGGATCCGGCGCACGCCATAGGCGAGGCACGCAAGCCAGGTGTCCATGCCGACCGAGCCGACTTCCTCCAGCTCGACGGGCAGCGCGTTTTCCGGCAGCGACTGCGCGAACTCGTCGGCGATCGGGCCGGCGGACGCGCCGTCGTAAAACAGCAGCACGGGATCGGCACCGCCGCTTTCGCCATACTGGACGACAACGGTGCGCAGGTAAGCCAGCAAATCGCGGGTGCCGGGAAAGGCGTAGGTGATCGCACCGGTCGGGCAAACCGATGCGCAGCTGCCGAAGCCCTGGCAGATGTTTTCATCGACCTGCACGGTTTCGCCAATCGATGTAATCGCCAGGGTCGGGCACACATCGAGACACCGCGTGCAGCCGCTGATTCCGCGGCGCCCGTGTGCGCAGATGTTCGGGTCGAAATTGAAATACTTGGGTTTCTCGAACTCGCCGCGCATGTCGGGGAGTTCGGCGATGGCATCTTCCAACGCGTAGGCATCTCTGCCGGGCGCGTAATAGCCTGGCGGCAGCACTTCCCGTGGGAGCATCGGCGCGTCGTTGAGGTCGAGCACCAGGTCAAAGCACGCTTTAGCGAGGGTCGCTATTGCATCCGGATTGCTGCCATCGCCCGAAGCGGGGAAGCTCAACCTGAAATTACCCAGGGTTCCCGAGAGTTGCGGCTGGCCGCCCCGCACGATGGTTAGCCCGTCGACGGTGGCGGTCGTCGGCCGCGCGTCTCCCGGCACCCAGACGGTCGCCACCAGGTCGTCGTCGAGCCGTTGCGCCGCGTACAGTACACCGCTTTCCTCGCCGACAATCAGCACGCGCCCATGGGAGATTAACTCGACCGCCGATGCCGGCGCCGCATCGGGTCGATGGCGAGGATCCAGGGCCTCGGCTCTCGCCCGACCGTTCTTCGTCGTATCAGGCAGTTGCAGGTTGTTCATCGTCTGGCTCGTCGTCAGAAGGTTCTTCCGGGTTGTCGCTTTCGACAGCCTCGACGATCGCCTCCGGCATCACGTCCTGCGGGCTGTCTTCGTCGTCATGGAGTCCGACCATGCGCTTGAGTTCCTGGCGCAGGCGGTGCCGCATCTCGGCCGTCACTATGTCACCGAGCGGCTCGGGCGAAGAGAAGTCAAGGTCGTAGTCGTCGAGACCGTCGCGCACGTTGAACTTGGGGCTTTGGAACAACTTACGCAGCGCTTTGCGCTGCACGTCGGCCGGCACTTTGTCAGCAAGAAATGCGCGATAGTCAGAGTCCTCGCCCAGCGATTCGATGGGTGGTAACTCAGGCGTCGTCTGCGCTGCATCCGCGACCGGCCCGTCGGCTTGTCCGGCGATTTCGGCCCGCGCATCACCGCTGGTGTCATCGGCACCAGTCGCACCGGTCTCGTCCTCGCGCGCCGCGTTTTCCACCGGTTCCGGCAAGTCCACGCCTTCACGTGACAGCGCCTTGCGTTTCGACCAGCGCGTCAGAAACGCCTCGTTCCCAAGCGTATCGATGTCCGCGGCACTGTTGCCCGGCGCATCCTCCCTTGGGGTGTTGCTCATCGTTCAGACTCCTGCGACCAGTTCTTGCGTCTGCGTTTTTTGGGCTCGCGGGGAACGTAGTGAGCCACGACGAATTGCTCAAGGCGCTGGTAGATTTCGGGCGGGATCGGCACGGCGAATACCTGGTCGTCGCTCTCCAGGCACCCGGACGCCGAATCCTGGTCAGCGGTGACCCGAAACGGCGTTAGATCACCTTCCGGCGATTCGTGGCAGATAACAAACAGCGACGGGCTGTCACCGGTCAGGTTGTACCAGTAGTCTTCGGCCTGGTCCCGGTAGAGCTCCAGTGAAAAGCCGGTCCAGAGGAACTGGGCACCGCTTTCGTTTTCGTAAATTGGTGTCTGCCCGGCGCCCTTGCCGACGAGATGTTCGCCCGCGACGACAGACACTGCGCGCCAGCTCGTTACAGACCATTGGCCCTGCCGTACCTGGCTGCGCTGCATGATTACGGCTATCGTGTGTCGCTCTGCGAGGCTCATTTTGATCAATAGTAGCGCAAACGATCAAAGAACGTTCATGTTGCCGATGCGGCCGGTCGCGCAGTGTGCAGGGAGCATGCCGGCGCCAGCGAACCGTGACCAGGTCGCGCGGATGACGTATCGTCCCGAAACGGCCTTTCTGTATGTACATGGGCCAATCTGGCAACTGCGGCAACTGGAAACCCGATAGTGAAGCGGAACTCCAACAGCGCTGATAATGCGCAAACAGGCTATTCCGACGAAGCAGCGGAACACGCTGACGCGCCGCCGCGCTTCATGACGGTGAAACAGGTGGCGGCTTATTTGCAGGTCAACGAAAAGAAAGTTTACGGACTGGTGCAAGAGGGCAAGATTCCTGCGACCAAGCTGACGGGCAAATGGCTGTTTCCGCGCAATCTGGTTGACCAGTGGCTGCTGGAATCCAGTCACGGCGGGTTGCTGACGGACCGCATCGTCATCGCCGGCAGCGACGACCCGCTGCTGTATCGGGCGCTCAGTCAGATTGCCACGTCACTGCAATCCCGCGCATTGATCAGCTATACCTCCACCGGCAGCCAGCTCGGGCTCGCGCTGCTGGCCAACCGGCGCGCCGACGTCTGCAGCGTCCACTGGGGGCCCGCGGCGGAGAGCTTCCAGCGCCATCCTGCGCTGCTGCGCCAATTCGTGCAGGCCGGTGAGTGGGCCCTCGTACGGTTGTATCGGCGGGAGCAGGGTTTGCTGGTCTCGCCGGGTCTGTGGTCCGCCGGAGACGGGATCGAAGGACTGTTTCGACGGGAAGTGCGCTGGGTCGAACGACAGGAGGGCGGCGGTTCGCAAAGATTTCTTCGCGAACTGATCTCGCAGCACGACCTGGATCCGTCGGACCGGCGCATCACCGGTCGTGCCGGTAGCGAGCGTGAAGCGGCGTCGCTGATCGCAATTGGGCAGGCCGAGATTGCCCCGGGGATTCGCGCCTCCGCGAGTGAATTCGGACTCGACTTCCTGTCGATCGGCTGGGAAGCGTTTGACCTCGCGTTGCACCGCGGTATCTTCTTTCGCAGCCTGTTCCAGCATTTGCTCGACTACCTGCGCGGCAGCGACTGCCAGCGCCATGTCAAGACGCTCGGCGGCTACGATCTCTCGGAGCTGGGCACGCTCATATGGACGGGCGGTGATTGATCGCAGGGGTCGCAGATCGGCGCCGCTACCTGTCGATATCGATCTCGTGGTCGATGACGTGTTCGAGACCCAGAACAGGCACCGACAGCGTCATCCTGGCAGCCAGCTTGCCTGATTGAGGCAAATTGCCAGCTGCCATTGCGTCTTTCACGGCTTTTTCGAGTTCGCGTTGCGACGTGATCCCGACCAGCTTCAAAAAGCGGCGAATTTCAATGTTCAATTGATCCTTGTCGAAGTCCCTGCTGCTCATGATTACCTCCGTTGTTTGAGATTGCCCGTACCGAGCTTGCGCTCCAGCGTCTTGCGCGAGATACCGAGGCGTCGCGCCGCGGCCGATTTATTGCCGCTGTCGTCGACAACGCGGATCATATGATGGCGCTTGACCTGCTCGAGCGTCCAGTCGACCGGGTATCCGGGTGGCGTGGCTCCTCCCGCCGGTGCGCGGGCTTCGCCCGGCGATTGCAGCGCTGAAATTGCGGTCGATTCGTCGGCGGGCGCAGTTTCAGTCTGCAGGATCCCTTCCTGCCGTGAGTCGCGGTTGTCGATCGCACGGATCAGCGCCGCAACAAGTTCATTGTTCGAGACGGGCCGCAGCAACGCGTTACATACACCATCGCTCAGCGCATCAATCGCGGTTTCTGCCCGGTTTCTCTCGATGATGATCAGGACGTCGGGCGGCAGTTCTTCGCATTCGTCGAGCGCCTTGCGCATCCTCTCCCAGGGCGATTCGGGATCGACCAGGACCAGCGCATGGAATCGGCATCGCCGCGCGAGTTGTCGCGCTTCCTCGACGTCCCGCACACTCTCAACCAGCAGGAAGTGCCGTGACAACGCCCGCTGGAGGCGTGATGCCTCGGGCCTGGCGCCACCAAGAAGGAGAATCGAGTTGGATTGTGACAAAAATGCTCCGGTTCCCATGCGCGAGGCGCGCGCATCGCGTCCGGCAAAAAACTCGCGGACAGACTATGCTTTGCGTCAAAATGACGCAAGCATGCGGTTATTCGAGGACGATTGTTCCCGCGAAGACCTGAAAGGAGTGGTATTTGACTGCGGCAGACGAGGTGGTACGCAACCAGGTGACGGGCATTATCCTCGCCGGCGGTTTGGCCCGGCGTATGGGTGGCGTCGACAAGGGACTGGTACCGATTAACGATCGGCCGATGATCGCCTGGGTGATCGACGCGCTGCGCGTACAGGTGGCCGACATACTGATTAATGCGAACCGCAATCACGATAAATATAGCGAATTCGGATGTGCCGTTATAGACGACGGCAACTCTGAGTTCCGCGGGCCACTGGCGGGATTCGCGCGCGGAATGCAGGCGGCAAAGACGCCCTGGATTGTGGTCGTGCCTTGCGACTCGCCGCTGATCTGCGGTGATCTCGTGCGGCGATTGCATGCGGCATTGGCGAACGAAGATTCGCAGATCGCAGTCGCCCACGACGGCGAGCGGTTGCAGCCCGTGTTCGCGATGCTTCATCGGGATCTGTTCGCCGACCTTGTCGAGTATCTCGACGGCGGTGGGCGTAAGATCGATCACTGGTACGAACGGCACGGCTATGCGAGCGCCGATTTCAGCGATGCGATCGATACTTTTTCGAACGTCAACGCACCGGCGGACAAGCAGGAACTGGAAGAAAAGCTCACGAAACACAAGCAGCCAACTCCGACGGAAGATGAGTGACATGAGCAGCAAATCCAACATCGATTGTTGCGCCGATGGCGACTTCGGTCCGGCGCTGAAGCTCGAAGATGCGCTGGCTCGCATCCTGGCCGATGCGCGACCTGTCGAAGGTATTGAGACACTCGCGATCCGCAGCGCGCTGGGCCGGGTGCTTGCCGGTGACGTGGTGTCGGCCATCGATGTCCCGGCGCACACGAACTCCGCGATGGATGGGTATGCGTATGCCAGTAGAGATCTCCAGGCCGACGGTGAGACCCGCCTCGCGATTATTGGTGTCGCCGCGGCCGGCAAGCCGTTCACGGGTGCAGTCACTGCGGGCCAGTGCACCCGCGTCCTGACTGGTGCGGCGATGCCGGCGGGTACGGATTCCGTCGTCATGCAGGAGAACGTCGAGCTCGAGGGCGACATCGCGATTCTGGCGGCAGGTCAAAAGGCCGGACAGCATGTGCGGCAAGCCGGCGAGGATATCGGTGCGGGTGAGGTTGCTCTGCGAGCCGGCACGCACCTGCGGCCCGCCGAGCTCGGCATCATCGCGTCACTCGGCGTCAGTGAGGTCAGTGTGCGGCGGCGCCCGCGCGTTGCGTTCTTCTCGACGGGAGACGAATTGCGGCACGTCGGCGAATCGCTCGAGAAAGGCCAGATTTACGACAGTAACCGGTACACGATCTACGGCATGCTGATGCGCCTAGGTGTCGAAGCAATCGACATGGGGGTTGTGCGCGATGAGCGTGATGCGGTGGCGCGGGCATTCTCGGACGCGGCAGCCGTAGCCGACGCCATCATCACCACCGGGGGCGTCTCGGTCGGCGATGCCGACTACGTGACCGAGACACTCGAGCGCTCGGGTTCAGTGGGATTCTGGAAAGTCGCTATGAAGCCCGGACGGCCGCTCGCTTTCGGCCGCATCGGCAACGCGCTGTTCTTCGGGTTACCGGGCAATCCGGTATCGGTCATGGCCACCTTCTATCAGCTGGTGCAACCTGCCCTGCAGTCGCTCGCCGGGTTGCCGGATCCCGCGCCGCCGCTGAGTGTGACGGCAGTGTGCGAAGAAGCCCTGCGTACCAAGCCGGGTCGCCGTGAATTTCAGCGCGGCGTGCTTTCGCGGAAGCCGGACGGGCGTCTCGTCGTACGCAGGACGGGCACCCAGGGTTCGGGTGTTCTGAGTTCGATGAGCGCTGCGAATTGCTTTATCGTACTGGCAGAAGACGCCGGTCCCGTTGCGCCAGGGGACGAGGTGAACGTACAGCCATTTGCGGCCTTCGTTTGAACGGCGCGCAAGGAGGGGTCCGATATGAAAGATTCTCCGAACGAGCGCGAATTCGTCGCGTTGAACATCGCAGTGCTGACGGTTTCCGACAGTCGTAATGAGCAGACCGATAAGTCCGGCAAACTGCTGGCCGAGCGCCTGGGCAAGGCAGGCCACCACTTGGCGCACAAGCTGATCGTGCCCGATGACGTCTACAGGATTCGTGCCGTCGTCGCGGGCTGGATCGCCGATGACGGTGTCGATGCCGTTATCACGACGGGCGGCACCGGAGTCACCGGGCGCGATGGCACACCCGAAGCCGTGAGGCCGCTGCTCGATAAAGTGATAGACGGCTTCGGCGAGATGTTTCGCAAGATCTCCTGGGAGCAGATCGGCACCTCGACGATACAGTCGCGTGCCCTGGCCGGCGTCGCCAACGGTACCTATGTCTTTTGCGTACCCGGTTCCTCGGGTGCCTGCGCCACGGCCTGGGACGACCTGATAAGCGCCCAGCTCGACCAACGCACACGGCCCTGCAACCTGGCGGAACTGATGCCGAGGCTGCTCGAAACGTGACAGGCCCGTCAGGAACATCGACCATGCCTGCGCATCTGCCGGTCTCGAGGCCCTGACGTCATGATGTTGCTGGTCGGCACTTCGAAAGGGCTTTTTCGTGTCTTCGCGGATGGTGCGAATGGGGACTGGCGTCTCGACGGTCCGCACCTGGCGGGCTACTCCGTGTTGCACACGCTGGTCGCACCCTACGGCATGCTCTATGCCGCGACGTCACACGAGATCTGGGGTGCACATATCTACGCGAGCACCGACCTCGGCGCGACCTGGGCATCGCTCGAGGCCGTGCCGCAGCACGCTGCGGACAGCGGGCGTGGCGCAACAGAAGCCATCTGGTACCTGGCCGCAGCGGGCGACGTCCTGTTCGCAGGTATCGATCCGGCCGGGCTCTTTCGCAGCGATGATCGCGGCCGGAGCTGGCAGCCTGTCGCCGGTCTCAACGAGCATCCGACACGCTCGACCTGGGAGCCCTCCAAGGGCTGTTTTGCAGTGCACTCGATCTACGTCGACGGACAGAACCCGGACGACATCGTCGCCGCCGTCTCGGCGGGCGGGGTGTATCGCAGCGACGATGGCGGCGAGACATGGCGGCCCGCCAACGTCGGAGTGCGTGCCGAGAACCTGCCCGGGCCCGGGCCCGAGACCGGCCACAACGTGCATCGCATCGTCAGGCATCCGACGATGCCGAGTCGGCTTTACCGCCAGTGTTACAACGGCGTCTACCGGAGTGACGACGCCGCACGAAGCTGGGTTGAAATCACCGACGGGTTGCCGAGCGATTTCGGCTACGGGATTGTGGTTGACCCGAATGACCCGGACACCGCATTCCAGATTCCGGAGTCGAGCTCGCATCTGCGCATACCTGTCGACGGAATACTGCGGGTGTACCGCAGCCGCGATGCGGGCGCCACCTGGGAATCGGCGAGCGAGGGTATGCCGGCCGAACACGTTTACGTCACCGTGCTGCGTGAAGCCATGGCCACAGACTCGCGCGAGCCTTGTGGGGTCTACTTCGGGACATCGGGGGGGCAACTGTTCGCAAGCGTGGACGCCGGCGACCGCTGGCAGGAAATCGCGAGCTACCTCCCTCGCGTCCTGAGCGTAAAGGCCGTGGACGAGCTGCCGTGATGACAGAGCATTCGAGTTTACTCATCGAGGAGCTCGATGCATACCGGGGAATCGTCTGCGCGGTCGGCGCAGGCGGTAAGAAATCCGTCCTTTATCAACTGGTCCGCGAACACACCGGCCATATCGCACTGACCACGACCGTGCATATGACCGCGTTTCCCGAAGACTTCCAGGTCGAACGCATCGTCGACGATGAAACGATGTTACGGGATCGCGTTCTGGCCGCAGCGCGCTCAGGTTCCGTCGCTTATGCTTGCCCGTCGAAAAAGGCGGGCCGATACTCGGGCGTGTCGCCGGAGATGATCCGTTCGATTCACGAGGAAGGTGGTTTTGATGCGAGTTTCGTTAAGGCCGACGGCGCACGCATGCGCTGGATCAAGGCGCCGGAGGAAGGCGAACCCTTACTCGTGCAGGGCGCCGATGTCGTGATTCCCGTGGTCTCGGCACGGGCGATCGGCGAACCGCTGGGCGAACGCGTCGCGCATCGCATCGAGCGTGTTGCAGCGGTCACGGGGGTGGCGCAGGGGAACCTGCTGACGCCGGAGGCCGTCGGACGCCTG
The DNA here is from genome assembly GCA_032122615.1 of Gammaproteobacteria bacterium. GTDB lineage: Bacteria > Pseudomonadota > Gammaproteobacteria > Steroidobacterales > SHZI01. The sequence continues at coordinate 2,496 of JAQBGF010000153.1, read as the reverse complement.
CTGGCGAGTGACGCGGGCGCGTTGCAGGGGAGCGCCGGCGCGCGCGTTGCGCCGGTCATCAACATGGTGGACAATGAACAGCTAGAACAATTGGCGCGAGCCGCAGCGACTGCGGCGATCCGGATGACATCGCGCTTCGATCGCGTGGTCCTTTGTTGTCTGCGACGATCCTCGAGTCCCGTTGTTGCAGTGGTGACGAGATGAGCAAGATCACTGTGCGTATTCCCATGCCGCTTCGGCCGTTCGTTGACGACGCGACGGTCATGGACGCCGACGCCGACACCGTGGGTGCGGCGCTCGAACAGATTGGTGCTCGTCACCCCGGGTTCCTTCAGCGCGTCATCGTAAACGACGGCGAGCTTCGCCCGTACGTCAACGTTTTTGTCGGAGTCGATGATGTGCGTTCACACAGCGGTCTGAAAATGCCTCTGCGTGACGGGGACGTCGTCAGCATCATTTCAGCTGTAGCGGGCGGCTGATTCCATGCATTCGGTCGATCGAATGGGGCGCGGTCTGCGCGATCTCCGTATCTCGGTGACGGACCGGTGCAATTTTCGGTGCACCTATTGTATGCCCGAAGAAAAGTATCATCGAAATTTCAAGTTCCTGCCGACCGACCAGCGGCTGAAGTTCAGCGAGATCGTGCGCCTCACGCGCCTGTTCGCCTCGGCCGGCGTTCGCAAGCTGCGCATTACGGGCGGGGAGCCGTTGCTGCGACCGGCGCTTGCGGACCTGATCGGCGATCTGCGCGCGCTGCCGGGCATCGAGGAGGTCGCGCTGACCACCAACGGCATCCTGCTGGCTCAACACGCGGCGGGGCTGAAGGCGGCAGGTCTGGATCGCGTGACTGTCAGCCTCGATGCACTCGACGAGAGGACGTTCCGGCGGATGAACGGCGGCCGCGGGAGCGTGGACCGCGTCTTCGAAGGCATCAATGCCGCACTCGAAGCGGATCTCACTCCGATCAAAATCAACGCGGTCGTGCAGCGCGGTGTCAACGACCATGCCGTACCCGAGCTGCTGCAGCGGTTTCGCGGCTCGGGCGTCATCGTGCGCCTGATCGAATTCATGGACGTCGGCAACATCAATCACTGGAAGGAAACCGATACCGTGCCATCGGCCGAGTTGCGCGAGCGCATAGCAGAGCGTTGGCCGTTGAGGGAAGTACGCAGCAATTACGATGGCGAGGTAGCCACCCGTCATGTGTACGAGGATGACGCCGGTGAGATCGGTTTCATTTCGTCAGTGACCGAACCGTTCTGCGGAAGTTGCCACCGTGCGCGGCTGTCATCCGACGGCCAGCTGTTCACCTGCCTTTTTGCAACAGAGGGCACCGACCTGCGCCAGCCGCTGCGAGACGGAGCCAATGACGAAGAACTCGCCGATATCATCCGGCAGGTTTGGACGCGGCGCGCGGACCGATATAGCGAGCAACGTGCTGCGCTGCGCCGGGAAGGCCGCGAAATTCAGAAAATGGAGATGTACTATATCGGCGGCTAGCCGGCGATCTGATGTCTTCCGTTCCGGTACACTGTAGTCGCCCGCCGACCTCTTTCTCCTGCTTCCTCCGCGAATCGGTCCGCCTCTGCTCAACAAATTCGATTCAACGAATTATCCTGGGATGTTCGGGTTCACAGGCTGGTGGGCCTGTCAATTCATGACCTGAGTGTTGATTTGCACCGAAGATTGAGCAAGAAGTGGCCATTTTTTGCATCGACGAATGACCCATCTGTCTCTTCCAAATTCTTTGAAAAAGTTACCATACGTCTTGCTTGAGACGAGTCATTTCAAGGTTGCAAAATAGCGTCAATCCAGCACGCAAATTAACAGGGCAAGTTCTGGCCGCTGAGAGTCTCTCGGCATGGCGTCGAGTTTGAAACTTTATTACGGCCAACCATCAAAATCAGGCTGGCATGGAATGTGCCAGTTTTGTGCCCAACGTGATTCGGGCACAGGCTTTTAACAGGTACATACGGGCGCTAACCCAACGAAAAAAATGTATCTCATTGATTTTCTGAAGAGCGCTGTCCAATCGAGCCGACTGAAAATCCGCGTGTCGGTGGTTCGATAGACTCGGATCAGCTCTGGCTGATCCTCACCCTTCGGGCGCACTTCGTGCGTCCTGATTCGGTGGATTCCTCGCTTCGCCATACCACGCAGTTCGTCATACACCGCGGGGGTGAGTGTGGCCTGTTCGCACAGCCGCGCTTTGCATAGTTGCATCCCTAACGTACAGTGACCGCATGAAACGCTCAATTTCATTCTGCAGCTTGACCGTATTCCTGCCGCTCACATTCTGTTGCTCATTGGCGAGTGCTGCTGAACCTCAGGACCGACCAAGAGCGCGTGACATCGGGATCATCGTCGGCGAATTCTCCCCGGGGCCGAACAATGCGATTACTGATGTTGCCGGCGTCAGAGTTGGCCACACGACTGTCATCGAAGGCGACGATATTCGCACCGGCGTGACGGCGATTATTCCGGCAGACGGCAATC
>JAQBGF010000152.1:0-5052 GCA_032122615.1 Gammaproteobacteria bacterium | reverse complement strand
ATAATCAGAGGGTTACGGAATGTTTCTTACGATGTTGCGCCCGTCCGTAATTGCGGAGGGCGGAGCGCGCGTCAGGGCAGCAACCCCGACGGCCCCGGCGGCGAGCCCAGCAGGCCGCGGAATAAGACGTAATCCTGGGCGTTCACAAAGCCGTTACAGTTCAGGTCGGCGCTGTTGTAGGTCGGGTCGACGCTCGGCTGACCGAGCTGCGCGCGGAACAGCACGTAGTCCTGGGAGTTCGTAAAACTGTTGTTATTCAGATCCCCGTCGCAGTGGTTTCCGAATCCGTCGTCGTCGGAGTCGCACTGGGTCGGATTGGCGACGGTCTGGCAATTGTCGGTGCTATCCGCGATCGCGTCGACGACGGTATCCAGGGCAATTGCGAACAGGCGCCCACCGATAGCTCCCCTCGGGTAATCAGCCACGAGCAGCCGCTGCGTACCGTCAGCGAGAACGGCGATCGGGTGCTCGAAATCCTGGGCGACTCGAACCACGCCACCGGTGTTCGGATCGACGGCAACCAGGTCAGCGTAGGTGAGGGTCTGCTGGATGGGGTCGCCTGCGGCCGTGGCCTCGGTTACCGAGTGGGTCCACCTCGTCACAAAAATCCGTCCGCGCAGGTCCGCCGGAAGTGCGGGCGCTTCAAAAAACCCACATCCTGTGGCCGCACTATTGGGACCAAGGCCATCGGGAATAGCCGGATCGTGCAGTTGGTAAGGGCCAGAATTAAATAGATTATCGAAAGTCGTGCTGAGTACCCGTTGGTAGGTGAGCGATGCTGGATTCAGCATGGGGTTAAGCGGGCGCCAATTGTCGTTCGCGAACCCGTAATCGCTATTCGCAACTGCCAGAAAGATCTGGTCCTGCACGCTGCGACTAAAGTCCGATTGCGTTGCGTCGTACCGGTAGTAGCCCGCGGCACCGTCGCCGTTGGTGTCTGCTCTGTTGAAGTTATTGGTGAACCACAGGCTTCCTGTTGGACTGAGACACAAGCCGAAGGGATTCCGGGTGCCAGCGGAGTGCACGACGAACTTGTCAACTGCGCCGAGTATTGCCGGATCGATTGGACTGTCATCGACCTGGATCAGGTTTTGTGTAAGCGTACTGCTATCAGTGTAGGTATTCGCTGCACCCTCCACATCTGATACGGCGTTCAAATTCCTGATCCAGGCAATGGTTCCGCCGTAGGCTCCTTCCCCCCAACTCCACCCAGTGCCGCCGCTCCAGAAGCCGGAATCATTCGGATCGTCGCTGAGGGTACCGATGGACCAGGATCCCGTACGCCCATTGTTGGTGCGCTGGCCGATGCCGACAAACAGGGTGTCGCCAGTGATCGCAAGCTGATCGACGTGATGGTCGCCGGCCCAGGAGCCCACAGGGATTGCGGTGACAATGGCGACGTTGAGTTCGCCTGCCTCGCCCCATATGCCATTGGCATTGTTATCCCCAAGACGCCGGATCGCGCCGTCATAGGTCGTCAGGTAGAGGTGGGAACCGTGAAATGCCAATCCTATGCCGTCGAATCCGGTGACTGCCTGCCGCTCGCCTGAGGTTGCCCCCGTGTGATGATCAAAGGCGTAACTCAGCACGCCTGTCTCCGTACGCACATAGAGTCGCCCATCCGGACCCCAGGCCATCTGGGTCGGATTGCCGGCAATCGGGCCGAGGGACTCCAGTAGCAGACCTGATTGATAAGCCGGCACAAGCACCGGTGTGGCGGACTCAACTGCTGGTAGCGCGAGAATAGCGGCAATAGCCAGCACGGCAGCCAAACGGGAAGATAATTGCATGGCGCAATTATGCCTTTCTTACGGCGGCACTTCACGAAGTGTCCAGGCCGGGTGTTCAGGCTGCGGTGTTTCTCAGGCGGGCCTGCAGTCGTAGCGCAAGCGAAAATTGCCAATGACGAGAAGATCGCCATGCTCGAGGCTCTGCCTGACAGCGGCCTCACCGTTCACCAGTGTGCCATTGGTGCTTTTGAGGTCCACGATGACAACGTCGTCTGCGGTAACGAGAAGCGCCGCGTGATTGCGGCTCACGTAACGGCTGTCAAGGCAAAGCCCACACTTCGGGCTTCTGCCAATCAGTAGCCATCCTGGGAGGAGTTCGTGTCGCTCGACGGTCTCGCCAGCGACCATAACGGCGAGGGACCGCTGAAGCACCGCGCTGCTGTTCGCAGGCTCACCAACCCCTGGGGCTGCCGTTCTGGCGGTCGCCGTGCTGGCCGTTACGGTGGCGACCGGTCCACGGTCGAGATTGAAGCGTTGCCGCGTGAACTGTCGGAGACCCGCCATGTCCTGTGAATCCAGAATTCGATGCAGGTCCGGATAACCAGTCAGGATAAAAGTGATGGCGGGTGTTGCTCCCGCGCGAACTTGTGTCAGTGCCAGCATGCACTTGAACACTGGCAGCCCGAAGTGATGCGCGTTATCAAGGATGACGACAGTTCGTCTGCCCCTGGCGCTTTCATGACGGAGAAACACATCCATCAGGTCGTGCAAGGCATTGAGACCGGAGTCAAACAGATCGAATGCCAGCTGTTCGAGACACGCTGTAAGAAATGCCTGGGCGCTGTGAGTCGGCGCGGCAATCCTGACAGTGTGCAGATTCTGGCGGGCCGCGCAATCGGCCGTGACCCGCATGACGAGTTCATTCAGGCTGGGGGCTGATCCCGTGATCACGCCGAACGGCAGATGTCCGCGCAGGCAACGGCGCACGTAGTTGCGGCCGGCCATCATACTGGTGGTCTCGAGAGCTTCCGGGCCAGCGCGGAAACTGCCCTCCGTATCAGGGAGCGGACTTAAGACCGTACCCTCCAACAATGTCGCCACCTGTTTGACTCCGGACCGGGGGTTAAGGATTGCCGGGCAGTTTGAGTTGGTGGGCTGCAATAGAAGCGCGCCCGGGGTTATCTGCCCGCATCAAAACGACGTCCTTGAAGTCTAGGTTCCGGGTCGTGCTTATGTAAAGGGGGCGGGGAGGGCAAGGGCAGACCGTCGGCGCCCCGGCAAGGGAAATGGACGCAGTAATGTATCGTAGGAACTTGTTTTGGATACGGAAGTCGGTAAGGATGGCCCGCCGTTCAGGGTGGGCGGCCGACCGTTGGCCGGGTGTAAACGGGCTCTGGAGAGTGGCGTGCTGGCTGGCACGAATCTGACGCTGTGGCGGGAGACGACCCGCCTGTTCGAGGGGCTGTCGTTCGTTCTGCCCCCCGGGGGCGCCCTCCTGATCGAGGGCCCAAACGGTGCCGGAAAGACCACACTCCTGCGCGTCATCGCGGGCCTGACGATGCCGGAGTCGGGCGTCGTCACCTGGAATGGCACCGACCTCAGGAAGCAATTACAGGCGGGCGCGCTGCGTTTGGCCTTTTTCGGGCACGCGATGGCACTGAAGCCGGAAGTCAGCGCGCGCGAGAATCTCCTCTTCTTCGCGCAACTGGCCGGCCAGGAGTCGCGGGTTGAAGAACTGCTGGCGGTGACCGGGCTGGCAGCCTGCGCAGACCTCGACGTCAGACTCCTCTCCGCCGGGCAGAAGCGGCGAGCGGCCCTTGCCAGGGTTCTCTTGTCCGGCGCCGGCCTGTGGTTGCTTGATGAGCCACAGACCAATCTCGACAAGGCCGGTCGCCAGTTGCTGGAGCGCGCGGTACAGGCGCATATCGGTGGCGGCGGCACGGTCGTCGTCGCGGCGCACCAGGCGCTGGATCTGGGCTCAGCGTCGGTCAGCCGACTGACACTGGGAATCGACTAATGTCTGTCACGCCGCCATCCGCAGCAGATCACACCCTGACCCCGACACCGAACCTGGGGCTAATGAGCCTGTTTAGCGCCGTCCTGAAGCGCGATCTGCAGGTCGGGATGCGGCGCTGGACTGACGCCAGCAATTCGGCACTGTTCTTCATTCTCGTGGTGGCCCTGTTTCCGCTGGCACTGAGCCCGAAAGCAGAGGTGCTGCGGGTGATCGCGCCGGGCGTCATCTGGATCGCCGCGTTGCTGGCGACCTTGCTATCGCTACACTTGCTGTTTCGCGCGGATCTTGAGGATGGCACCCTGGAGCAATTACTGACGCTCCCGTACCCTCTCGGCTGGATACTGCTCGCCAAGACCGTTGCTCACTGGATCATTACGGGTATTCCCGTAGTGGTGATGGCACCTATCCTGGCAGTAACCTATCAATTACCTGCTTCGGCACTGAGCGTATTGACCTTCAGCTTGCTGTTGGGCACGCCGACCTTAAGCCTGCTGGGATCGATCGGCGCTGCCCTGACAGCCGGGTTGCGTAGTGCAGGCGTCTTGTTGGCTTTCATCGTCGCACCCCTGATGCTGCCGGTTCTGATGCTGGGGGCGCGGGCCACGGACCTGGCGCTGGCGGGAGAAGACCCAACCGGCCCTCTATACTTGCTCGGAGCGCTGCTGATGCTGGCAGTCAGCCTGGTGCCGGTCACGGCGGCAGCAGCGATCCGCGTCAGCGCCGACTAGGCGAAAGGGAGACGACAACGTGTGGACCTGGTTTTTTCGGCTGGCATCGCCACCGCATTTCTACGCGCTGGCTGGAACCCTGAGCAACTGGTTGCTGGTTCCCGCCGTCATTCTCATTGGCGTGGGCGTCTTCGGTGGCTTGATCCTGGCACCACCCGACTATCAGCAGGGTGATGCCTTCCGGATCATCTATGTGCATGTACCGAGCGCGTACCTCTCGATGACCATCTACGTCACGATGGCCGTGGCCGGCGCGATCGGCCTGATCTGGCGGATCAAGCTCGCCCACGCCGTGGCAGCCAGTTGCGCGCCGATTGGCGCCTCGTTCACGTTCGCCGCACTCGTTACGGGGGCGGTCTGGGGCAAGCCCATGTGGGGCACCTACTGGGAGTGGGATCCGCGCCTGACGTCTGAACTGATTCTTCTGTTTCTCTACTTTGGCTACATGGGGCTTCGCAGCGCGTTCGAGAACCTCAACCAGGCAGACCGGGCGAGTGCCATCCTGGCCGTTGCTGGCGTGGTGAATGTGCCCATCATTCACTTTTCGGTGATCTGGTGGGCGAGCCTGCACCAGGGC
>JAQBGF010000151.1:0-16915 GCA_032122615.1 Gammaproteobacteria bacterium | reverse complement strand
GCAAGCGCAGGTTTCCGGCGGCCGGCTCCGGTGAGGGGAGCACCGCGCGGTCGAGACTGCCTGCAATCCACCCCCTGCTCACCAGCACCAGCGCGCCCGACTGATCGCGAAACGGCTGTACCCACTCGTAGCCGAATCGTCCCCGATGGGTTCGGTTGTCGAGCAGCACGTCGCGGCCGTTCAGGTACTCCCCTTGCAGCACGACTGGCATGTAACCGGGCTCGGCGATCCGCGCAACCTGACCGAAGTCAACGGGCGGACGCTGGCGTCGCGCGTCGATGCGCTCGAGAATTGCCGCTTTCTGCTCTGCCCGCCCCAACTGCCACATCCCGAGCGCAATCAGCAGGGGCAGCAGTACGGCGCAGAAGAGGGTCAATTTCCGACCGGGCTTGAAACGCATGGGGTCCTGCCAGCGTCGTCGGGAACGACGTCAACCTGGGTTATACTGCCCGCACAATGACTCAGGAGCCGTTGTCATGTGGTTAAAAATCGCGATTCTAGTGGCTTTTGCAGGCTTGCTGATCAGCCTCGCCAGCGGGCTGATATTCCTGCTGAAGGATCAGGGAACCACTCGCCGCACACTCCACTCGCTGGGTGTGCGCATTACCCTCGCCACCATCATGATGGCGCTGATTGCCTATGGACTGGTGACGGGGCAACTGCGATCGCAGGCTCCCTGGACTGCCGAGTTGCAGCGCATCCAGGAAGCCGACAAGGGCCAGGACTCAGAGAATGTAAACGAACAGGAATAATCCTACCCACACCACGTCGACAAAGTGCCAGTACCAGGCCACGCCTTCGAAGGCGAAATGGCGGGTCGGGGTGAAGTGCCCCTTCAGGCAACGGAGCCAGATCACCGTTAGCATGATCGCGCCGATCGTGACGTGCAGGCCGTGGAAGCCGGTCAGCATGTAGAAGGTACTGCCGTAGATTCCGGCAGTGCCGAGTTTGAGGTTCAGCTCACTGTACGCGTGGGAGTACTCGTAAGCCTGGAAGCCCAGGAAGATGAAGCCGAGGATGAACGTGAGCGCCAGGAACAGCTTGAGCGTGCCGCGCTGGTCCGCCCTGAGTGCGTGATGGGCGATCGTCAGCGTCACGCCGCTGGTCAGCAGGATGGCGGTGTTCAGGGCGGGGATGCCCCAGGCCCCCATGATTTCGTACTCCCCGCCGAGCTTCGCAGGCCCGTTTGACGGCCAGACGTTCTCGAAGTCCGGCCACAGGAACAACCTGGTAACACTGTCGGTGCCTTCGCCACCGAGCCAGGGCAGGGACAGCTGGCGCGCATATAGCAGGGCGCCGAAGAAGCAGGCGAAGAACATCACCTCGGAAAGGATGAACCACATCATTCCCATTCGAAACGACTTGTCGACCTGGGCGTTATAGGTGCCACGCTCGCTTTCGCCGATAACCTCGCCGAACCAGAGGAACATCATCAGGACCAGGATGGCGGCGCCCAGCAACGCCAACGGGGCTGCCGAACCGCCGTTCAGCAGGATCGACACGCCGATGAAGCCGGTGAACAGGCCGATCGAGCCGATAATCGGCCAGTGCGTGCCGTGGGGGATGTAGTACTTGTCCTGTGCGCGAGCCATGACGTTGTCTTCCTGGAGTAAACCGAAAATCAGGTGGTGGTAGCGGCGGCGGCCAGCTCAGCGGTCGCTGGACGATTGACAAAGAACGTGTAGGAAAGCGTGACGCGATCGATGAACTCGGGTAAGTCCGGATCCACCATGAACTGCACGCCCATGTCCCTGGCTTCCCCGGCGGTGAAGTTCTGCTGGGTGAAACAGAAGCACTGGGTCTTGATGAAATGTTTGGCCGCCTGGCCGGGTGCCACGCTCGGTACCGCGGAGCCGACCAGCATGCCGTCGGTCAGGTTGCGGGCAAAGAACGCGGTGTCGTAAAGCTGGCCCAGGTTCACCTGCATGGAGGTCACCGTGGGGTGAAACTCCCAGGGGGCCTGTTCGTTCAGTACGGCTACGAATTCCACGGTGATCAGTCGCCCGGATTCGGGTTGGGCCTCCGTGATTGTTGCCGCCACAGCGTTGGTTCGCCCGCCGATGCCGGTGATCTTGCACATCACCTCGTAAAGCGGCACCAGCAGGTAACCGAAGGCAAACATGCTCACTGCCATCACCGCAAGGCGCAGGACCAGGCTTCTGTTGGCAGTCAACGCCATGCTTCAGTTCCGCAGTCCGGTGGCCAGGATAAAGCCCAGGTAGATGCACAAGGCTACCGCTCCAAGCAGAAGTGCCGTGCGTCGGGCGCGGCGGCGCTGGGCCTGGATTTCAGCCGGATCAGGATCCGCCCGCGTCTCCGCGCTGTGCATCGGTCTGGTCACTTGACCGCCGGGGCCTCTTCAAAGGTGTGGTACGGGGCCGGCGACGGCACGGACCATTCCAGTCCCCCGGGCTGATCCCAGACCTCGGCAGTGGCCTTGCGGCCACCCCGGATGGTCTTGAACACGATGTAGACCAGCAGCAGCTGCGACACGCCGAAACCAAAGGAGCCGATGCTGGAGATCATGTTCCAGTCGGCGAATTGTGTGGCGTAGTCCGGTATGCGGCGAGGCATGCCGGCCAGGCCCAGGAAGTGCTGCGGGAAGAAAGTGATGTTGACCGAGATTGCCGAGAGCCAGAAATGGATCTTGCCCAGCGTCTCGTTGTACATGTGGCCGGTCCACTTCGGCAACCAGTAGTAGGCGCCGGCGAAGGCGCCAAACAGCGCGCCCGGCACCAGCACGTAGTGGAAGTGAGCCACCACGAAATAGGTGTCGTGATACTGGAAGTCCGCCGGGGCTATGGCCAGCATCAGACCGGAGAAGCCGCCGATCGTGAACAGAAACAGAAACGCCAGCGCAAACAGCATGGGCGTTTCGAACGTCAGCGAACCGCGCCACATTGTGGCCGTCCAGTTGAAGACCTTTACAGCTGTCGGAATGGCGATCAGCATGGTCGACAGCATGAAAAACATTTCTCCGGCCAGAGGCATGCCCACCGTAAACATGTGGTGCGCCCAGACAATAAATGAGAGGAACCCGATGCTGGCCGACGCATACACCATCGCGGCGTAGCCAAACAGCGGCTTGCGCGAGAAGGTCGGGATGATCTCCGAGACGATCCCGAAAGCAGGGAGGATGATGATATAGACCTCAGGGTGGCCGAAAAACCAGAAGATGTGCTGGAACAGCACCGGATCGCCGCCGCCCGCCGCATTGAAGAAGGTGGTGCCGAAGAACTGGTCGGTGAGCAACATGGTGACGCCGCCGGCGAGCACGGGCATGGCCGCGATCAGCAAATAGGCCGTAATCAGCCAGGTCCACACAAACATCGGCATCTTGAGCAGGGTCATGCCGGGGGCCCGCATGTTTATGATCGTGACGATAATGTTGATCGAGCCCAGGATCGATGACATGCCGAGCAGGTGCACGGCGAAGATTGCAAACGGGAATGCGTTACCGGTTTGCAGCACCAGTGGCGGGTACAGGGTCCAGCCGGCGGCGGGCGCGCCGCCCGGCATGAACAGCGTCGACAGGAGAAGCGTGCCAGCAAAAGGCAGGATCCAGAACGACCAGTTATTGAGCCGGGGCAGCGCCATGTCCGGCGCGCCGATCATCAGCGGGATCATCCAGTTGGCGAAGCCCACGAACGCCGGCATGATCATGCCGAACACCATGATCAACGCGTGCAACGTGGTCATCTGGTTGAAGAAGTCCGGATTCACGAACTGCAGGCCGGGCTGGAACAGTTCCAGCCGGATAATCATGGCCATCGCGCCGCCCACGAACAGCATCAACAGCGAGAACAACAGGTAGAGCGTTCCGATGTCCTTGTGGTTCGTGGTGAAGAGCCAGCGCGTCAGGCCCTTTGCGGGGCCGTGGTGGTCGCCGTGGTCTTCATGAGAATGACCGGCGTGGTCGTGGGTCGTCGTACTCATCTGCTCATGCTCCGAACTCGATCTTCAAACGTGTTGGCGAATCAATTGGCGGCAACAGTCGCCGGTGCTTTTTTCGCAGCTAGCCAGGCGTCGAACTCGGCCTTGGGAACGGCCTCGACGACGATCGGCATGAAGCCATGGTCCTTGCCGCACAACTCGGCGCACTGGCCGCGATAAATGCCGGGCTCATCCACCTGGAACCAGCCCTCGTTGACGTAACCCGGAACGGCGTCGCGTTTCACCGAAAATGCCGGCACCCACCAGGCGTGCAAAACATCGTTGGCTGTCAGGAGGTAACGGATCTTGACGTTTACAGGCACCACCAGTGGATGATCCACTTCCAGCAGATAGTTCTCGACGTCATAGGGATTCAGGCCTGAATTTAGCTGGCGTACCTCATTGCTTGTCGGAGCCAGGGTGCTGAAGAAAGAGTAGTCCTCAGCGAGGTATTCGTACTGCCACTTCCACTGATACCCGGTGATCTTGATGGTCATCTCGGAGTTGGAGGAGTCCTCGATTCGGACCAGGGCGGGAGCCGTTTCATAGGCCAGATAGACCAGGACGAGCATCGGGATTATGGTCCAGATCATTTCGGCCCTGGAGTTGTGGGAGAACGTGGCGGCTACCGCGCCCTTCGATTTACGAAACTTCAGGATCGCGTAGATCATCACGCTGAATACGCCAACGCCGACAATCGTGCAGATCCACAGCACCAGCATGTGAAGGTCGTAGGCGTCCCTGCTTGTGGATGTGACGCCCTCGGTCATGTTCAGCTTCCACGCGGCCTGCGCGGGAAGCGCCAGCGCAGCAAGAATGATTCCGGCGAACAGTCGGTGGGCGTGGTGAGCAATTCGATACATGTCAGTCTCTTCCAGTTAGTCTTCCCATGGTTCGTCCGTCAACCCGGATGAACTCGCGTGCTGCGATCGTGTGCATGGCAGAACCTGATCACCGTGCACGGCGAAACGGCCACCGAGGATCCGTAAAACTCAGGTGGCAGCGCGGGTGTCAGGGAGGAATTCGGCCAAAGTTCGAACGAATGCGCGTCAGGACCCCTTCGCGGGCCGCGAATTTTACTTGAACAGCCGGTGGCCGCGCAATTTGCGGCGGTCTGCCGCGGCATGGTGTTAAGCGCGTGAATGCAGTCGCTTACTTCCAGATAGGAATATTTCTCAGGCCTGGCCTGGCGGTCGCCGGCTGATCCCGTCGAGCGCGATCGCAATTTCTTCTCCCGGGGAGCGCCGGCGGCGCGTTGCGCCGGGTGCCCAGGCCTGCCCGAACACGACTTCCACCGTGGCTGGCAACAAGCCCTCGGCATCCCGCTGCTGCTCATACGCGGTGACCAGGCGCGACCAGGCCTTGCGGCCGGTCAGACCCCGCTGCCGCCCGGTGCTGGCGTTCGTGGTGCCGGTGGCCCGGAGATCGGCAATCAGTTGGCCGAACTCCCGATACTTCAATGTCAGTGTGTCGGTGTCCATGACGACTTCCGCCAGTCCCGCGCGGACCAGTCCGTCACCGAGAGCGCGCATCTCGGGAAAAGGGAGCACATGCGGCCCCTGATCCACGGCCTGCCAGGCAGCCCGCAACTCCCGATAGGAGGCCGGACCGGGAATCGTGAACGTAAACAGGCCAGGGTGCCGTAATACCCGCCGAACCTCGGCGAGGACGGGGTCGAGCGCGGGGCTCCACTGGAGAGCCAGGCTGGAGAAAACGAGGTCGATGCTCTGGTCGGCAAAGGGCAGACGCGCGGCGTCCGCGCAGACGAGAAAGGCCGCCCGGTCCGGCCGGCTGGCCGCCACCTTCAGCATCGCCGGCGTCAAGTCGACGCCAATCACTTCGGCGGCTGGAAAGCGGGCAACGAGGGCCGGCAGCGCCTTGCCCGTGCCGGCGCCCAGATCAAGGATGCGCCGGGGCTCCAGCTGGATCCATTGCAGGCGCTCGAGCAGTCGGTCCCGCACTTCGGTTTGCAGCACATCCGCCGCGTCGTAGCTGGCCGCGGCGCGCGCGAACGAGCGACGGACCTTCCGCCGGTCGATTGGCGGCATTTCGCTCCGGGCGGGGGCCAGGGGATCAGCCGGCAGCGACACTCGCGCTGGCCTTCGTAGTGGCCGGCGTGTGTTCCGCCGGCCGGAGGCCGAGCCTGGCCAGCAGTTCGAGGTCCCGATCCGTGGCGGGATTGGGCGTGGTCAGCAATTGTTCACCGTAGAAAATGGAATTGGCGCCGGCGAAAAAGCACAGGGCCTGCAGCTCGTCGCTCATGTCGGTGCGCCCGGCGGAGAGGCGCACGCGGGATTTCGGCATCAGGATCCGCGCTACGGCAATCACACGCACGAAGGTCAGCGGGTCTACCGTGGCCTGTCCGGCGAGCGCGGTTCCCGCGACCTTAACCAACTGGTTTACCGGGACGCTCTCGGGGTGTTCGGGCAGTGTGGCTAGCGTGTGCAGCAGGTCGATACGATCCTGGTCGCCCTCCCCGAGACCAATGATGCCGCCGCAGCAGACCTTCAGGCCGGCGTCGCGGACGGTTTTTAGCGTCTCCAGGCGATCGGCGTAGGTCCGCGTGGAAATGACCTGCGGATAGAAGGCTTCCGAGGTGTCCAGATTGTGGTTGTAGTAGTCGAGCCCGGCGTCGCGGAGCGTGTCGGCCTGATCCCTGGTCAACATGCCGAGCGTGGCGCAGGTTTCGAGACCAAGTCCGCGGACGGCGCGCACCATCTCGGCAATTTTTGCCAACTGACCCGGCTTGGGATTCCGGTACGCGGCGCCCATGCAAAACCGGGTAGCGCCGCGCTCGCGGGCCGCGCGCGCCGCCTCGATGACGGCGGGCAGTGGCACCAGGGCTTCCGGCGTCAGGCCGGTGTTGAAGTGCACACTCTGCGGGCAGTAGCCGCAGTCCTCGGGACAACCGCCGGTTTTGATGCTCATCAGGGTGCTGATCTGGACTTCGGTCGGGTCGAAGTGCACCCGGTGTGTCGAGTGAGCCCGGAAAAGCAGCTCGTGGAACGGCAGGCCGAACAGCCCTGCCACCTCGGCCACCGTCCAGTCGGTGCGGATGTCGTCCCGCTGTGCCGGCTGACGCTCCGTGCTCATTTCCATGGAAAGACCCTGTTTTTGCCGGAAGACCGGGCGGTCCTGGCGTGCTAAATCGATGGTCAGTATCGGAATCGGCCGGGAGGCTGTCAACTTGTGAGCTGGCTTCGGGTTGACCAGGTCCTGGACACTCTGTTTCCACCGCGTTGCCTGCTGTGCGGGGCCGACAGCGCCGGAGCTCCTGCCTGTGCGGGCTGCTTAAACGATCTGCCGTGGCTCGAGACCTGCGGCCAATCCCCGCCGGCGCAGTGGCATTGCGGGGTCGTCGCGTCGGCGTTCACCTATGAGTACCCCGTGGATCGCCTGATCGCGGCCGCCAAGTTTGGTCGTCAGGTTCCGGTCGCGCGCGGTCTGGGTGAGCTGCTCGCGCTGCGGATGCCGGCGCTGCCTGAAGCTCCCGACGCCGTCGTCCCGGTGCCCTTGCACTGGCGCCGGGAAGCCGAACGGGGCTTCAACCAGGCAGAGGAAATTGCCCGGGCACTGTGCAAGGCGCGGCGGTGGCCGCTGCGGCCTGACCTTTGCCGACGCGTGCGCCCTACGCCTGAGCAATCCGCTCTGGGCGCCGCTGACCGTCGGGAGAATCTGCGCGGCGCCTTCGCCCTGCGCCAGCCTGGCCCGGCGCCCGGCTGCCGGCACCTTATGGTCGTGGACGATGTCGTGACTACCGGCGCCACTGCCTCGGCGCTGGCCGAACTGTTCCGGCAAGCCGGCGTCCCGGAAGTGACCCTGTGGACGGTCGCGCGAACGCCGGAGCCGGGTCAGCCGGCAGCGCGAAAGGTGTAGTCGAGCAGGATCCCGGCAAAAATGGCGGCCCCGAAATGGTGGTTGGCCCGGAACGCCCGCAGGCAACACTCGGGATCCCGGCGTCGGATCACCCACAGCTGGTTCGCCAGCAGCGCGGCCCCGGCGCCCACGCCTGCCTGATACCACAGCCCCAGCTCGCCTTCGCGGCCAGCCAGCAGCAGGCCGATCACCAGCACGACCTGCAACAGAAAAATAATGAAAAGATCCGCGGTACCGAACAGGATCGCGGTCGACTTCACGCCGATTCGCAGGTCTTCGTCCCGGTCGGCCATCGCATACATGGTGTCGTAGATCACGGCCCATACCACCACATTCAGCCACAGCAACCAGGCCAGACGAGGCACAACGCCTGTCTCGACGGCAAAGGCCATGGGAATGCCCCAGCCGAATGCCACCCCCAGCAGGAATTGCGGCGCGGCCAGCCAGCGTTTGCTGAACGGGTACACGACGGTGAGTGCTGCGGCACCGATGGCCAGCAGCCTCGCCAGGGGGTTTAGCATCATCAACAGGGCGAGGGCCACGAGGCCAAGCACTGCGAACAGCGCCAGCGCCTCCGTCGGTGCTACCAGGCCCGCGGGCAGCGGGCGGGATCGGGTCCGTGCCACGGCGCCGTCGATGCGGCGATCGGCATAGTCGTTGATCACGCATCCGGCAGAGCGCATGACGATGACGCCGGCAACGAAGACGATGAAATTGACCGGGTCCGGCCGGCCTTCCCCGGCAATCCACAGGCCCCACAGCGTGGGCCAGAGCAACAGCCAGATGCCAATGGGCTTGTCTAGGCGCATCAACCGCGCGTACTGACGAGCCTGGTTGACCAGTTCGCTCCCGAGGCGGGCCGGGCTGTGTGCGGGACCTTCTGCCATGGGTTGAGTCTAGCTGTTCAGACCTTCACGGAGGTGTCGCGCGCTGATCTTCTGGGTGACGCTGAGTCGCGTTGATCCCGAATACTGCGGAATCAGCCGGTAATCGACCCCGGCTCCTGACAGAATGTATCTTGTGGCAACGTGCTCCAATAAGTGGTCGATACCCCTGCTGGTGTTGTGGTCCGCCGTGGCGGCCGCAGACGGCGTGCAATTCGTTGCCCCCGTGGATGGGCAGGTGGTTCACCCCGGAGAAGCGGTGCCATTTGTAATTTCCGTCGAGCCCGGCCTCAATCTCTCACGTGTACTGGTTGTCCCCGAAGGTAAATCCGGCCTGACAATTCAGGAGTTCACCGCTGCGCCTTACGAGGGCACGCTGAAGATTCCACGAGATTATGTCGGGCCCCTCAGCCTCTCGCTGGGCGCATTTGATGGCAGCGACCCACCGGTCGGGCTTTCTGAGGACGAGGTGACGGTCAATGTCGTTCTGGACGTCACACCTACCGGCATGACAGTGTCGACTGAATTAGTCAGCATTAGGCTTCCTCAAAGCACCAATATCGATGCCCGCAGCATAGACGCTATAGGCATCTATCCCGACGGCGTTCACCGGTCCTTGCGCGGCACCCTCACGGGCACAACTTACACGTCGAACGACGTAAATGTGGCGACGGTTGACGCATCCGGTGTAGTCAACGCTGTAACACCCGGTCGCACCTTTGTCACCATACAAAGCGGGACGGCAAACGGTTTTGTCGAAGTGCGGGTAAAGGACCCTAACTCGCCAATATTGCCAATCGCCGAACAGACGACAAGCGTGACAATTAATGCTGGCGGCTTTCGTATCGATCCCGAGACCGGAGAAGTCGTTCAGCGACTGCTCATTCAGAATACGTCACCCTTCCCTTTGTCCGGTCCCCTAGTGTTGTTGGTCACGGACTTGCCGCAGAATGTATTGGTGAGTAATGCCCCGACCACAAAAACTATACTGCCAGCAGGCACACCCTATGTGGACGTCGAAGTTCCTCTCGATTCTGCCGGGCGGCGGCATTGGTTTATGTTGCCGGGATTGACTACGACAGCAACGCTCGTGTTTTGTAACCCGCAAGACATTCCCATCACCTACACGCCGAGGCTCTACACAGCGGAGCGGCCTTAGATCAACAAGAGCGCTGTAGGAGACATCGGCCCAACTTCCGAACGACGTGTCATCCAAATTTGCGGTCGAATGCCATCATCATCCTTGCAAAATGAAATATCTGTTTTTAATATGCAAGGATGATCCCGCGCAAGGCCATCCATAAGGTCGAAGCCGCCCTGTCCCGCCAGGCGACAGTGGCGCTCATCGGACCACGGCAGGTGGGCAAGACCACCCTGGCACATCAGCTGGCCGAAACCAGGCCGTCTCTGTACCTCGACCTTGAATCGAAGACCGACCGCGACAAGCTCAGCGATCCGGAGCTTTTTCTGGGAGGCCACGAAGACAAGCTGGTCATTCTCGATGAAATCCACCGCGTACCAGAGTTGTTTCAGACGCTGCGTGGCCTGATCGACCGGGGGCGGCGCAAAGGCCGACGCACGGGGCGTTTTCTGGTGCTCGGCTCCGCTTCCATCGACCTGCTGCGCCAATCCGGCGAGAGCCTGGCCGGGCGCATCGAGTATGTCGATCTCGGCCCGCTGAACATCCTGGAAGTTGGCGACGACAAGCAGGCCATGAACCGCCTGTGGTTGCGCGGGGGCTTCCCGGACAGCTATCTGGCGAAAAGCGCTGCCGACAGTTTTCGCCTGCGCCGCAGTTTCATTCGTACTTATCTGGAGCGAGACGTGCCGCAATTCGGACCGCGCATTCCCACCGAAATTCTGGAGCGACTATGGACGATGCTGGCGCATAACCAGGGCACGCTGCTCAATGCCTCGCGCCTGGCGGGAGGGCTCTCCGTCAGCGCGCCGACGGTCACGAGCTATGTCAGCCTGCTGGTGGACTTGCTGCTGGTCCGCCGCCTGCCGCCGCATCATGTCAATGTCGGCAAGCGGCTGGTGAAATCGCCAAAGACCTACGTGCGTGACACCGGCTTGCTGCATGCGCTGCTTGGCATCGAGGACAAGCACGAGCTGGCAGGGCATCCCGTAATAGGGAAGAGCTGGGAAGGATTTGTCATCGAATCGCTGCTTGCCGCCGCGCCGGAGCGGGTGCAGGCCAGTTTCTATGGCACGGCCGCCGGGGCAGAGATCGATCTGGTGCTGGAAGTGGGCGGGAGGCATGGCCTGTGGGCCATCGAGATCAAGTACGGTCTGACAACAAAACCCAGGCGGGGATTTTACAATTCGCTGGAGGATCTGCAGCCTGCCCGGGCATTCGTCGTGTATTCCGGCGCCGAGCGTTATCCCCTCGGCGAAGGCATCGAAGCGATCGGCGTGCGGGAGCTGGCGGAAGAGCTGGCGGGACTTTAGGGCCGCGCTTTGTTTGTCCTATCCTCAACGCGCGAGCCGTTTCCGGGCAAAGGCAGTACAAATCCAGGCTGACCCGCGGAGCGCTGCCAGGTTAGCGTAAGTCCCCACCCTGCCGTGATCGACACCGCCCGTAAGGCACTCTGTGGACTATCGCTACTCGCTATATGATGCGCTTGTCAGCATCAACGTCCCGAACGACAAAGCCCGGGCCGTCGTTGATGCGATGGAGCGGGAAATGGGCACGACCTTGGCCACGAAGACCGACCTTGATCACCTCCGCGGGGAGGTCCGGCAGGAAATCGCCCTCGTGCGAAAGGACCTGGAGATACTCTCCGGGAGCGTTCGCGGCGAGATCGCGGGCGTTCGCAAGGACCTGGAACTCCTGTCCACAACCATGACCGTCCGCCTCGGCTCCATGCTGGTGGTCGGTTTCGGACTGACGATTGCGGCGCTGAAGTTCTTCCAGGCCTGAGGGCGACGGCCGCCCTGATCGTCAGACCTCGCCGTACCGGCTGCCGCTGCCGATCCAGCGCTGCATCAGTTCCGCCGCTACTGCCGGCTGGTCGGCCAGTGCTCGCGCCAGATCCGCGACCGCGGGCATCAGGTCCGCGTCTCGCACCAGATCGGCGACTCGCAGTTGCATGAGTCCCGTTTGCCGGGTACCCAGAACTTCACCCGGTCCACGCAGTTCCAGATCGCGCTGCGCGACTTCGAACCCGTCGTTGGTGGAACGCAAGACATCGAGACGCGCCCGGGCCATCGCCGCCAGCGGACTCCGGTACAACAGCACGCAGGTGCTCGAATCCCGGCCACGCCCCACCCGCCCGCGTAACTGGTGCAGCTGCGACAGGCCGAGCCGTTCGGCGTTCTCGATAATCATCAGCGTTGCGGCGGGCACGTCGACGCCGACCTCGATGACGGTCGTCGCGACCAGCAGCTGGACCTCGCCCTTTGCAAACGCCTTCATCACCTGCTCCTTGTCGGCGGAGGTTAGCCGGCCGTGAATCAGGCCCACGCGGACGTCGGGCAGGGCTTCCGCCAGCGCGGCGGCAGTCGGCTCGGCCGCCTCCGATTCGAGATACTCGGACTCCTCGATCAACGGGCACACCCAGTAGACGCGCGCGCCGGTCCGGCAGGCCTCCTGGACTCGCTCTACGACCTCGGGACGACGACGGTCCGGCAGGGCGACAGTCGTCACCGGCTGGCGCCCCGGCGGCAACTCACGAATCACGGAACTGTCCAGGTCCGCGTACAGCGTCATGGCCAGGGTCCGTGGAATTGGCGTGGCCGTCATGACCAGCTGGTGCGGCTTCAGGTCGCGGCCCGCGGCGTCGCTGCTCGTGCCCTTGTCCATCAGCTTGAGCCGTTGGTGCACACCGAACCGGTGTTGTTCGTCGACGATCACGAGCGCAAGGCTGCGGTAACGCAGGCCCTCCTGGAACAAGGCGTGCGTACCCACGATCAGCTGCGCCGTGCCGCTTTCGATGGCGGCGTAGGTCGCGCTTCGGGCCTTCTGGCGCAGGCTGCCCGATAGCCACGCCACGCTGACGCCCAGCGGTTCAAACCAGCGAAAGAAATTGTCGCGGTGCTGCTCGGCCAGCAACTCCGTCGGGGCCATGATCGCCACCTGGTGTCCCCCGGCGATGGCGAGCAGCGCGCCGGCCGCTGCGACTACGGTCTTGCCGCAGCCGACGTCGCCCTGTACGAGCCGCATCATTGGCCGGGCACAGGCGAGGTCCGCATCGATATCCGCCAGCGCCGAACATTGGCCGCTCGTGAGTTCAAAGCCGAGACTGTCCTGGAACTGCTGGCGCAAGCGCCGGGCGCGTTCGCCGGCCGCAGCCAGTGGCACGGCAGCATCCTTTCGCGCGCGCTCCCGGATTTGTCGCAGGCTCAGGTGTTGCGCCAGAAGCTCCTCGAGAGCCAGGCGGCGCTGGCACGGGTGCATGCCGGCACTGAGCAGATGGAGATCGGCACCCGCGGGGGGGCGATGCACGTAGCGAAGCGCATCGGCCAGCGCCGGCATGTGGAGCGGGGCCAGGTTTTCCGCAGGTAGCTCGTCGGCCAGTGTGGGCAACACCCGGTCGAGCGCCTGGGTGGTGAGGTCGCGCAGCCGGAACTGCGCGAGACCCTCGACCGTGGGATAGACCGCCGTCAGCCGGTCGTCGAGTGCCGCGAGCTGGTCCGCCGCCAGCACCCGGTACTCCGGGTGGACCATCTCGTAGCCCAGCGGTCCCGGGCGGACTTCGCCGTAACAGCGCAAGCGCGCTCCTGCCGCCAGGTTGGCCTGCTGGGCGCGGGAAAAGTGGAAGAAGCGCAGCGTCAGCTGGCCGGTCTTGTCGGTCAGCCGCACCAGGAGACTGCGTCGGCGCCGGAACGCGACGTCGGCCACGGCAATGTGGCCCTCGACCACCACACGTTGTCCGGGCCGGAGCGAGCCTAGCGGGGCTACACGTGTACGGTCTTCGTAGCGCTGGGGGAGCAGGAACAGCAGGTCGAGTGGCCGTTCGACGCCGAGCCGTGCCAGGCGTTCGGCGATGGCGGGGCCGACGCCACGAAGGGTGCGCAGATCGCCGGTGTGTTGCGCGGACATCGCTATCGGTCCACGGATTTCGTGGGCCGCTTCAGGGCACGAGCACCGCGTCCGCTTCGACGGCGGCACCTCGTGGCAGCGACGCGACCCCGATGGCTGCGCGCGCCGGGAAGGGCTGATTGAAGAATTCGGCCATAACCTCATTCACGACAGCGAAGTGGCCGAGATCGGTGAGGAACACCGTGACCTTGACGGCATGGTCGAGCGACGAGCCAGCGGCCTCTGCCACGGCGGCGAGATTGCGGAACACCTGCCGGACCTGCTCGCGCATCTCTCCACCGAGTAACTGCCCCGTGGCCGGGTCGATCGGGAGCTGGCCGGACAACCACAGGGCGCCACCGGCGCGAATGCCCTGGGAATAGGTGCCGATGGCGGCCGGCGCGTTCACGGTCTCGATGGCTTGCTTGCTCATGTGCAGGTACGACTCAGTTTTTTCACGATTGTCATTCGGCGCAGGTCACGTATGACCTCTGCGAGGTGCCGGCGATTTTTCACCAGGATCGAGAACAGCAGGGTGGCTGAGTCTTCCTGGTCTTCGTCGATAGATACCTGCTCAATATTCGAGCGCGATTCTCCTATACGCGCGGCCACTTCGGCGAGTACGCCCGGGCGGTGTTCCACTTCCACCTTGATCTCGACTGAAAACTCGCGCTCGATGCCGGCCTGCCAGTTCACGCTGATCCACTTGTTGGGCTGCTTGCGAAACTCCCCGAGATTGCCGCAGACGTTGCGGTGAATCACTACGCCGCGCCCGGCACTCAGATAACCCATGATGTCATCCCCGGGAATCGGATGACAGCAGCGGGCGTAGGACACCACCAGGCCTTCGGTGCCCGCGATGGCAATCGGCGTCGGCTTGCCCGGTTCGGTGCCGTCCAGATCAGGGCCCTGCAGCAACGCCTTGGCGACCAGCGGGGCCAGTCGCTGACCCAGGCCGAGCTGTTCAAACAATTCGTTGGTGTTGTTCAGGCCGAACTCGTCGAGCAGCATCTGCATTTGCTGGTCCTTGATCTTCCGGAGCGCCGTCCCGGAATCACGGAGCGCCTGATCAAGGAGTCGACGGCCCAGGTCCAGTGCCTCCGAAAAGCGCAGGTTTTTCAGATACTGCCGGATCGATGCCCGGGCCTTGGCCGTGACTACAAAGTTGACCCAGTTGGGGTTCGGGTAAGCGCTTTTCGCCGTGATGACTTCCACCGTCTGGCCGTTTTCGATGTGTGTGCGCAAAGGCACGAGGCGACGATCGATCTTCGCGGCAACGCACCGGTTACCTACATCGGTGTGCACCGCGTAGGCAAAGTCCACGCAGGTGGAGCCTCGCGGCAGGCGCAGGATTTCCCCCTTGGGGGTAAAGACGTAGACCGCGTCCGGGAACAGGTCGACCTTGACGTGCTCCATGAATTCTTCGGAGTTGGTGGCCAGTTGTATCTCGCTGATGCTGGCCAGCCACTTGCGGGCCCGAACCTGGGGCGTGGGCAGTTCCGCGTCCGTGTCCTTGTATTGCCAGTGGGACGCAACGCCGCGCTCGGCGATGCTGTCCATTTCTCTCGTCCGGATCTGCACTTCGATGGGCATGCTGTTGGGGCCAAACAGGCTTGTGTGCAGTGACTGGTAGCCGTTGATCCGCGGAATGGCGATGTAATCCTTGAACCGCCCGGGCATCGGTTTGTATAGCGTGTGGACGATGCCCAGTGTCCGGTAGCACTCGTCGGCCGACTCCACGATCACGCGAAAGCCGAAGACATCAGCGATGTCGGCCAGTGAACGCTTCTTGGCGTCCATCTTGCGGTAAATGCTGTAGAGGTGCTTCTTGCGGCCGGTCACGGTGGCCTTCAGGCCGGCGCCTTCCAGGGCGGTATCAAGTCTCTCCGATATCCGTTTGACGAACTGCCGTTGATTGCCCTCGGCACGGCGGACGGCCTTG
The DNA here is from genome assembly GCA_032122615.1 of Gammaproteobacteria bacterium. Lineage (GTDB taxonomy): Bacteria > Pseudomonadota > Gammaproteobacteria > Steroidobacterales > SHZI01. The sequence continues at coordinate 1,257 of JAQBGF010000151.1, read as the reverse complement.
TCGAGCACACGGTAGCGAAACGGATAGGCGTAGCGGAACCCCAGGTCTTCGAGTTCCGTTTTTACCTCATTGATTCCGAGCCGGTTCGCGATGGGCGCATAGATCTCGAGCGTTTCCCGGGCGACTCGCCGTTGCGTATCCACTGGCATGGAATCCAGCGTTTGCATGTTGTGCAACCGATCGGCCAGCTTCAGCAGGATCACGCGGATGTCCTGCACCATGGCCAGCATCATCTTGCGGAAGCTCTCAACCTGCATTTCGCTGCGGCTGCTGAAGTTAAGCTTCTCGAGCTTGCTGACACCATCCACCAGGGCGGCGATTTCGGCGCCGAACCGGGCCGCGATCTCCTGCTTGGCGGTCGGGGTGTCTTCGATAACGTCGTGCATCAGCGCTGCGGCGATGCTCTCGTGGTCGAGGTGCAGGTCGGCGAGGAGGCCGGCGACGGCAACGGGGTGGGTAATGTAGGGATCGCCGGAGCGGCGCTTTTGACCCTCGTGCGCGTCGGCGCTGAAGGCGTAGGCGTCCGCTATCAGGCTTAACTGCTGCTTGGGCAGGTAGCCGACTTTCTGGAGCAGGCCGCTGAGCCCGCTACTACGCCGGGACAGCGGCAGGCGATTGAGGATGGTCGCGGCGTAATCCATGGGCTGATTCTAGCCCTGCGATCGCACCGCATGGCCCGGAGACTTCACGGATCGGCCGGGGATCCCGTGGCAGATCCCCGCGTCACGCGGTGAATACCCCTGGCCGCTACCGTGCGGCACGGTGAGCGCCGGCCAGGCGTATTCACCGCCCGCCGCTCTATCGTCCCGGACTGCTAGTCCACCAGGTCGTCGTCGAGGCGGTCGTGCATGATCGGCGGATTCAGCAGGGCCTCGGCTTGTTCACGAGCCATCCTGTCTTCAGGCGTCTGGTCAGCTTCGTCGAGCACGTCACGCGTTACCAGGCCGCCGGCGATTTCCCGCAGCGCAACCACCGTGGGCTTGTCGTTCTCGCGGTCGACCAGCGGCTCGGCGCCGTTGGCCACGCGACGGGCGCGCTTGGCCGCCACCATGACGAGTTCAAACAGGTTCGGAATGCGGTGCAGGCAGTCTTCGACGGTAATGCGGGCCATGGCGGGACTCTCAACGATTTGATGGGGCGGCGACTGTAGGCGCGTGGGCTCCCGTGGCGCAATGGTATATGCACAAATGCCATATCCAGTGGATCGCGGCGAGTCGGGTGGAGATTCCCTCGGCCGCCTGTCGGGAAGACCCGCTG
>JAQBGF010000150.1:0-4676 GCA_032122615.1 Gammaproteobacteria bacterium | reverse complement strand
CGCCCGCTCGAGAGTCGCGGACTCCATTCTCGCGGGCGGGGCTTCCCGCCACCGGCCGCTGTTCCGGAGTGCGGGCAAGTCGCAGAACGACCCCCTGCGCAGCGGGCACACGCGGGAAATCTTTTCCAGCGCTCACCGTGCCGCACGGTAGCGGAAAAGATTTCCGGCGGGGGCCCGCGGGCTACGGAGTACGTTGTCGCGCCTGAAGGCGCTCCTACCGGGAGTAGGTCGACGTGAGCTCCGCGACGGCGAGCGTGTTGGCCTTCACATTGAAGCCGACGAGAGCCGCCGTCGCGTTTGCCGGCAGCTCGAGCTTGTCGACTTTCAGCGCGTGCAGTCGAAAGTAGTAGCGGTGCGGCTTGTCGCCGGCCGGTGGGCACGGGCCGCCGTATCCCGGGGAACCAAAGTCCGTGTTGCCCTGCATCGCGCCGACGGGCAGCAGTCCGGATGCCGGATCGCCGGCCCGCGCCAGCAGGGACTTGGTATTGGCGGGAATGTTCCAGACCACCCAGTGCCACCAGCCACTGCCAGTCGGCGCATCGGGGTCGTAGACCATCAGGGCAAAGCTCTTGGTGCCCTCCGGCGGGTTGCTCCAACTCAAGGCCGGCGAGACGTTGCCGCCGCTACAGCCGAAGCCATTGAATACGTGGGCATTGCCGACTGGCGATCCCGGCACCAGGTCGGGGCTGACGAGGCGGAACGGTGGCGCATCGGCGGCCTGCACGGCTCCGGCCACCAGCAACAAGACAGCAATCACAACACGCATTTCAAATTCTCCGTAACGTTCTAACGCAATAGCGTCAAGACGACTTTTTGACGAACTGCGACTTCAGCTGCATTTTGGACACTTTGGAAAACTGCTCATTGGCCCTGGACCCTGATGACTGTCGCGTCCAGGTGCGTTGCACCAGATAGCGACCGGGAAACCAGGCAGCTCTTCTCCGCCTTTGCGAGAATCCGCCGGGCAAGCTCTTCATTGATTTCTGCCGGCACTTCCAGCGTTGCGTGAACCACGAATGAAGTGAACCTGTTGACACTTTCAATTCGCTCGAGCGTTCCCTCCACGTCGCACTTCAACAATAGCCACGATAACTTTGACGCCCTGGCTATGGCCCGAAAGCTGAGAACGAAACAATCGGCCACGGCAGCGACCAACAGTGTCTCGGGCGACCACTTGTCACCGGGCCCATCGAACTCTCTGGGTGGCGCGGACAACAGGTTGTCGACGCCATTACTGGCCAGTGTTACATCGCCGTCGGGGGCGGCCGCGGCAGCGACTTTATAGTGGTGTGGAAAATCCTGCATGTTCTTACTCTTCTTGTGTTGACTGACTTTGACTAAATCCAGCGCTGCAACGGCCGGCATAGCCAGCGCTTTACCTGCAGTTGCAGGGGCAGCTCGCTCAGCCATACCGGCGTGAGAGCCGCGTTGCCCGGGTTACGCCGCATCGTCTCGAACAGCGCGCGAAAGTGTTCGCACGTTTCGACGTCGTCGGAAAAAATCATCGCCTCGATGAGGCGATCATGCGCCGCGTGCTCGAGGTTGTAGCTGCCAACGGCAACCTCCCGGTCGTCCACGAGAAGCATCTTGGAATGTTCGCCCGCGCGGTTCTCGTATATGCGTGCACCCGCCTTCAGGACCGAGCCGTACTGGATCGAGGCAGCAATCCAGGGAAACTGCGTGACCCCCAGCGAGTCCCGGTGTGAATGGAAGATTTCCACATCAACCCCGCGCCTGCAGGCACGCAACAGTGCTGCTTTCAGTGCCGGAGCCGGCTTGCAGTACAGCGACGCGATGCAAAGCGAGCGCCGCGCACTGTCCATGAGGTTCACGAGCTCATCGGTGAGCCGGTTGTGCACGGTGCCGAACGGGAAGAAGCGGCCAGATCGCCCGGCGGGATCCTCGCGGACATAGCGCAGGCGGCGGGTCGCTGCCGATACGCGTGGCACCGGCAGGAAGCCAGCAAGCGCCACGGCTTCGTCGTCGGAGAGCCGGGCGAAACGGCAGGCCTCCCGGAGCAGGTGTGCAACGACGTCACCCTCTAGCTCCAGTGACACTTCGTTCCACTGGGCGAACGAGTGGTGCGCGATATTGCTGCTGCCGAATACCGCAACGCCGCCCTCTGAAACCTGAATCTTCACGTGGACACCGCCGCCAACCAGACGATGCCTTAGAGATTGCGGCGAGTAATGGACGACGAGGCCACCCGCCTCGGCGATTTCACGCAAACGCTCCTGGAGCCAGGGGCGTTGCGACGGGCGGCTCAGATTCTGCGCGAGCCGCTGCCCGAATCGGTCGAGGACGAGCACGACACGCACGCCCCGGCGTGCCGCGGCGAGTAGCGCGTCCGCCATCTTGCCGCCGCGCTCGTCGTTGCCGAAATAGTACGTCGTCAGAACGAGAAAGCGCTGCGCGCTGTTGACCATCTCCATGCGGAGGTTCCACTCCTCCTCACGATTCGCGAGGACCTTCAGGCGGGTCGCCGTTGACTCCCGAATACTGCTCATGGTCGGCCCATCATGGTTTGGCCATCAGGTATTTTCAAGAGCAGGGAATAGCGGATACGTGAGTAGCAATCGTAGCCAGTTGGCTTGCTGAAGATGCCGTCCTGGTCAACCAGTTGAAGAGTGAGTCCTTCCTGGGCCGCAAGTTCCCGCCAGAACGAACGCGTCAGGGTGAACGAGCCCGAAGGCGGAAAGTCGTATTCGGCATGGCGATCCGGGTCGTTCACGATGCCAATGTAGACAGTGCCGCCCGGCCTTGTGATGCGCACCATCTCGAGCGCCGCCCGCCGCGCCGCTGCCTCCGAGTCAAGGTAGAGGAACACGCCATGCGACAGGACCTTGTCGTAGCTCCCCGCCTCGATCGACGAGAGATCCGTAATGTCGGCCACCCGGAAGTCGCCGGACAACCGGTTCCGGGCGATGGTCACGAGGTTCTCGGCGAAGTCGACACCGGCAAGGGACACGGTCCGGTACGCGGCTACCTCGGCCAGAAAGGCACCAGAGCCGCAACCGGCCTCGAACAGCCGATCACCATCCGCCACGCCGATGAAGTCGGCCGTGCGGCGGCACAGATCCGTCCAGTCGTCGCTGCTGATGTAACTCCAGCGCGCGAAGTCCTTCAGATGGCTAAGGTCCTTGCGCTCGCCAAGACGATTGTATTCCTCACGAATTTCAGCTGGGTCGACCATGACTTGCACGATACGCGATCGCAGGCTCGGGAATGAGGAATACCAGACGGCCGACCGCTAGGGAAGCAGCAGTTCAGGGCGGTCGCGGAAGTACGCCAGTACTTCCAGATTCGCCAGCGCCTCCTCGTTTCCCGGCGGCTCGCCGTGCACCACCGCCCGCACAGTCAACTCAGTCAGCTTGCCACTACGCGTTCTGGGCAGGTCCGGCATCTGCAGCACCTTCGCCGGCACGTGCCGCGGCGAAAGGACGCTGCGCACGGTGCGGCGGATTTTCTCCGTCAGCGCCTCATCCAGATCCTGCCCGGTCCGCAGGACCACAAAGAGCACGATCCGCTCATCCCCGGCCCAGCGCTGGCCGATCGCCAGGCTCTCCAGCACTTCGGGAACGGCTTCCACGGCACGATACAGTTCCGCCGTGCCGATACGCACGCCACCGGGATTCAGCGTGGCGTCCGAGCGCCCGTGAATGATGAAGCCGCCCGATGCGGTGCGTTCGGCGAAATCACCGTGGGCCCACACGCCGGGAAAGCGCGCGAAGTAGGCTTTCCGGTACTTCTCGCCGTCCGGGTCCGCCCAGAACGACACCGGCTGCGACGGGAACGGCCGCGTGCAGACCAGCTCACCCCGGCCCTGTGGCAGCGGCTTGCCGTCTGCGTCCACGATGTCCACCGCCATGCCCAGCCCGGCGCACTGCAGTTCCCCGCGTCGCACCGGCAGCAGCGGGTTACCGAGTACGAAGCAGCCGCAAATATCCGTGCCACCGGAAATCGAGACCAGCTGCACGTCGGTCTTGATGATGTCGTACACCGCATCGAAGGTCTCTGGCGCCAGCGGCGAACCGTCGTACAGCACCAGCGTGGCGCCACTCGCCAGCCCGCTGACGAGCCAGTTCCACATCATCCAGCCGCAGGTCGTGAAGTAGAACAGCCGGTCGTCGCGGTGCAGGTCAGTGTGCAGCAGGTGCTCCTTCAAATGCTGCAGCAGGATCCCGCCGGCGCCGTGCACGATGCCCTTTGGCGGGCCCGTCGTTCCCGACGAGTACAGGATGTACAACGGGTGATAGAACGGCAGGGCCGCGAATTCCAGCGGCGCCGTCTCGGCCGTCAACGCCTGCCAGGAAATACTGCCTGGCAGATCGCCAACACCGATAACTGCAGCCAACCCGGGCAGCTTCGCCGCCAGCTGCTGCACCGTGGCCCGGGTGTCGATCCGCTTGCCCGCGTACCAGTAGCCGTCGGTGGCGATCAGCACCTTCGGCGTGATCTGGCCAAAGCGGTCGAGCACACTGGCCGTGCCGAAATCCGGCGAGCACGACGACCAGATCGCACCGAGACTCGTGGTAGCGAGCATGGCAATCACGGCTTCGGGGCCGTTTGGCAAAAACGCCGCCACCCGGTCGCCGGGACGAACGCCGAGCCGGCGCAGGCCCGCGGCCGCCCTGCCCACCTGTTCGTGCAGCTCGCGGTAACTGTATTCACCCCGG
>JAQBGF010000149.1:0-40914 GCA_032122615.1 Gammaproteobacteria bacterium | reverse complement strand
GCCGGTGATCAAGGCCACATTCCGCAAGTACACCAAGCTGGAGTTGATGGCGAAACTGGAAAAGACCGGCCTGCCGTTTGCACCAATTGCGCGGCCCGAGGAACTCTTCGACGACCCGCACCTGGCGGCGAATAATGGCCTGTTGCCCCTCACGGTGACTGACGGTCCCCGTGCCGGTGAAAAGACCCGCCTGCCGGCGCTGCCGCTCGAAATGGACGGCGAGCGATTTGGTGTTCATCGTGATGTTCCGCGAGCGGGCGAGCACACCCGCGAATTGCTCCGGGAAGCGGGCTATTCAGACGCCCGGGTAACGGACCTGCTGACGCGCAAGGTTATTGCTGCATTGTAGGAGCGCCTTCAGGCGCGATCTACAGGTGTCGCGCCTGAAGGCGCTCCTACGCGGCGGTTGGCAGGTAGATCCAGGGCCGCCGGGCCTTGTCCTGCTCGCGGAAGGCAAGAATTTCCGCGTCACGTTTTAGCGTGACGGCAATCGAGTCAAGACCTTCCCGCAGCATCTCCCGGTCCGCCCTGGGAATGGCGAAGGTGTGCCGGCTCCCGTCCGGGGCAACCACGACGCACTCAACGAGATCGACGGTCAAAAGTCTCTTTGCCGGATCGCTTTCCACCTGCCGGGCCAGCGACTCGACAATGGCATTGTCGAGGACTACGGGGACAATGCCGTTACGGACACAATTGCCCTGGAAGATTGATCCGAAGCTTGGCGCCACCACGGCAAGGATGCCCCATTCGTGCAATGCCCACACGGCGTGCTCGCGCGACGACCCGCAACCGAAGTTGATGCCGGCCAGCAGGATCCGGGCCTGCCGGTAGGGCGCCTGGTTGAGGATGAAATCCGGATTCTCTTCGCGGCTACCGGGCGTTTTGTAGCGCCATCCGGCAAACAATCCTTCGGCCAGACCGGTCTTCGACACGCGCTTCATTTCGCGGCTGGGAATGATCGCGTCTGTGTCGATGTTGATGCGCAACAGGGGTGCGGCGATGGCGGTAAGCGTTGTGAACTTTTCCATGGCGTCCCCGATTCTTTCGCGAACTAGACGGTGGCCAGCTTGCGGACGTCGGCCAGAGACCCGGCAACTGCCGAGGCGGCCACCGTAGCCGGGCTTGCCAGGTGCGACCGAGTGCGTGGGCCCTGGCGATTCTCGAAATTGCGGTTGGTACTGGTCACCACACGCTGTTCGAGGCCGAAGCTCTCGCCACCCGCGTAGAAGCACATCGAGCAGCCGGATTCACGCCACTCGAATCCGGCGTCACGAAAAACCTGATCAAGGCCTTCGGCCTCCGCAGCCTTCTTGACCTGCGTGGACCCCGGAACGCAGATCGCCTTGACGCCCACCGCCACGTGCCGGCCGCGCAGCACGCTGGCTGCCTCACGCAGGTCGCTGATCCGGCTGTTGGTGCACGAACCGATAAACGCGGCCCCGATGGGCACCCCGTTCAATACGGTACCGGGCTCAAGGCCCATGTATTGCAGAGCGCGCTCCGCCGACTGCCGCCGATTGGCATCGTTTTCGCTTGCCGGGTCCGGTACCTGGCCGTCAATGCTGCCACCTTGCTGCGGGCTCGTGCCCCAGGTCACCTGGGGAGCCAAGCCTGAGCAATCTACCTCGTGCTCCTTATCGAAGGTGGCGTCATGATCGGACGGCAAGGTACGCCAGTAGGCGACTGCCTGATCCCACTGGGCGGGTGTCGGGGCAAACGGGCGGCCGCGGACGTATTCGAAGGTGAGTTCGTCGGGCGCGATGATTCCGGTCCAGGCGCCAAATTCGACCGCCATGTTGCACAGGGTCAGTCGGGCTTCCACCGGCAACGAGCGGATGACGCTGCCGGCGAATTCTATGGCGTAGCCGGTTCCGCCGGAGGCGCCAAAGCGATTGATGAGGTGAAGAATCAGGTCTTTGGCATACACGCGGGGCGCCAGCTTTCCCTCAAACCGGATACGCATCAGTCTGGGCTTGCGCACAGCGAGCGTCTTGGTTGCCAGCGCGTGTTCGCCCTCGGTGGAGCCGATGCCCCAGGCCAGTGCTCCGAGGCCACCGAGCGTGCAGGTGTGGCTGTCCGGGCAGACCAGCGTGACACCGGGGAGGGCGATCCCCTGTTCCGGAGACACTACGTGGACGATTCCCTGGCGGTCGTCGCCGAGGTCGAAGAGATTGATGCCTGCAGCCCGGGCCGAAGCCCGGGTGCTGGTGATGAATTCCCGGCCGCCCGGCATGCGCGTGTCGTCGGTGCGCCCCGGGGTCGTGTCCACGATGTGATCCATCGTGCAGAAAACCTGCTCGGGATTGCGAACGTGCCGCCCCGCTGCTTCCAGCCCCTTGAGGGCCACGCTGCCAGTCCGTTCGTGGAGGAACACGCGGTCGATGTACAGCAGGCTCGCGCCGTCACCCAGGTCGGCGACAGTGTGATCGTCCCACAGCTTGTCAATAATCGTGCGGCCCATGGTGCTTTGTGGCGTCACTCCGGCAACGTGCTGGATTCGGCGGCGCTATACCCTGAAAATGCGGACGCGATGATATCAGTTCAGGAACAGCCGGAGCGGCGGGGCACGGTGTCCGACCGGATTCGGACGCTGGGCGCCTTCTGGGGGATTGCCGGTGTTGCCGTGGTGCTGGTGTATGCCGCGTTCGGGCTGGCGACTTATGCCGCTGATGCCGTGACTGCCGGACTTGCACCGCTTGAATGGCTGCTGCTGGTCGTAAATTGCGTATTCATGGCGTGGGTCGAAGGATACCGCGGTTTCCAGTTGCGTTTTTCGCCCCGCGTAGCAGCGCGAGCCCTGCATGTCTACGAGCATCCGACTCTCGTGCGCCTGTGGTTCGCGCCGCTGTTCTGTGCGGGATATTTTGGCGCGACGGCGCGGCTCAAGCGCAACGTCTGGATCGGCACCGCCCTGATTGTGCTGGCCGTACTGCTGTTCAATCGGGTGCCCCAGCCGTGGCGCGGCATCCTGGATGCCGGTGTGGTGGTCGGCCTTGGTTGGGGCACGGTATCGCTGCTGATTGCGGCCTGGGCTACCTGGCGCCAGCGCCGGGCGCTGGTGGCTGCCGAGGTACCGGCGATGGCGGGGCTATAATTCACTGATGCTTTCCCATATAGACGACAGCAACCGGCCCGCCATGGTGGATGTGAGTGGCAAGGCTGTCACCCGCAGAAGCGCACACGCGCAGGCGCGGGTGATCCTGCCGCCCGAAGTGCGCGCCGCGTTTGTCGAGGGTGAAATCCGGACTCCGAAGGGTCCGGTGTTCCAGACGGCGATCATAGCCGGGACCATGGCGGCCAAGCGCACACATGAACTGATTCCGTTTTGCCACCCCATCGGCCTGGATTCCTGCCGTATCGAGATTGCGCTGGATGCCGCCGGAGACGTCCTGATCGATTGCACCACTCGCGTGGAGCATCGTACTGGCGTCGAAATGGAGGCGCTCACCGGCGCGTCAGTGGCGGCTTTGACGATCTACGACATGTGCAAGGCACTGTCCCACGACATCGTCATCGCCGAGATTCGCCTCGTTGCCAAGACGGGCGGCAAGAGCGCTATCGGCGTCAGCGACGAGGTCCCATGAATCAACCGCCGCTACGGGGACTGGTGCTCGCTGGTGGCCAGAGTTTGCGCATGGGCGCGGACAAGGCGGCGCTGCTGATCGATGGCCGCACGCTGCTGGCGCGGAGTGTTGGTCTCTTGACCCCTTTGACGACCGCCGTGCACGTCGCGATTCGGCCCGGTCAGGCCGGCGATGAGCTGCGCGCGCAGTTTAACGTGCTGCTCGACGCGGTATCCGTCCCGGGACCGGCGGGCGCGCTGGTGGCCGCCTGGCAGCATGATCCAGTCGCCGCCTGGCTGGTGCTCGCCTGCGACATGCCGGCGATGGAGCACAACGCCCTGGAGGCGCTGGTGGCCCGCCGCGATCCGGAGCGGGGAGCAACGGCGTGGCGGAACCCCGATGATGGCCTGCCCGAGCCGTTGTGTGCCATCTGGGAACCCGCTACCCTCGCTCGCCTCGCCGCTGTGGCCAGGCAGGCCGGCAACGGCCTCGTCAGCCCGCGGGCCGTACTTGCTGCCGCTGATCCGCTGCTGCTGAATCCGGCCCGGCCTCTGTCGATTTGTAGCGTCAACACGCCCGCTGAACTGCACCGTCACCTGGAAACTGCCGATGGCCACAAGCCGTAAGAAGTCAGTCCGCAAGCCCTCGCGCGATGAGGCCGAGTCCGCCGTGCGCACCCTGCTTTCCTTCATTGGCGAGGATCCGCAGCGCAGCGGCCTGAAGCGCACTCCTGCGCGTTTTCTGGGCGCTTACGAAGACTGGTTTGCCGGCTACCGCGTTGATCCCTACGAGCTGCTGGGGTCTTCGTTTCAACAGGTTGAACACTACGATCGCATCGTCGCGCTGACCAATGTGGATTTCGAGTCCCACTGCGAACACCACGTGGCGCCAGTCATCGGCCGGGTGCACGTCGCCTACCTGCCAGACCGTCGCCTGGCTGGCATCAGCAAGCTCGTGCGCGTGGTCGAGGCGTTCACAAAACGGTTGATCGTTCAGGAAAAGGTCACGGCTGAAATCGCCCGCTGTATCCAGCAGGTACTGGAACCCCGGGGTGTAGCCGTCGTGATCGAGGCCCAGCACCATTGCCTGACCACCCGCGGGGTGCACCGGGACAACGTGAAGATGACGACCAGCGAGATGCTCGGCGCTTTCCAGGACGATGACCGGGTCCGAACCGAATTTCTCGCCACCATCAGCAGATCAGGGGGCTGATGGCAGCGATGCCCATGCTGGTATTGTCCTGCGCCGCCGACGTGAAAGCCTACGAGGGCCGCGAGATCGGTGTGTCCGAATGGATCACCGTCGACCAGGATCGCATCAATCGTTTCGCCGATGCCACGGAGGATCACCAGTGGATTCACGTGGACGTGGAGCGTGCGCGACGGGAATTACCGATCGGCACGACGATCGCGCATGGCTACCTGCTCATTTCGCTGATGCCAAAGCTGCTCGATACGTTTGTTCAATTCACCCGGCTAAAGCGCGTTATCAACTACGGCCTCAACGATGTGCGCTTCAAGAACATGGTGCCGGCGGGCAAGCGCGTGCGGCTGCGGGGCAAGCTGCGTTCGGCACGGCAGCGTGCTGGCGGCCTTCAGGTGATTCTCGAGAACACCCTCGAGATCGAGGGTGAAACGAAGCCGGCCTGCACCTGCGAGACGCTGGTACTGTATTTCTTCGAGGATTGACGGTAGGAGCGCCTTCAGGCGCGATCACTATTGATCGCGCCTGAAGGCGCTCCTACCGTAACGTTGCCAGCAGTTCAGCGTGGACGGCTGGCGATGTGGCTACCAGCATGTCGGTGCTGCCCAGCTGAAAGTTGTCGAAGGCGTCGAATGGCCGGCCGTCCAGGCGAGAGGCCACGCCGCCGGCCTGGGTCGCGATGAAGGCCATGGCACCCCAGTCGAGCAATTCACCGTGGTTCGAGGCATAGGCCGCCAGTCGGCCGGTGAACAGGTCGTTCAGATTGTCGAAGCCGAGTTCCGGGGTGTAATCGTCGACGATATCGAGAGCGTCCCATTGCCGCCGCAGTCGGGCGAGAGCATCGGGTGCCTGATAGGTCAGGCACACGCGGCTGCCAGGTATCGTCGCGAGCGGCGCCATCGCCCCAATCTGGCGGGAGTTGCGATCGCCGGTAAAAGCGCCGTAGCCACGGATACCGAGGTAGAAGCGTTCCCGCACGGGCATGTAGCTGATCGCCGCGAGCAACTGGCCGTGGCGGGTAATGGACAGGATGATGTCCCACCCGGGCCTTTGATTCTTATAGAGAAATGTCCCGTTGATCGGATCCAGCCACACGGTGGTATCGGCCCGGGCAGGGAAGTAAGTGGTATGGCGTGACTGCTCCTGCTCTTCACCGTAGAACCCGGCAGCGGGAAAGCGGGCGAGGGTGGCCACTTCGATGAAGGTCTGCACGCCCTGGTCGGCATCGGTGATTGCCTGTACCCAGGGGTTCTGGCCCGGCTTGTCCGGTGGGCCGGATATTCTCGGCTGAATTTCCCGGGCGTAGTCGCCGGCGGTCACCAGGACCGGGAGATAGAACTCGACCATCTCGAGAATGGTCGGTTCCATAATCATTGGCGCGGATCAGCGGTTCGCTGAAGGCGGGCGCTTCAGGGCGACAGCCGGCTTTGCAGGGACGCGAGAAAGTCCCGCACGCGCCGGGCATTGACGCCCATGTCACCCCGACCCACACGTGACTTGGAGCGGACGTCAACCCGGGTTTCGCCGCTGCCAGGTTGTATGCGGATCACGACGTCGTCCTTGAAGCGCACCCAGCCGGTTTCGGCCGTGGCCTCGATGCGACCCTCGGCCTCATTGGCGTCGACCAGCGTCCAGCCTTTCGCCGCGACGACGTCCATCGCCGCAGCGAAAACCACGTCGGCTGGCTGTGCGATGTAGAGAGGCTGCAAGTTCGGGAAGGCCAGCTTCTGGGCGGCCGCTGTTTCGGGCCCCGAGTATTCAGGCGGGTTCTGGCCGTCAGCCTGGCGCAACGGCACGACGGCGACGAAGGCCGGGGGATTATCGGTGTCGGTCGTGATGTCGTGGATGCCGGGAGCGCCTCGCCCCTGGTTCATCACGAACCCGTTGTTGGCGGTGACGGCAAGGCCGGCCAATAACGCCAGCCAGGTGGCGGGCTTGGAGGCCGTGCCTGCCGAACCGCCGCTACGGAGCAAACCCAGGCCGGCTGTGATCAGCGCGATCAGCAGTAGCAGGCTGCCAGCCGCGTAGGCGCCCATGCTGGCAAACGGTGACAGGTTTCCGGCCCGGGCACCGAGTCCGGACAAGGCGGCCAGGACAACCCCGATGACTGCGGTCCAGATTCCAATTCTGGACAGTCGGGAGCCCTTGCGAGATATCGTTTGGAGCGCGTCTTTCATCTGCTCACCTCCGTGCCGAAACCTTAGCACAGGCCGGGTACAATTCGCGCATGACCGACCGCCTCAAGTACCTCACTGGCATGCTCGACCTTGAGACCATTGAGACGAACATCTTCCGGGGTCAGAGTTCGAACTTCGGCACGGAACAGGTTTTTGGCGGCCAGATTCTCGGCCAGGCACTGGCTGCTGCCAGTCGGACGGTAGATGGGCGGGCGGTGCATTCGCTGCATGCCTACTTCCTGAAGCGTGGCGATATGCAGGCGCCGGTTGTTTATAACGTTGATCGGGCCCGCGACGGTGGCAGCTTTTCCAACCGGCGTGTCGTTGCGATTCAGCACGGCGAGCAGATTTTTAACATGACCGCGTCGTTTCAGACGCCAGAGTCCGGTCTCGAGCACCAGGTTGCGATGCCCCAGGTGCCTAAGGCGGATGACCTCAAGGACCTCGAAACACTGGCTCGCGAGCACTCCGGCGAGCTGCCGCCGCGCATGCGCCGCTTCCTGAACTGGGAGCAGCCTTTCGACGTGCGTCCGGTGGATTCGCGGCAATTCTTCTCTCCCGACAGCGGGGCGCCGGTCAAGCTGATCTGGATGAGGACTTCAGAACGCCTGCCCGAGGATTCCTTTCTGCACCAGGCCGTCCTGGCCTGCATCTCGGACTACGAACTGATCGGCACGGCAACCCTGCCGCACGGCTTGCACGCCATGCGTGACGGACTGCAGGTGGCGAGCCTGGATCACGCCATGTGGTTCCACCGTCCCGTTCGTGTGGACGAATGGCTGCTGTTCGCGCTGGACAGTCCGGCCGCGTCAGGCGGCCGGGGTCTTGCGCGGGGCTATGTGTTCACCGAGGACGGCAAGCTCGTCGCGACCCTTGCCCAGGAAGGCCTCATCCGCGTCCGGCCGGCGAAGTAGGAGCGCCTTCAGGCGCGACTTCGGAAACCGTCGCGCCTGAAGGCGCTCCTACGCTGGTGCCGGGCGCAAGCCCTTCTGGTAGATCTTGCCGCGCTCGACATAGCGTCCGGCGCTGGTCGCCATGCGGGTCAGTTCCTCCGGCGTCAGCGGCCGGACCGCACGTGCCGGTGAGCCGATGATCAGCGTGCCGTCGGCGAATTCCTTGCCCTCGGTGATCAGCGCGTTGGCACCAATCAGGCAGTTTCGGCCGATACGGGCGTCGTTGAGGATCGAGGCGCCCATGCCGATTAGCGTACCGTCGCCGATCGTGCAACCGTGCAGGATCACGGCGTGGCCGACGGTCACGCTCTCGCCCAGGGTCAGCGGGGAGCCCGGGTCCGAGTGCAGCACGGAATTATCCTGCACGTTGCTCCGCCGGCCGATGGTGAGTCGTTCCACGTCGCCCCGGAGGACGGCGCCGAACCAGATGCTGACCTCGTCACCGAGTTCCACATCGCCAACGACGGTGGCATTTGGCGCCACGTAAACGGCGTTCCCCAGCCGCGGCGTCAGCTCGTCGAGGGTATAGATCATCAGTCCTTCCCCCGGGCACTGCCCTGGCGGGCTACTGCCTCCGCGGCCTTGCGAACAGCTTCCGGGTCGCCGACGTATTCCCGTGAGAGCGCATTTAAGTGGGCATCAAAGGTGTAGACCATCGGGATGCCGGTCGGGATGTTGAACTCGAGGATGTCCCGCTCGGACATCCCGTCGAGCATTTTCACGATCGCCCGCAGGCTGTTGCCGTGGGCGGCGAGCAGCACGTCCTCACCCCGCAGTAATGGCGGCGTGACGCTGTCCTGCCAGAAAGGCAGTACCCGGGCCAGGGTGTCCTTCAGTGATTCCGTGCCGGGTACGCCGGGAATATTTGCGTAGCGTGAGTCGTTGGCCGGGTGGCGCTCGTCCGTGGTGTCCAGCGGCGGCGGCGGAATGTCGTAGCTGCGGCGCCAGATCTTTACCTGGGCATCACCGTGTTTTGCCGCCGTCTCGGCCTTGTCGAGTCCCTGGAGTGCGCCGTAGTGCCGCTCATTGAGGCGCCAGCTGCGCTCGACGGGAATCCACATCAGGTCCATCTCGTCGAGGATGAGCCACAGCGTGCGAATGGCCCTTTTCAGCACGGAGGTGTAGGCAATGTCGAAGCGGTACCCCAGTAACTTTAGTTGCCGCCCGGCGTCCCGGGCCTCATCGCACCCCTTGGCTGTCAGGTCGACGTCAGTCCAGCCGGTAAAGCGGTTCTCGAGATTCCATGTGCTCTGTCCGTGCCGGCAGAGGACCAGTTTGCCTGTCATTCCGAAGCTCCAGGATCAACTCCAGCGCCAATTCTAGACTGTAGGAGCGCCTTCAGGCGCGACATCAGCATCGATCGCGCCTGAAGGCGCTCCTACTGCAGATGGCCCGCTGCCAGGTATTCCAGCGACTGCATCTCCAGCAGTCGGCTGCGGGTGCGTTCGAATTCCTTCACCAGGCGGGAACCTGCGTAGAGGCGGCTGATCGGAGTGGCGGCGGAAACGATCAGGTTGACGCGCCGGTCGTAGAACTCATCGACCAGGGCTATGAAGCGGCGGGCGGCGTCTTCGCGGGATTCGTCGAGTTGGGGAACGCCGGAAAGAATGACGGTCTGGAAAGAGCGGGCGACCTGAATGTAGTCCTCCTGGCTGCGCGGTCCGTCGCAAAGCGCGGCGAAGTCGAACCAGACGACTCCCTCTGACAGCCGCCGGGTCTGGATGCGCCGGCCGAGCACCTCAAGCCTGGCGTTGCCCGTGCCGTGGTCCGGTGCAATATCACGGAAGTAGCGTTCGAGATTGGCATCGGCTACGGGGTCGAGGGGCGCGTGCCAGATTTCAGCCGCCTCCAGCACGCGCAGACGGTAGTCGATGAGGCCGTCGACGTGGACCACGTCGGTTTGGCGCACGAGAAGATCGATGGCCGGCAGGAAGCGCTGTCGCTGCAGTCCGCCGCGATAAAGATCCTGCGGGGCGATGTTGGACGTGGCCACGAGCGTTACGCCGTTGCCCACAAGGGCCTCGATGAAGCGCCCGAGCAGCATGGCATCGGCGATGTCGGAGACGAAGAATTCGTCGAAGCAGATCACGCGGGCCTCGCGGGCGAAATCCGCCGCGACGATCGCCAGGGGGTCCTGGGCATCGCGCAGCGCCGCAAGCCTGCCATGCACGCGGTTCATGATCCGGTGAAAGTGGTAGCGCCGCTTGTCGTCGAACGGTAGCCAGTTGAAAAACAAATCCATCATCAGCGTCTTGCCGCGACCCACGCCACCCCACAGGTAGACCCCACGGACAGGTTCCACAACGGGTGCAATCGGCAGGAAGCGCTGGAGAAGTCGTGGCACCCGCCGCCGCGCAGGCCGCGCCGCCAACTCGCGTGCCGCCCGGTCCAGAGTCTGCATGGCGCAAACCTGCGCAGGGTCTGCATTCAGGCCGTGTTCGGCAACAGCGGCGCTATAGCGGGCGAGAAGATCCATGCGATCACGGCAGACTGCGGGGCTGCCAATTTACCGGTTTCCAGGGGCAGCACGGTAGACTGCATTTCGCATGTCCGATCGGGAACGCATGGAATTCGACGTTGTGATCGTGGGCGCAGGGCCCTGCGGTCTCGCCGCAGCGTGCCGGATTCTGCAGCTCGCTGCTGCCGGCGGGCGCGAAGTCTCGGTCTGCGTCGTGGAGAAGGGTGCGGAGATTGGCGCCCATATCCTGTCCGGGGCAGTGTTCGAACCGGCAGCGTTGACCGAGCTGTTTCCTGACTGGCGGGAGCGGGGGGCACCGGTCACGACAGCCGTTTCGCACGACGAGATTCACTGGCTGCGCAACGACACAGCCAGCCTGCGCGTGCCGGAATTCTTCGTTCCACGCCCCATGCGCAATCACGGGAATTACATCATCAGCCTCGGCCGCCTGTGCCAGTGGCTGGGACAGCAGGCCGAGGCTCTTGGTGCCAACCTGTTTCCGGGCTTTGCGGCGGCCCGGATGCTTTACGAAGATGGCCGGGTGGCTGGCGTGATCACGGGCGACATGGGCCGTGGCGCTGACGGCTGTGAAAAAGCCAACTTCGAGGCAGGCTATGAACTGCGGGGCAAGTACACGATCTTTGCCGAGGGCTGCCGTGGCCACCTGGGCAAGGAGTTAATGGAGACCTACCAGCTGCGGGAAGACTGTGATCCACAGCATTACGGTATCGGACTCAAGGAGGTGTGGACGATCGACCCGGCGAAGCATCGCGAGGGTCTTGTGGTCCACACCCTCGGCTGGCCTCTGGACGCGAGTACCGAAGGCGGCGGCTTTCTTTATCACGCGGCGAACAACCAGGTGTATCTGGGTGTCATCGTCGCCCTGAGCTACAGCAATCCCCACCTGAACCCGTTCGAGGAATTCCAGCGCTGGAAGCAGCACCCGGTCATCCGGGAGGTCCTCGATGGCGGGCAGCGGGTGAGTTACGGGGCGCGGGCCGTGAACAAGGGCGGGTTGCAGTCCCTGCCGAAGCTCGTCTTCCCGGGCGGGTTGCTGGCCGGTTGCGATGCCGGTTTTCTGAATGGCGTCAAGATCAAGGGTGCGCACACCGCGCTGAAGACGGGGATGCTGGCGGCGGAGGCGGTGTACGCGGCGCTTGGTGAAGGTGATGCGGCCCCGGCGGTTCTGGCTGGCTTCGAAACAGCCGTGCGGCAGTCCTGGGTATGGCGGGAGCTTTTCGAGGGGCGAAATTTCGGCCCCGCCCAGAAGAAGTTTGGCATGTTGCTGGGCGGGGCCTTCATCTGGCTCGACCAGAACCTGTTTCGCGGTCGGCTGCCCTTCACCTTGCACAATCGGACTCCGGACCATTCCGGCTTGCGGCCCGCGGGGGAAGCGCCTCGCATCAGCTACGCAAAACCGGATGGCCGGATCAGTTTTGACCGCCTGTCGTCCGTCTTCCTCTCGAGCACCAATCACGAAGAGGATCAGCCCTGCCATTTGCAGTTGCAGGACCCCGCCGTACCGATTGCGAGCAATTTGCCGCTCTTTGACGAGCCGGCCCAGCGGTATTGTCCGGCCGGGGTCTACGAAATCGTGCAGCAGGAGGATGGGAGTCCGCGATTCCAGATCAATGCGCAGAATTGCGTCCACTGTAAAATCTGCGACATCAAGGATCCGGCGGGGAATATCCATTGGGTGACGCCGGAGGGCGGCGGCGGGCCAAATTACTCCGGCATGTAGGAGCGCCTTCAGGCGCGACTCTTAAGCACTCGGTAGCCGAACGCACTCTGTAGACCGCAGGTCCCCTGCCGGAAAAAGTTTCCCGACGGGTGGCCGCGGGCTACGGAGTAAGTTGTCGCGCCTGAAGGCGCTCCTACAGTAGCTCGACCGCTGTCGCGATCGCTTCCCCGCCGCCGATGCAGGCCGTGGCGACGCCGCGTTTCCCGTCGCGCTGTTTCAGCGCGTTGATCAGCGTCACGAGCAACCGCGCACCGGTGGCGCCAATCGGGTGGCCGAGGGCGCAGGCGCCGCCGTGAACATTGACGCGGTCGTGCGAGATGTCGAGATCCCGCATCGCCGCCATGGTGACGCAGGCAAAGGCCTCGTTGATCTCAAAGAGGTCCACATCGGCAACCTGCCAGCCCGTGGCGGCAAGCACTTTCTTAACCGTTGGGCCAGGAGCGGTGGTGAACCATTCCGGCTCCTGCGCATGACTCGCCTGGCCCACGATCCGGGCCAAGGGCTTGAGGCCTCGGCGCTCGGCTTCGGCGGCGCTCATCAGGAGCAGGGCAGCCGCACCATCGGAAATGGATGACGAACTGGCAGCGGTGACCGTGCCGTCTTTCGCAAAGGCGGGACGCATCGTTGGGATGCGCTGGATGTCACAACGGGCCGGCTCTTCATCTTCGCTAACGACGATCTCGCCCGCGCGGCTCTTGACGGTGACGGGCGCAATTTCGTCGCGGAACGCGCCGGACTGGCCGGCGGCCAGTGCCCGCTGCACTGACTCGATGGTGAAGGCATCCTGTTCGGCTCTGGATAGGTTGTAACGCCTGGCAGTCGCGTCTCCAAAAAAGCCCATCATCTGCCCGTCGTAGGGGTTTTGAAGGCCGTCGTAGAACATGTGGTCCAGAACCTCCTGGTGGCCCATGCGGTAACCGCTGCGGGCTTTGGGCAGGAGGTACGGCGCGTTGCTCATCGATTCCATGCCTCCGGCGAGAACGACCGTGGCGCCGCCAGCCCGAATCAGGTCTGCGCCCAGGTGAACTGTCTTCATGCCCGAGCCACACACTTTGTTGATCGTTGTGGTTGGGACAGAGATTGGCACTCCGGCGGACAGGCTGGCCTGGCGAGCTGGCGACTGGCCGATACCGGCCTGCAGGACGCAGCCAATCAGTGACTCGCTGATGTCGCCACCCTGCAGATTGGCCTCGGCGAGGCAGGTGCGGGCGGCAATGGCGAACAACTCCGGCGCGGCAACGGTGCTGAGCGCACCCTGGAAAGCGCCGATCGGCGTGCGGCGCGCGGCAACAATAACGACGGAATCACGGGACAAGAGCAAACTCCAGAACTCGGCCGAGCCGAGAGTGGGCCGGATTATGCGATGCAAAAAGCCTCGCGCCAAGCCAGCCTGAACTGTCGGGACCGCACAACGGCTGGGTTATGACCGGCGTGCCTGCAGATCCGGCTCGTCGAGGTCGGCCAGAATACTGCGGCGCGCATCCTCCATAAGATCAGACACGAGGGTTTCGGGGAGCGGAAATAGCGGTACTTTAATAATGACCTCTATGCGGCCCGGTCGAGGCAGCAGCTGCGCCGCTGGCAGCATGCGGCGACTCCCGCGAATGACGACTGGCACGAGCGGAACCTGCCCTCTGATCGCAGCGGCGAAGGCGCCGTTATGAAATCGCCGCAGTCCGGCTTCCCGACTGAAAGTACCTTCCGGAAAAAATGCCAGTGATTCCTGGGCTCGTGCTTTCTGAAGAATTCGCCGCGCATCAGCAGCGCTTTTGTGGGTATCGTTACGTTCGACGAATTCGGAGCCAATGCGGCGCAGCAGAAAATGCGCGAGCGGCACGCGCGTCATCTCGCGCTTGATAACGAACCCGAATCTTGGCGGGAGTGCGGCAGTCAGGATCGGGCCATCGAGATAGCTCGCGTGGTTGGCGACAATAACGCACGGTTCAGCGGGAATGTGACTCAATCCGCGAACTGTCAGCCGCGTACCGGTGAGACAAAATATGCCCGCGGCCGCGACGCGCACGATTCGGCGCCGCGTTGAAAGTCGCGGCGCCAGCGCCACCAGGGCGACGGCGGGCAGCACTAACGCGGCGAAAACGACCGCGGCATAGATCCCAAACAGGCCGTGGCCCAGGCGGCGAAACATGTACTGCATACCGTTGTTTAGTTAAATCGTAAGTTTATGTAATTCATCATAATTTGTGAGTGTGATCACGCCGGAAAAATGCTGCCGTCGCCATACTTCCAGCTCGTCAGAATCCCAGGACTGAAGCAATAATGGCACCTGAGTCCATCAATCGCGTCTCGAGCGGTAGCCCGCTCTCGAAGCCGTCGGAGGGAATCGTCGACAAGTTTCTCGATGCCATCTGGATGGAACGGGGCCTGTCGACGAATACGCTCGGCGCGTACCGGGCCGACCTGATGGCCTTGCAGCGCTGGCTCGCCCAGCGTGATACCAGCTTGATGTATGCAACCCGGGCTGATCTCCTTGCGTTTATTGCCTACCGTGCGAAGGAGGGGTCCAAGCCCCGTTCCACCGCCCGGCAACTGTCCAGTTTCCGGCGCTTCTACCGCTTCCTGCTTCGCGAGGGCGTGATTCAGGAAGATCCGACCGTCAAGATCGAAATGCCGAAAATTGGCCGCTCGCTGCCGAAGTCTCTCACGGAAGCCGAGGTTGAAACCTTGCTGACGGCCCCGGAAGTCTCAGACCCCCTCGGTCATCGCGACCGGGCCATGCTGGAAGTTCTGTACGCGACCGGCCTCCGCGTCTCCGAGCTGATCAACCTGAAGCAGAGCCAGGTCAACCTGAATCAGGGCGTTCTCCGCATTCGCGGCAAGGGCGACCGGGAACGATTGATCCCGATTGGCGAGGAGTCGCAACGCTGGATTCGTGAGTTCATCAGCGGTCCCCGTACGGAAATCCTGCTGGAGCGCCAGAGCGAGTACCTGTTTCCCACACGCCGGGGCGACCGCATGACCCGGCAGGCGTTCTGGCACATCATCAAGCGTTATGCGAAGAAGGCGAACATTGGCGGCAAGTTGTCCCCGCACACGTTGCGCCATGCGTTTGCCACGCACCTGCTGAATAACGGCGCGGACCTGCGCGTGGTGCAGATGCTGCTCGGCCATAGTGATCTCTCGACCACCCAGATCTACACACACGTGGCCCGGGAGCGGATGAAGGAATTGCACGCCCAGCATCACCCCCGGGGCTGAGCCGTTCGGGGTCGGCCCGCGATGGCGCGCGTGCTACCATTTCGATCGCCCGAAGCTCAGAATTGAACCCCGGTTCTGCCGGCCGGTCCAACGGGCAAACCTTCTGGCTATTGAAGATCCAAGGTGCTGACCATGTCCCTGCGACACTGCCTCTACTTGTTTCTGTTGACCCTGCCCACGGCATTGCCGGCAGCGAGCCAGTCCGAATCTGCAGATTCCCGCGCCGCCATTGCCGCCAAGTTTCCGGAGGTCGCACCCGAGAAGATCGTCCCGTCGCCTGTGCCGGGTCTTTTCGAGGTCCGGGTCGGGTCCAAGATCGCCTACGTCTCAGCGGATGGCCGCTACCTGCTACAGGGGGAAATCGTTGACCTCACTACTGACGAGAACCTGACCGAAAGCCGGCGCGAGAGCCTGCGACGGGACGTTCTCACTGAAGTCGGTGAGGCTGGCATGATTGTGTTTTCGCCGCCGAAGCCCACCACCACTATCACTGTCTTTACGGATATCGATTGCGGCTATTGCAGGAAGCTGCACAAGCAGATCGCGGATTACAACGCCCTGGGTATCAAGGTGCGTTACATGTATTTTCCCCGCATGGGCCCTGGCACCGAAAGCTGGACAAAGGCGGAGCAGGTTGCGTGCGCGAAGGACCGGCAAACGGCACTGACACGATCGAAGCTGGGCGTAGTCCTGACAGACAAGCCCTGCCAGCCAAACCCGGTGGCCCGGCATTACGAAATTGGCAGAGATTTTGGCCTGCAGGGCACACCAGCCATCGTTCTGGAATCAGGCGAACTGATTGGTGGCTATCTCGATCCGGCAGAGTTGTCCAAGTACATCGCCGGGACGAAGGTGGCGAAGAACCAGTAGGAGCGCCTTCAGGCGCGAGCGGGCTTTCCAGTAAGACGGGTCGCGCCTGAAGGCGCTCCTACCGCTCAAGGTACTGGCGCTTATCCTTCACCTTGGTCCATTCGTCAGCATCGGCAGGCGGCGTTCCGACCTCGGTGATCACCGGCCAGCCCTTGGCCAGTTCAGCATTGAGCTTGATGAAGTCCTTCTGATCCGCCGGCACTTCGTCCTCGGACAAAATAGCCTCAACCGGGCATTCCGGTTCGCAGAGCGTGCAATCGATACACTCATCCGGATCGATGACGAGCATGTTCGGCCCTTCGTGAAAGCAGTCAACGGGACAAACTTCCACGCAGTCCATGTATTTGCACTTGATACAGCTTTCGGTAACGACAAACGTCATGGTCTTAAGGCTCCTGCGGGGGCCGTTACTGTAGTGATTTCAGGCGGCGCTGACTAGGCTGCGCCGGCGTTCTGCGGGCTGGGCGCGATTCAGGCGGCTGGTACGCCCGGGTGGTTTCGGGGTGCGGCCCGAAGCCGCACCTCCACGTTCCCGGAGAGGCCGTTCTCAAGGTACTGTTCCAGGGCGATCCGGATGCTCTGGAAAGCCAGTTCCGGCCAGGGGATGTCTGCCGGGCGAAACAGGCGGGTTTCCAGGGTCTCGGACCCGGCGCCAAATTCGGGCTGCAGCAGGCGGCCTTCGAAAAACACATGAACCTGACCCGCATGCACCACGTCCACCACGGAGAACAGGCGGCCGAGTTCGACCCGCGCAAGGGCCTCTTCCCAGGTCTCGCGCAGCGCCGCCTCGGCCAGCGTTTCGCCAAGTTCCATAAAGCCGGCCGGTACCGTCCAGAACCCCAGCCGGGGCTCGATGGCTCGCCGGCACAGCAGGATCTGACCCTGGTGTTCCGGAACACACCCGACGACGAGTTTCGGGTTCACATAGTGGACGGTGCCGCATTTGCCACACACGTCCCGCGGGCGGTTATCGCCGGCCGGCACCCTCGTGGCAACGGGCTGGCCGCAGTGGCTGCAATAGTTCATTCCGCCAGCATTCTACCGCCTATGGTTTACTATCCGGTTTTCGGGTCATCGGAAAATTGCTGAGGGCAAGCTATGCGTCACGTCTTCGTCTGCACCACCGAATACGGGGATCACTGGTCCAAGACCATTGCCAAGAAGGCGGCGCAGGTTGCGGCCATGAGCGAGGAGGACCGCGCGAAATTCATGAGCGCACCCGCACAGGAGCACGCTGACGGCCACCGGGGCCTGCACTGCGGGCAAACCATGGGCGGCGGGATCTACGAGATGTACCAGCAGCGCCTGCAGGAAGCAGGCATCAGTGATGTGGTGGTCAGCCCCAACGCCTGCATTGCCCAGCACGCCTATGGTTGTGTGGTGATGATCTATCCCGATGGCATCTGGTACCGCATTCGTGAGATGGCGGACGCCGAGAAGGTGCTGGAGCAGCACGTCATTGGCGGCAAGCCGGTGAAGGAGCTGATCCACCGCACAGTGAACCCACCTACGGGCAAGGGCGTACAGCCGCCACCAGCGCGCCCCGCTACAAACTGAGGAAGCACAGTAATGGCCGACGAACACGAACATTGTGTCGCGCAGCCCTACGAGGACTCTGTCCCCAAGGTGCTCGATAAGCTCCGTTTTCACATTTTCCTGTGCACCGATGGCAAGGATTTCTGTGGCTGCGAGGCGAATGGCAACGCCGCCCTGGCTGGCGCGTTGCGCGGCGAGCTGGCAAAACGCCGGCTGATGGCGAGCGTGAAGATCAACATCATGCAGTGTCGCCAACCGGGAATTTCTGGCCCGGTGTTCGTCGTGCATCCCGATGGCGTCTGGTACAACGGCCTCAAGGCGGAGAACGTCACGGAATTCATCGAGGAGCACCTGCTGAAGTGTCAGCCCGTCACCCGCTTTGTATTGTCCGGTGACCCCAGGCCCGTGACGTCGGTGCCGGCGCACCTCATGGCGTCGGCCGACTGCTGCGGCGACAAGCTGACGCCGGAACAGCGCGTGCAGCAGCTTCAGGCGAACTGATCTGGATCCAGGCGAATCGGGGAGGGACGATGGCAACTCTGCAGGATTTCAAGGCTGAGCGTATTGATGGCGGGGGGAACCTGATCCCCACGCTGGCAGACAAGGTTGTACTGGCCGTGAATGTGGCCAGCAAGTGCGGCCTTACTCCACAGTACGCCGGCCTGCAGAAACTGCAGGACGAGCTGGCTGATGAAGGTCTCATCGTGGTTGGATTTCCCTGCAACCAGTTCGGCGGCCAGGAACCGGGCAGCGAGCAGGAAATCGTTCAGTTCTGCCAGGCCCGCTACGATGTGAGCTTCCCATTGACCGGCAAGATCGAGGTTAACGGTGCGGGGCGCCACCCGGTTTACCAGTGGCTCACCACGGCGTTCCCTGGCGATATTGAATGGAACTTCGAGAAGTTCCTGATCAATCGCGAGGGCGAGGTAGTGAAGCGGTATCCACCCGCCACGAAGCCCGACGACAAGGGCCTGCTCCAGGACATCGCCGACCTCCTGTAGGGCGCGCGTCCAGGCGCGATGCCGGTTGCCGGCCCGAATTTCCGGGATCGCTACTTACACCTGCCGATCCCGATGTTGCGGGAACCGACCAGGCCTCACCGGTCTCCTGGCCGTTACTTTGGTCGTGGATCCAGTGCCCGCAGTATTTCGCTGGGGACCGGGAAAATAATCGTCGAGGTCCGGTCGTTGGCAACCTGCGTGAGCGTCTGCAGGTAGCGCAGTTGCATGGCTGCGGGCTCCCGCGCCAGCATTTCTGCTGCCTCGATCAGCGACACCGCTGCCTGCTTTTCACCCTCGGCGTGAATCACCTTTGCGCGCCGTTCACGCTCAGCCTCGGCCTGGCGCGCGATGGCCCGCACCATGTTCTCGTTGAGATCGATGTGCTTGATCTCGACGTTGGCAACCTTGATACCCCAGGCGTCGGTTTGGGCGTCCAGGATCTTCTGGATATC
The DNA here is from genome assembly GCA_032122615.1 of Gammaproteobacteria bacterium. Lineage (GTDB taxonomy): Bacteria > Pseudomonadota > Gammaproteobacteria > Steroidobacterales > SHZI01. Next base: position 21,744 of record JAQBGF010000149.1, on the reverse strand, counting down.
CAGATTCAGCTCTTCCCGTTCGGAGAGCATCTCGTCCAGTTCGTGCTTGCCCAGCACGGCCCGCAAGGTGGTCTGGGCGAGCTGGCTGGTGGCCATCAGGAAGTCCTCGACCTGGATGATGGCCTTTTGCGGATCCATGACGCGGAAGTAAACCACCGCATTGACCTTCACGGACACGTTGTCCTTGGAAATCACATCCTGGCTGGGCACATCCATGACGATGACGCGCAGATCGACCCGCACGATCTGCTGCACGACCGGGACGATGATGACCAGGCCGGGTCCCTTCACCTTCCAGAAGCGGCCCAGCAAAAAGACCACGCCGCGTTCGTATTCGCGCAGAATCTTGATAGACGAGGCGGCGAGGGCCAGCAGCACGAATGCTACCGGCAGCCAGCTGAAAAATGCGTCGAACATAATTACCTCCGGGCTTGATTCACAACGTGGGGTCCAGCGGCTCAACCTCGAGAATCAGGCCGTCCACGCGCCGGACCTTAATCTGGTCTCCGGGCTTCAGTGCCGCCGGGCTGCGAACCCGCCAGGACTCTCCGTGCACCCGGGCATAGGTACCGTCGGGATCGACCGAGAGCAGTGTGCCGGTGCTGCCGATCAACTCTTCCTGCCCGCTCACCACGGTGCGCGAGCGGGCCCGGGCCGCGAGCAACCCGGTGCCGATAATCACGATCGCACTGGAGATGGCCAGGCCGGTTATCAGGGGCAGGGAAATGCCGAAGCCCGGCACATCTTCGTCAAACAGGAAGAGCCCGCCGAGTACCATGGCAATGATTCCGCCCACGCCCAGCACCCCGAAACTGGGCAGGAATACCTCGGCAACCATCAGCGCGGCGCCGACGGCGATTAGCGCGACACCGGCCCAGTTGATAGGCAGCAACTGGAAAGCGAAGAGCCCCAGTAGCAGGAGTATCGCCCCGGCGACGCCTGGCACGCCGAAGCCGGGACTGGTGAATTCGGTGAATAGTCCGTACACCCCGATCAGCATGAGGACCACCGCCACCTGGGGGTTGGCAATGACACTGAGCACGCGGTTGCGCCAGTCCGGTTCGACGACTTCAATCGTTGCTTCGCTGGTTGCCAGGGAGACTTCCCCAACCTGCAGCTGGACGGTGAGCCCGTCGACCTGCCGGAGCAGGTCCGGCACGTCCCTCGCGATGTACTCGATGACGCCACGGGCCTTGGCGTCCTCCGCAGAAATGCTGGCGGCTTCACGAACGGCCTGCTCGGCCCAGTCCGCATTCCGGCCGCGCAGTTCAGCAAGGCTGCGGATATAGGCAGCCGCATCGTTCATCATCTTGCGGGACATGGCGTCCGCGTTTCCGCTGGAGTCGGATTTGTCATTTTCTTCGGCTTCGGACGACTCGTTCCCACCGGGTGCGGCGCCGATGGAGACCGGGGTTGCAGCGCCGAGGTTGGTGGCCGGCGCCATGGCAGCGATGTGGCTGGCGTAGAGGATGAACGTGCCGGCACTGGCGGCGCGGGCGCCTCCCGGCGCGACAAAGGTGGCGACAGGCACCGGCGAGGCGAGAATGGCCTTGATGATCTGGCGCATCGAGGTGTCGAGACCGCCGGGTGTGTCGAGCTCGATCACGACCAGGCGCGCGTCGGCTTCGGCCGCCTTCTCGAGCCCGCGCCCGATGAAGTCAGCAGACGCAGGTCCGATGATATCGGCGACCCGCAGGGTCACGACGGGACCGTTGGCCCCAAGGCTCACGGGCGATGCCAGCCCGAGCGAGGTGAGTATTAGAACGGCGACAGTGGCCCTCACGAGTCTGGCTCCTTTCGCGGCTATTCCACCCCATTCTATGTGAGAATTGATCTCGAGCATAATTACAACGCCTTGCAACTAGCCAACTGGTGCTACTTCACGGGATCCGCGACGCCAAATCGACACGAGGACGTCAGGCGGTCGGGCGTCGGAACAAAAGCAACATCGCTTGAGGATGTACGGCATGTCCCTGACTTTTGACAGCGCGCGGTTGCCGAATCCCCACCTGAGCCCCGAGCACGAAGAATTTCGCGCCCATCTGCGGCGGTTTTTCGACAAGGAAGTCATGCCCTACGCGGCCGACTGGGACGAGGCGGGCCATATCCCGGGCGAACTCTGGCTGAAGGCCGGTGAGTTCGGTGTGCTGGGTCTTGGATACCCGGAGAAATTCGGTGGTCTTTCCGAAGGCATCGACGTCTGGCACAAGAACATATTGAGTGAAGAACTGGCACGCATCGGCGTAGGTGGCCTAAATGCGAGCCTGATGGTGCACAGCATTGGACTGCCACCCGTGGTTAATTTCGCGAGCGCGGCCGTCCAGGACGAAGTTGTCGCTGCTGTATTGCGTGGCGAGAAAAACATCTCTCTGTGCATCACCGAGCCTGGCGCGGGGTCGGATGTTGCGCAACTGACGACCACGGCGCGCCGCGACGGTGGCAACTACATTGTCAACGGGACGAAAACCTACATCACCGGCGGCATGCGCGCGCACTGGTTCACCACGGCCGTACGTACCGGCGGCCCGGGCGCGCGTGGCATTTCGACCCTGCTCATACCTGCCGATAGCGAGGGCGTCTCGCGCACCGAGCTCAAGCGTAAACAGGGTTGGTGGGCGTCGGACACGGCGACCATCCATTTCGACAATGTGCGTGTGCCGGAAGCTTATCTGCTCGGCGATGAGAACGCCGGCTTCGAGGTGATCATGCACAACTTCAATGAAGAGCGGATGGCCATGGCGGCGGGCATGGAGGGGTTCGCGCGCGTGTGCCTGGAAGAGGCCGTCGACTGGGCGCAACAACGCAGGACCTTCGGCAAGCGCCTTGCGGACCACCAGGTCATCCGCCACAAGATCGCAGAAATGAAGCAACGCATAAACGCCACGCAGGGATATATCCAGGTCGTGTCTCACCAGATCGTATCCGGCCGGGAAAATCCGGGAGACATTGCGCTATTGAAGGTTCAATGCAGCCAGACCATGGAGTACTGCGCACGTGAGGCCATGCAGATCCTGGGCGGCATCGGCTTTATCCGTGGCAGTCGGGTGGAGCGGATCTACCGCGAGGTGCGGGTGAACGCGATTGGCGGTGGCTCCGAGGAGATCATGCGGGATCTCGCGGCGCGCCAGTACGGGCTATGAAGATGAAGCTCTGGCATTGTCACAATGCACGTTCGCTGCGTCCGCTGTGGGCCATGGAGGAGATGGGTTTCGACTGCGAGGTCGTCGAGTTGCCGTTTCCACCGCGCGTTTTTCATAAGGATTATCTGGGCGTCAATGCTCTCGGCACCGTCCCTTATTTCATCGATGGCGACACAACCATGACGGAATCCAGCGGGATCTGTCACTATCTGGTCGAGCGCTACGGTCGCCACGAATTCGGGATCAAGCCGGATCACGGCGAGTATGCGGACTACATAAACTGGTTGTTTCACAGCGACGCGACGCTGACATTTCCGCAAGCCATCGTCATGCGCTACCGCCTGCTGGAGCAGGAGGAGCGCCGGCTTCCACAGGTCGCCGACGACTACGCCAAGTGGTACATCGCCCGGTTGCGCCGCCTGGACGCGCATCTGGTCGACAGGAAGTATCTGTGCGACAGCCGTTTCACGATCGCCGATATCTGCGTTGGTTATGCACTCTACCTTGGACGAGTCCTCGGGCTGGACCGGCAATACCAGCCACAAACCGCGCGATACCTGAGGCACTTGATGGAACGCCCCGCCTTCAAAAGGACGGTGGTGGTCGGCAAGTCACTCAGTCCGTGGCAGGATTAGGGCATGCGTTTCACCGATGAACACGTCGCCATCCGCGATGCCGTGTCCCGCTTTATCGACAAGGAGGTCAATCCATATTGCGAGCGGTGGGAGAAGGACGGCATATTTCCCGCGCACGAGTTGTTCAAAAAGATGGGCGACATCGGTGTCCTCGGGATCGCCAAGCCCACCAAATACGGTGGTCTGGGGCTGGATTACAGCTACCAGATCGTGTTCTCGGAGGAGTTGGGGCGCATCCGTAGTGGCGGCGTCGCCATGGCAATCGGTGTGCAGACGGACATGGCAACGCCGGCGCTGGCGAAATTTGCCAGCGACACACTCCGCGAGGAGTTCCTGCGGCCGGCCATAACGGGGCAGGCCGTCTTCGCGATTGCGGTCAGCGAGCCGGGTGCGGGATCGGATGTCGCCGCGATCCGCACGACCGCGACGAAGGCTGGCGGCGACTACCTCATCAACGGTTCAAAGATGTGGATTACCAATGCCACCCAGGCTGACTTCCTCTGTCTGTTGGCAAACACCAGCGACGGCGCACCGCACGGCAACAAGTCGCTGATCATCGTGCCAGCCGCGACCAGGGGAATCTCGTTCTCGGCTCCGCTGGACAAACTCGGCATGCGCTCGTCCGATACCGCACAGATCTTTTTCGAGGACGTCAGGGTGCCGCAGAAGAACCGGATCGGTGACGAGGGCAAGGGCTTTGCCTACCAGATGATCCAGTTCCAGGAAGAACGGCTGTTCGCGGCCGCCGGCAACCTGAAAGTCATGGAGAGCTGCATCGCCGATACGATTGAGTACACCCGTCAGAGAAAGGCATTTGGCAGGTCGATTCTGGAAAACCAGGTGGTCCGGTTCCGGCTTGCTGAACTGCAGACCGAAGTCGAGGCCTTGCGGGCGCTGGTCTACGACGCGGTAGAGGGCTACATAAACGGCGAGGACGTGACGATGAAAGCGTCCATGGCCAAGCTCAAGGCCGGGCGACTTTGCCGGGAGGTCACCGATGGCTGCCTGCAGTACTGGGGCGGCATGGGCTACATGTGGGATAACCCCGTCGCGCGGGCCTACCGGGACACACGGCTGGTGTCGATCGGCGGCGGCGCCGACGAGGTGATGCTCGCTATCATCTGCAAGCACATGGGTATCCTTTCCGGACTGGGCGCGGGTCCGGGTCAGGGCGCGGCGTAAATGGCAGTCATCGAATCCCAACTTGAGGCAGATTCCGCGGAGTTCCAGAACAACGCGCATGTCATGCTCAGGGCTGTTGACGAATTTCGCAGCATCGAGCGGCGCGTGATCGAGTCCGCGGCGGCCAAGGCGCCCCGCTATATAGAGCGCGGGTTGCTACCGCCGCGGGACCGGTTGAGCCTGTTGCTCGATCCTGGCGCGCCGTTTCTGGACCTGTCCACCCTGTGTGGTTACCTGCAGGAGGAGGATGTCGACGGCTCTGGCGCCGGTGGCAGTTGTATCGCCGGCATCGGCTACATCGAAGACACCCGCTGCATGGTGATGGTCGATGATTACCTGACCAAGGGCGGCAGTATCACGCCGCTCGGTGGCGAAAAGCGCCAGCGCATGCTTCAGCTCGCCGAAGAAAACAAGCTCCCGGTTGTCGTGCTGGCTCAGAGCGGTGGCGGCAATCTGAAGCTGCTTGGCGATTTCTTCGGTTATTCCGGGGCCATGTTCGCGCGCCAGGCGCGCTTGTCGGCGGCGGGAATTCCGCAAATCACTGTCGTGCATGGCAGCGCGACGGCCGGCGGCGCCTACCAGCCCGGCCTGTCGGACTACGTCATCATGATCCGCAAACAATCGACGGTGTATCTGGCGGGTCCGCCACTGCTGAAAGCCGCAACGGGAGAGATTGCCACGGATGAAGAGATCGGTGGCGCCGATATGCACGCGAGCGTTGCAGGTACCGCCGATTATCTGGTGGAGAATGATGCCGACGGTATCCGGATTGCGCGCGACATTGTTGCGAAGCTCGGCTGGAACGAACCGGGCAAGGTCGGCGATATTGGCGCGTCGTACGCCTTGCCCGGCAATGAGCCGCTGTATGCTGCCGAGGAACTGCTGGGTGTCGTCCCCGAAGACCCGAAAATCCCCTATGACGTTCGTGAGATTATTGCGCGCATCGCCGATGGATCGGATTTTCTGGACTTCAAGTCCGAATATGATCCCGGTACCGTCTGCGGAACCATGGAGATGCAGGGGCATCCTTGCGGGGTCATCGGCAACAACGCGCCGATTACCGCCAGGGGCGCGATGAAGGGCGGGCAATTCATTCAACTTTGCGAGCAATCGGGCACCCCGATTCTCTTCCTGCACAACACCACCGGGTTTCTGGTTGGCACCGAGGCCGAACAGGCCGGCATTATCAAGCACGGCGCCAAGATGATTCAGGCCGTGACCAACAGCACAATCCCGATGATCAGCATTGTTGTCGGTGGCTCATATGGTGCCGGCAACTACGCCATGTGCGGCAGAGGCATGGCGCCGCGATTCATGTTCGCCTGGCCCCGGTCGGTGGTTTCGGTCATGGGGCCAGCGCAGGCAGGCAGCGTGTTGCGGACCGTGGCGGAGGCCAAGATGAAACGTGCCGGGAAGGTTGACGCGGCGGTCCTCGATGCGCTGGAAAAAGACACGGTGCAGTCGATGGAAGCAAAGTCCCGCGCGCTCGCGAATACCGCCCGGCTGTGGGACGACGGCATCATCGACCCGCGCGACACGCGGGCGGTTGTGGGCTTCGTGCTCAGTGTCTGCCGCGAAGCCGGTTCGCGGCAACTCAACACCAATACTTTCGGTATCGCACGCCTGTAACGCTGTCCGGCGTATGTAGAACAAATAAAGAGGCGATGATGCAGGCAGGCGAGACCATGAGGTTGCCGGAGTGCAAGGAACTGGCTTTGACGCTCGAGGCCGGCACGCTGACCATCACTTTCAACCGGCCACAAAAGCGCAACGCGATGAATGCGGCGCTGATACGCGAGGTCATCGCCGTGTTTACGGCCGTCGAGGGTGAGCGTTCGGTGCGGGCGATCGTGATCTGCGGCAGCGAGGGTAACTTCTGCGCCGGCGGTGACATCTCCGACATGAATATCGATGCTGCGGACGAGGAAAGCGCGGCGCGCGCAACCCGAAGCTTCAACCGCGATTTCGGCCACATGATCACGCGCGTCAATCGCGCACCCCAGATAGTCATCGCCTTGCTCGAGGGGGCCGTCCTCGGTGGCGGGCTGGGCCTGGCCTGCGTGTCCGACATCGCCATCGCTGACGAAGGGGCTTTTTTTGCGATGCCCGAGACCGGCCTCGGGATCGTCCCGGCGCAGATCGCGCCGTTCGTGGTTACGCGCATCGGCCTGACCCAGGCGCGCCGTCTGGCGCTGACCGGCGAGCGAATCAGCGGCACAGAGGCGCTCGCGCTAGGCATCGTGCACCAGTTGACGCACGGCAATGAGCAGATGCGCACCCGCCTGAAAGACCTCTTGCAGCTGATAACGAGATGCGCCCCGGGCGCCACCGCCGTGACCAAGCGCTTGCTGCTCGATGTAGGGCATGAGGATCTGGAGCGTCTCCTGGACCGGGCCGCCGACGAGTTCGCCGCAGCCATGCGCGGCGAAGAAGGCAAGGAGGGCACTCGCGCCTTTCTCGAAAAGCGCCGGCCCCGGTGGGCGGAGTGAGCATGCGCAAGCCATTTGCAGCGGCGAGCGCCCGGTGAGCGCATTCAGCAAGATCCTGGTTGCGAACCGTGGCGAGATCGCGGTGCGCGTCATTCGTACCGCACGCGATCTGGGCTACCGCACGGTTGCGGTCTACAGCGAAGCAGATGTCGACGCCCTGCACGTCACGCTGGCCGATCAGGCCGTTTGCATCGGACCGCCAGGTGCTGCGGAGTCCTACCTCGCGATCGAGAAGATCCTCGCCGCCGCGAAGCGGAGCGGCGCGGATGCGATTCATCCCGGGTACGGCTTTTTGGCGGAGAACGCCGAATTCGCCCGCGCCTGCGAACGGGCCGGCCTCGTCTTTATCGGCCCTGGATCAGATGCGATCGAGTTGATGGGCAGCAAGCGTCGCGCGAAAGAGGCCATGCTCGCGGCCGGCGTACCCTGTATCCCCGGTTACCAGGGCAGTGCCCAGAGCGATGACGTTCTGATTGAGAAGGCCGGGGAGATCGGTTTTCCCGTGATGGTAAAGGCCTCGGCGGGAGGCGGCGGACGCGGTTTGCGTCTGGTTACCGAAGAGCGCGCTCTGGTCGCACAGCTAAAAGCGGCGCGTTCCGAGGCCAGGAGCGCGTTTGGCGACGACGAGTTGATCCTTGAGCGGGCGATCATCCGGCCGCGCCACATTGAGATTCAGGTATTTGCCGATGCACACGGCAACGTTGTGCACGTCGGGGAGCGCGACTGCTCCGTCCAGCGTCGTCACCAGAAAGTCGTCGAGGAGGCCCCGTCGCCGTTCGTCGATGAGCCGCTACGCCGGCGCATGTGCGAGGCTGCTGTGCAGGCGGCACGATCCTGCGCTTACCTCGGCGCAGGGACTGTGGAGTTTCTGGTCGACGAGGCCGGCAGTTTCTTTTTTCTGGAGATGAACGCGCGCCTTCAGGTGGAGCATCCGGTAACGGAATTGATTACGGGCCTGGACCTCGTGGCGTGGCAACTGACGGTCGCATCCGGCGAACCGTTACCGTTGCGTCAGGACGAGATCCGGTTCCACGGGCATGCGATTGAAGTTCGCCTGTACGCAGAAGATCCACGCCGGAACTTCCTGCCGCAGACGGGCCGGGTTGTGAGCTTCGAAATGCCGCAGCGACCCGGTGTGCGAGTAGACGCCGGGATCGAATCCGGCCAGACCATCAGCCCGCATTACGATCCGCTGCTGGCGAAGATCGTCGCCTTTGGTGCGAACCGGGAAATCGCGCGCCGGCGTCTGGCGTCCGCCGTGCTGGATACCCGCCTGCTGGGGGTGAACAACAACAAGGCATTCCTGCACATGGTATTGCAACATCCCGTGTTTGCCGACGGTCTGGCAACAACGGATTTCATCGCTCAACATTGTGGTGACGGGGTCTCTTCAAGTGGCGGCGGGTCCGGAAGAGGCAGCCTCGACCGGGCCGCGTTGCTTTTCTACCGCCGGGGGCAGCAGCACCCCCGCGGGGGTGGTGGGTGGCGCCGGGCCGTGCCCGACGAATACACATTCAGACTGGCGGTTGATGGCGAGACGCACGCAGTTCGGCTGTCTGAGGCCGCGGGTCTGTTTCGGGTGACGGTTGCCGGGCAGACCGTTGCAGTGCGCGTTGCGCCGGCCACAAAGGCGGATGACGGGCGCTGCTACGTGGTGACAAACGAACTGCGCGAGGGCTTTGCTTACGCATTCGACGGCGACCGCGTTTTCATCGACGACGGCACAGGCCACTTCGCATGTACAAACGTCACACACGCGCCGGCCGCGGCACTACAGCGCGCCGGCAGCGGCCGGGTTGAAGCGGTGATGGACGGATTGATCGTGGAAGTGTTGATCCGGGAGGGCGAGCAAGTGTCGCGGGGCCAGATCATCATCATTCTGGAAGCAATGAAGATGGAACACCAGCTCCGCGCCAGCGTCAGTGGTGTTGTTGCATCCCTGGGCGCGCAGGCCGGTCAACAGGTGAAGTCCCGGCAATTGCTCGCCACAATCATTGAGAAAACAGACGGTGACGAATAGGGAAGTGGCGGAAAAGAAGGTCAGGATCGGTTGCGCGTCGGCTTTCTACGGGGACAGCCAGTTGTCTGCCCGACAGCTGGTGGAAAATGGCGACATCGATTACCTCGTGTTCGATTACCTGGCGGAGTCCACAATGGCGATTCTGTCGCGGGCTCGGGCCAAGGACGCGTCACTCGGATATGCGGTCGACTTCGTCACGGTTGCGATGCGGGATGTGCTGGCAGACTGCGCGAAGAAGCGGATACGCATTGTTGCCAACGCCGCGGGGGTCAATGCGCCCGCGTGCATCGCTGCATTGAAGGCGCTGTGCGCTGAACTGGGGCTCGACCTCAAGATCGCCGCGGTCTACGGGGATGATCTCACGGCAATAGCCGGCGAGTGGCAGGCCGCGGAGCTTGCCGAGATGCGTAGCGGCGAGCCGCTGCCGCCACGTCTGGCAAGCATCAATGCCTATCTCGGTGCGGCACCCATCGCCGACGCGCTGGCCGCCGGCGCCGATGTCGTTGTGACCGGCAGAGTCGTCGACAGTGCTGTGGCGCTTGGCCCGCTGATGCATGAGTTTGGCTGGCAGGTCACAGACTACGACCGTCTCGCGCAGGGGTCGCTGGCAGGGCACGTTATTGAATGCGGCGCGCAGTGCACGGGCGGCAACTTCACCGACTGGCACCTGGTCCCGGACTTCTCGAACATGAGCTATCCCATCGCAGAAGTGAGCGAAGACGGCACATTCGTCATCGGGATACCGCGAGACACCGGCGGGATCGCGACCGTTGCCACGGTTGGTGAACAGATCCTTTACGAAATCGGCGACCCGGCCAATTATCTGTTGCCGGATGTGGTTTGCGATTTCAGCCACATTCGGCTGGAGCAGATCGGAGATAACCGCGTCCGGGTCAGCGGCGCCAAAGGGCGGGCGCCCGGTCCCCAGTACAAGGTGTGCGCGACCTGGATAGACGGATTCCGCCTTAGCGGCACTTTCTTTATGGCGGGCCCGAGGGCAGCCGAGAAGGCGCGCCGCTCGCTGGAGGCCTGGATCAGCCGTACCCGGCGGGTGTTCGCAGACAGGGGTTTCGGCGATTATCGACAGGTGTGCATCGAGATCATCGGCGCCGAAGACACCTACGGACCGCATGCGCGGATTAAAGATCCCCGCGAAGTCATGGGAAAGTACGGATTGCACCACGATAACAGTGAGGCCCTGCTTTTTGCCGCCGCGGAAATGGCCTATCTGGCGACCTCGGCGACACCGGGCATGAGTGGTTTTGGTGCGGGACGCGCCCAGCCCCAGCCGCGGATGCGGATCCATTCGACCTTGATCAACAAGGCTGCGGTGCCGGTCACGGTGCAACTCGGAGACGAGGTCGTTGTCGAGCGGTGCTATGCCGGCGATGAAACGTCAGCCCCGACAGCGAAATGCCGAACGCGCGTGATGCCACCGGATCCAGGCGGCGACTGGACCGACGTGCCGCTGGAAGAACTGGTCTTCGCCCGCAGCGGCGACAAGGGCAACGATGCCAACGTCGGTGTCATGTGCCGCCGGCCGGAGTATTACGCGCTACTGCATCGGCAGCTGACCAGCGAAGTGGTCGCGGATTATTTCGCTCATCTGGTCGATGGTACCGTGGAGCGGTTTGAACTCCCCGGGTTCCATGCATTCAATTTCCTGATGACGGAGGCGCTAGGCGGTGGCGCTACCGCATCGCTGCGGGTCGATGCACAGGGCAAGGCGTACGCGCAGATGCTGCTGTCGATGAATATGCGTGTTCCGGCGGCCTGGGTTCGTCGGCCCGACGCCGCGCCGGCGTAGGTCAGTTGCCGAGAGGTATTTCGCTTCCATGACTCATCAGACCGACGGGGCGCCGTCGCCGCAGACGCCGCCGAATGCGGCGGCTGGGCCACGGACCCGGCGGTACCCTGTTCTGACCGGCCTTGGCCTGGTCCTGCTGGCGGTAGCAGCGATGGAACTGCTGCTGCGTGTTTGCGTGAACACCAGGGCGGCCTATGCGTCCTGCACATGCCTTCTGATAGCTGCCACCAGGGCGTACACCATCACCACATGCGCCAGCGCCAGGCTGAGCCACTTCAGCGCCGTTACCCCGGCCGTGAGCCAGGCGACGGCATCGAGGCGGGCCGGAAAGGCCGCCACAAGCCCGATACCGAGTGCGTTTTCCAGCAGATCGCAGGTCATTGGCAGCAGCGCGACCAGGTTCAGGCGTCGCCGCCGGGCATCGTCCGGCCAGGCCCGGCGGCCGGCGACGCTGGTGATGGTTATCAGGAAAGCGGCGTAGGTCAGGGCAAAGCCGATATCCAGGCCCAGGCGGAAGTTGATGTACTGCTGTCGGCCAGCTGCACCCCAGGTGGCCACCTGGGCATAGAGCTCGTCTGGCGTGTAGAAAAAGTGCCTGTCGGGACCGCCCCAGTCGCCGGCGTACGCCTGGCTTTCAAGGCTCTGGGCCGGCATCACCGAGGTCAGGTAGAGGGCGTACACGCCGATGGCGATTGCAATCGTCCAGCCGGACGACATCCGGTCCAGTCTGTTGCTCAGGCTTTGCCAGCGGGCGGTCATGCCGGGTTATACCGTCCCGATTTCATGTGCGTAGTGACGCCGCGCATAGCCCAGCAGTGCGAGGCCGGGCACACCCACGATGACAGGTACGAGGGCGCAGGCCAGATTGAGGCGTTCGCCGCCAAACAACTGATCGTTAAACAGCCCCACAGCAAGCGGCCCAACGACGAGCCCGACCAGCATGATGACCATGTAGAAGAGCGCTGACATCTGGCCGCGCATTTCGCCCGGCGTGATGGCGAGCAATGCCACGGGCGCCGCGGCCGAAACCATCGACAGGCCACACAGGTTGATCAGCCAGATGCCGAAGGCCAGCTCACCGGTCGGCATCAGCGGCGCGAGGATCCCGGGCGGAAGCAGGAGCACGGTCCCGGCAATGACGACGGTCAGCGGGCCATCGGGACGCCCACGCCCGAGCAGGCGGTCGCACCACCAGCCCGTTGTGTTCACTACCAGCGGGCCGACGATGATCAGCGCAAGCCCGCTCCACGTGGCGTAGCGGGTGATATCCCAGCCCCACTCGCGCTGGAAGAGCGCCGCGTACCAGTTCTGGCTGTAGGCGACGATGGTCATGACGCAGACGACCGCGCTGAGGCTGGCAAAGGTGCGCCAGCGGCTGCGCAGCCACCGCAGTGTGGCGCCGATGCTGACATCGCCGGTGGCTGACGGTTCCCGCTTCGGCTCTCTCGCCAGATACAGCAGTAGCGCCACGAGCAGGCCCGGCAGGCCCATCGCCAGGAAGGCCAGCTGCCAGGGCGCCACATTGCCTACCAGCGGCAGACTGATGGACGTGCGCGTCCCCGCCCAGACCAGCACGGCGGCGCCGCCAAGCATCGCAAGTCCGGCGCCGAAGGACTGGGCGGCGATGTACAGCGCGACCGGTCGCCCGCGCTTGGCGGGCGGGAAGCTGTTCGTGATCAGGGAGAGGGCGCAGGGAGCCAGCGCCGCGTCGCCGACGCCCACACCGACGCGCGCCAGGATCAGGTGGCCGAAGTTTCGCGCCAGCCCCGAAACGGCCGTGGCCAGCGACCAGAGCGCAACGCCGACTGCCACCAGCGTGGTGCGGCGCGTGCGATCGGCGAGCCAGCCCAGTGGCAAACCGAGGGTCGCGTACAGCACGGCGAATGCGGGCCCCAGCAGCAGGCCCATCTGGGTGTCAGAGGCGCCAAGATCGTGCTTGATAGGTTCAATAAGAAGTGCAGGCAGGTATTTGTCTACAAAGGAAAAAACATAGGCCGTGGTGAGGAGTATTACCAGGTACCAGGCGCGGGCTGGTGAGGGGTACTGATGGGACAAATTCCCGTAGGAGCGGTTTCAGCCGCGACCCCTCCAGGTGGGTCTTGTCGCGGCTGAAGTCGCTCCTACAGTTTGTTTTCGAGCCACGCGTCGAAGTCTTCGGGGACGGCGTCCTGCATCAGCGTTTGCATGGTGCGCAGCAGTTCCTTCTGCTCCGCCGGGGTGAGCGACTTCGACGTCTTCACAGCTTTGCGGATCATCGTCAGCGGCGCTTGCGGCGCTTCCGCGTACGCAATCATTTTCCACTCGCCGCCTTTCCGCCGGAACACCGCCATGATGCGATCCCAGCTCGACAGGGCCTGCATGTTCTTGATCTTGATGTCGAAGCGCAGGCGGTAGGTGGCCACGGCGACATCCGGCGCGACGTAATGCGCCCGGACATTGCTGTACTCGTTGCGGATGCCGTCGAGTACTCCTCCGCGCCCGAAGTAGGCGCGGATGGTTTTCCAGCCTTGCATCGGCGGGTCGATTTCTTCGGCCATGTAGAAGGCGTCGGCATCGTCCGTGTCCCACATGCCGAGCAGGGTGTCGTAGTCCTGGCGGTTGTACGCTGCTGCGTAGCTCGCCAGGAATGCCGTGATCTCGGCGTCCAGCGTGCTTTCCGGGCCAGCCGGTTCTGCCGGAATCGACTGTTCGGGCAACAGGCCGTCAGCTGAGGGAGGCGGCGCTGTGGCGCAGCCAGCGAGTAACGCACCCAGCAGGACTGCCGCCCGCTTCATGGCAGCTGGGTGCTGCCCATCAGGTAACGGTCGACCTCGCGCGCGACGCCGCGACCTTCATTGATGGCCCAGACAATCAGGCTCTGGCCACGGCGGCAGTCACCGGCAGCAAACACGCCCTTCACGCTAGTGGTGTACTGCTCGAACTCGGCCTTGACGTTGCTGCGGGCATCGCGCTCGACCGCCAGGTCCTTCAGCAGCCCCTCTTCCGGCCCGATGAAGCCCATTGCAAGCAACACCAGGTCGGCTGGCACAGTCTTCTCGCTGCCGGGCTTGTCCGTCGGTACGAACTGGCCGGCGCCGTTCTTCTCCCAGCCGATTTCCACGGTGACGATCGAGGTTACGTTGCCCGCGGAGTCGCCGACGAACTTCTTCACGGTGGTCAGATACGCCCGCGGATCCTGGCCAAACTTTGCCGCCGCTTCTTCCTGTCCGTAGTCCAGCTTGTAGACCTTCGGCCATTCGGGCCAGGGATTATCCTCGGCGCGGTCCATCGGCGGCTTCGGCATGATTTCGAGTTGGGTCAGCGTCTTGCAGCCCTGGCGCATCGCCGTAGCGACACAGTCGGTACCCGTGTCACCACCGCCGAGCACGACAACGTTCCTGCCCCTGGCATGGATTGGCGCCTCATCCGGCTTGTCGTTCAGCAGTGCCTTGGTGCTGGCCGTCAGGTAGTCCATGGCGAAATGCACGCCCCGGAGGTCGCGCCCCTCGGCCTCAAGGTCCCGGGCCTGCGTGGCTCCGGTGCAGATTACGGTGGCGTCAAAGTCCTTCAGCAGCAGCTGGGCTTCAACGTTATCCCCGACATTGGCGTTGCAGATGAACTTGATGCCTTCCTGTTCCAGCAGCTTCAGGCGGCGTTCGACGATCTCCCTCTTGTCGAGCTTCATGTTTGGAATGCCGTAGGTGAGCTGTCCCCCCGGCCGGTCGTCGCGTTCCAGCACGGTCACCTGGTGCCCGGCGCGATTCAGCTGGGCCGCCGCGGCCAGGCCGGCGGGCCCGGAACCAATCACGACCACTTTCTTGCCGGTGCGGACTTTCGGCGGCTCGGCGACTACCCAGCCTTCCTCGAAGCCGCGATCAATGATAGCCACTTCGATGTTCTTGATCGTGACCGGCGGCGTGTTGATGGCGAGCACGCACGAACCCTCGCAGGGCGCCGGGCAGACCCGGCCTGTGAACTCGGGGAAGTTGTTGGTCTTGTGCAGGCGGACCAGCGCCTCCTGCCACAGTCCCCGGAAAACGAGGTCGTTCCATTCCGGGATCAGGTTGCTGATCGGGCAGCCCGACGTTGCTCCGCTGATGATCGTGCCCGTCTGGCAGAAGGGCACGCCGCAGTCCATGCAACGGGCGCCCTGCTGGCGCAGCCGCTTCTCGTCCATGTGGTGATGAAACTCATCCCAGTCGCGAACGCGCTCGCGCGGTGGCCGGTCCACGGGCAGTTCCCGCAGGTACTCGATAAATCCGGTTGGCTTGCCCATCTCAGTTCATGCTCATCAGTTACCGCCCACGCGGGAGAGGTCCCGCGCGTTCTCCTCGAAGGCCACCATGATGGCCTCGTCGCCGGTCAGGCCCTGCTCGTGGGCGCGCGTGATACAGGCCAGCATCCGCTTGTAGTCCTTCGGAATGATCTTCACGAAGTTCTTCACGCTCGTGTCCCAGTTGGCGAGTACCTGATTGGCGCGATTGCTCTCTGTCCACTTCAGGTGCTTCTCGATCAGCGCCTTCACGCGGATGATCTCAACCGGCTCGGTCAGTGTTTCAACGTCCACCATCTGCAGGTTGACGTTGCCGGCAAAGGTGCCACTTTCGTCCAGCACGTAGGCGATGCCACCCGACATGCCGGCACCGAAGTTGCGGCCCGCCGGGCCGAGCACAACGACATGCCCGCCTGTCATGTACTCGCAGCCATGATCGCCCACGGCCTCGACAACCGTATCCACGCCGCTGTTGCGGACGGCAAAGCGCTCGCCTGCCATGCCGCGGATGAAGGCTTCACCGCTGGTCGCTCCGTACAGCGCCACGTTGCCGATGATGATGTTGTCCTCGGCCAGGAACGTGGCTTTCGCTGGCGGCCGCACAATGACCTTGCCACCCGACAATCCCTTGCCAAAGTAGTCGTTGGCGTCGCCTTCCAGCTCGAAGGTCATGCCCTTCGGCATGAACGCGCCAAAGCTCTGGCCGGCCGAACCATTGAACTTCAGATGGATGGTGTCCTCGGGAAGGCCCTTCGCGCCCCACTTACGGGTCACCTCGCTGCCGGTGATCGTGCCGACGACGCGGTTGACGTTGCGAATGGCCAGTTCACCCGTGACCTTCTCGCCGCGCTCGATCGCGGGCCTGCAGAGGTCGAGCAGCGTGGTCACGTCCAGCGACTTGTCGAGGCCGTGATCCTGCTCGATCTGCTGGAAGCGGCCGATCTCGGGGCCGACATCCGGCTGGTACAGGATATTGCTGAAGTCGAAGCCCTTGGCCTTCCAGTGATCGATGGCCTTCTTGGGCTCAAGGCGGTCGACCCGGCCGACCATCTCCTCGATTGTGCGAAAGCCGAGCTGCGCCATCTGTTCGCGCATATCCTCGGCGATGAAACGCATGAAATTCACCACGTGCTCCGGCTTGCCGGTGAACTTCTCCCGCAGTTTCGGATCCTGGGTGGCGACGCCCGTGGGGCAGGTGTTGAGGTGGCAGACCCGCATCATGATGCAGCCCACCGCAACCAGCGGCGCCGTGGCAAAGCCGAATTCCTCGGCGCCGAGCAGTGCCGCGACGATGACGTCCCGTCCGGTTTTCAGCTGACCGTCAGTTTCCACCGCAATGCGACTGCGCAGGTTGTTCAGCACCAGTGTCTGGTGGGTCTCGGCAAGCCCGAGCTCCCAGGGCAGGCCAGCGTGCGCGATGGAGCTCTGCGGCGAGGCGCCGGTGCCGCCATCGTGGCCACTGATGAGAACCACTTCGGCGTGCGCCTTGGCAACGCCTGCCGCGATGGTGCCCACACCCACCTCCGCGACCAGCTTCACGCTGATGCGCGCCTCGCGGTTCGCATTTTTCAGGTCGTGAATCAGCTCCGCCAGATCCTCGATGGAGTAGATGTCGTGATGGGGCGGCGGTGAGATCAGGCCCACGCCGGCGGTCGTGAGCCGCGTCTTGGCGATCCACGGGTACACCTTGGTGCCGGGCAACTGACCCCCTTCACCGGGCTTGGCGCCCTGGGCTATCTTGATCTGCAGTTCCCTGGCGTTCACCAGGTATTCGCTGGTCACGCCGAAGCGCCCGGAGGCCACCTGCTTGATGGCCGAATTCCGGGAGTCTCCGTTGGGCAGCGCGAGGTACCGGTCCGGATCCTCACCACCTTCGCCCGTATTGCTCTTGCCACCGATGCGATTCATCGCGATTGCCAGCGTCTCGTGCGACTCCTTGCTAATGGAGCCGTAGGACATGGCACCGGTCTTGAAGCGCCGCATGATGTTCTCCGCTGGCTCCACGTCGGAGAGCGCAATGGCCTTGCCGGGCTTGAAGTCCAGCAGTCCGCGCAACGTGCACAGGTGACCTGACTGGTCGTCAATCAGCCTGGCGTAGGACTTGTAGGTGGCGTAGCTGCCGGTGCGCACCGCCTTCTGCAGCCGGTGAATCGATTCCGGGCTGAACAGGTGGTGCTCGCCGTTGGCCCGCCACTGGTACTGGCCGCCCGGGGGCAGCGCCTGGCCGGCAATCGGCCGGGCCGGAAAGGCGGCCTGGTGACGCATCAACACTTCCCGCGCCACCACCTCCATGCCGATGCCGCCAACCCGCGACGCGGTCCAGGTGAAATGCTCGTCGATGAGGTCCTGCCGCAGGCCCACCGCCTCGAACAGCTGGGAGCCGTGATAACTCTGCACGGCGGAGACACCCATCTTCGACATGGTCTTCACGACGCCCTTGGTGGCGGCCTTGGCGAAGTTCTTGCAGGCGGTCTTGTGGTCCACGGTGGGCAGCAGGCCGTCGACGATCATCCCGTCCAGAGTCTCAAAGGCCAGGTAGGGATTGACGGCGGTTGCGCCATAACCGATCAGCAGGGCGAAGTGATGCACCTCCCTCGCTTCGCCGGTTTCAATCACCAGGCTGACGCGTGTGCGCAGGCCTTCGCGGATCAGGTAGTGGTGCAGGCTCGACATCGCGAGCAGCGAAGGGATAGCGGCAAAGTCCTTGTTCACGCCGCGATCGCTCAGGATCAGCACGTTGAGGTTCTCGCTCTCGATCATCCGGTGGGCCGTGCTCCAGAGGTCCTCCAGTGCACCCACCAGGCCTTTTTCGCCGCGCGCCACGCGGAACAGGCTGGACAGCAGCCCGACCCGCAGGCCCGGCAGTTCCAGGCGCCGGACCTTGGCGAATTCTTCGTTGGTGAGGATCGGGCCGTGCAGTTCCAGGCGCCGGCAATCTGCCGGCTGAGGCTCGAGCAGGTTGCCCTCGGAGCCGAGCCAGCCTTCCGACGCGGTGATCAGTTCCTCGCGGATGCAGTCGATCGGCGGGTTGGTGACCTGGGCAAACAGCTGCTTGAAGTAATCGAACAGCAGCCGCGGCTTGCTGGACAGGGCGGCCAGCGGCGTGTCGTTGCCCATGGATCCCACGGCGTCGACGCCGTCGCGGGCCATCGGCATCAGGATGATGCGCTGATCCTCGTAGGTGTAGCCGAACGCCAGCTGCCGCTGCAGCAAGGTGTCGTGATCTGGTACTGGCACCTCGGGTGCGGGCGGCAGCTGGTCCAGATGCACCAGGTGTTCGTTGAGCCACTGGCGGTAGGGCCGCTCGTTGGCGACCTGCCGCTTGATCTCGTCGTCCTCGACGATGCGGCCTTCCTCGGTGTCGACCAGGAACATGCGGCCGGGCTGCAGCCGGCCCTTGCGCAGCACGTTCTCCGGCGGGATGTCGAGCACGCCGGCCTCGGACGCCATGATGACCAGATCGTCCTTGGTCACGTAGTAGCGCGACGGCCGCAGGCCGTTGCGGTCGAGCACGGCGCCGATCTTCTTGCCGTCCGTAAAGGCGATGGACGCGGGCCCGTCCCACGGTTCCATCAGGCTGGAGTGGTACTGGTAGAAGGCCCGCAGGTCGTCGTCCATGCCGGCGTGGTTCGACCACGGTTCCGGGATCATCATCATGATCGCGTGGGGCAGGGAGCGGCCGGCCAGCACGAGCAGTTCCAGCACGTTGTCGAACATCGCGGAATCGCTGCCGTTCGGATTGACGACCGGCGGGATCTTGACAATATCTTCGCCGAACAGCGCCGACTCGAACAGCGCTTCGCGGGCGTGCATCCAGTTGATGTTGCCGCGGAGGGTGTTGATCTCGCCGTTGTGGGCCAGGTAGCGGTAGGGGTGTGACCGGTCCCAGCTCGGGAAGGTGTTGGTGCTGAATCGCGAGTGCACCATGGCGAGCGCGGTTTCCATCCCCGGATCAACCAGGTCCGGGTAGTAATCAGTCAACTGCTCGGTCAGCAGCATGCCCTTGTAAACCAGGGTTTTGCACGACAGGCTACAGACGTACCAGAAGTCGGCACCGTCCTGGGTGGAAATGCGGATTTCGCTGTAGGCGCGCTTGCGGATGACGTAGAGCACACGCTCGAAGGCAAGGCCGTCGCCAGACTCATCAACGAGGGAGGGATCCCGCCCGACAAACACCTGGCGCACGAAGGGTTCCGAGCCGCGCGCGGTTTCGCCAAGCGACTTGTTGTTGGTCGGCACGGTGCGCCAGCCGAGGACCGTCTGGCCCTCGGACTGCACAATCTGTTCGAATTTCTGCTCAAGCCGGCGGCGCTTGCTCGCGTTGCGCGGCAGGAAGAGCAGGCCGCTGCCGTAATCGCCTGGCGCGGGCAGGGCAAAGCCGTCCTTTTCCGCGATGTTCTGCAGAAAGGTGTGCGGCATCTGCAGCAGCACGCCGGCGCCGTCGCCGGTATTCACCTCGCAGCCGCAGGCGCCCCGGTGGTCGAGGTTGCGCAGCACCTGGATCGCCTGCGCCAGGATCCGGTGGGATTTGCGGCCCTTGATATCCACGACGAAGCCGACGCCGCAGGCGTCGTGCTCACGGGTTGGGTCGTACAGGCCCTGCTTGCCGGGCGCCCGTATGGCCTCCGGCCGCTGGTTTATCGAGGGCAGGGGTAGCCCGCCACGACGCTGGTGGTTGTCCATAAATCTGTCTCTGGGTCGGTAACGGGGCCGCGAAAAAGCGGCCCACGACCGTGCAGTTTAAGTCTCGGAAGCCATTCAGGAAAGGCTTGCCGGGAGCACCTGCAGGCACTCCCGGCATTGAATCGCGGCTAAAGCCGCTCCTACACTGGCGTCCATGGCTCAAGTCCTGCAGATCCAAATCGTTTCCGACCTGGTTTGCCCGTGGTGTTACGTGGGCAAACGCCGCC
This sequence comes from Gammaproteobacteria bacterium, assembly GCA_032122615.1. Taxonomy (GTDB): domain Bacteria; phylum Pseudomonadota; class Gammaproteobacteria; order Steroidobacterales; genus SHZI01. The sequence goes on along the minus strand of JAQBGF010000149.1, from coordinate 1,309 downwards.
TTGAGCGGGCCCTGGCCGCCCGGCCGGCAATCCGCGCGGCCATAAGCTGGCTGCCGTTCCAGCTGAGCCCGGACATGCCGCGAGAAGGCAAGGACCGCCAGGCACACTACGCGACCATTTTTGGTGTGGACCGCGCCCGCGACATCATGGCGGGCATGCAGCAGACGGCGGCTGCGGAAGGCCTCAGGTTCGAGACGAATCCGGGTGCGCGCTCGCCCAATACCTTGTCTGCCCACGTGCTTCTCTACTGGGCTGACCAGGCCCCGAATATTGATCAGAATGCCCTTGCGGAGCGGCTTTTTGCCGCCCACCACTGCGCTTCCGAAGATCTGGGCGACCCCGCTGTGCTCGCCCGAATCGCGGGGGAGGCCGGCATGGACCCAATGACCGTGGCAGCCGATTTGCGCGCCGGGAAGGACGAGGATCGCGTCCAGGCACTAGCGGCCGAAGCCCGCCAGGCGGGCGTCAGCGGCGTGCCGTTTTTCATCTTTGACCGGCAGCACGCTGCTTCCGGCGCCCAGCCGCCGGAGGCATTGCTGGAAATCCTGGACCGGCTGTCTGCGCCCGTCGGGGCCTCCCGTGCTTCGTAATACCGCGATGTCCTGGGGAGCTGTCTCCCGCCACTTTCACTGGATCATCGTGGCGATGATTGCCATCCAGGTGCCACTTGGGTTTTACATGAACGAGGTCTACAAGGAGCTCATCGCCACCAACAGCACGGATTTTTCCCTGCTGTTGCAAGTCTCGCAGGTGCATCACACCAACGGCTTTCTGGTCCTGATTCTGGCCACGCTGCGCCTTAGCTGGCGAGTCACCAATCCCACGCCGGAGATGCCGCCGGGGCTCGCCACCTACCAGCGGCTGCTGGCGCGGCTCACCCACGTCTTTCTCTACGCACTACTGTTTGCGTTCCCGCTGTCCGGCTGGGCCACTTTGTCTGCCTACGAGGGTGAGTTCCCGATTTTCTTCTTCGGCTGGGACGACATGCCGCGGATCGTGCCGCAGGCCTTAGATGGCTCGCACGCGCCCTACGAGTACTACGCTGCCATCCACAAGGCCTGCTGGCGGATCGGTGCTGGCGTACTTGGTTTGCACGTCATTGGTGCGCTGTGGCACCACGTCGTTGCGAAAGATAACGTGCTTCGACGGATGCTCAGCGGCGCGTAGGGCGCTTCACGCTCCTTGCGGCGAATAGTATGCCGTCGTGGACCCGGCGGTGAAGCCGGGCCCACGCCAGGCCCGTTAAGGTGATTTATGGAGTGGTGGCAGGTTAGGGCGGTTGGGCGGGCGCCCAGCCAGAGGGCGCCGG
>JAQBGF010000148.1:0-11747 GCA_032122615.1 Gammaproteobacteria bacterium | reverse complement strand
AAATCCGCCGCCTGCGACGCGCCTCCGGCGTCATCCAGCGGCTCATCACGATCGGCTCCACCGTCACGCTGCTGGGGGCCACTCTCGCCGCGCACTTCGCGCTGGGCTGGACATGGCTCATGTCGTTCCTGTTCGGCACGCTCGTTATCGTCACCGGGCCAACCGTGGTCGCGCCCCTGGTCCGTCGTATTCGCCTGCAGAAGGATCTGCGCACGATCCTCGAGGGTGAAGGCGTGCTCATCGATCCGGTCGGCGCGATTTTCGCCGTGGTGATGCTGGATGTGTTGCTGCAGCCGTCCCTGACGTCGGCCGTCACCGGGTTCATCGAGATATCGGCGGGCCTTGGCCTCGGCGCGCTGTTCGGCTTCCTGGCTGGACATGCCCTGGCAGCCGCGCTTCGCTGGCGCGGCCTGGTTCCCGAGGCACTGGAGAACGTGTTCGTGCTGTCGGCGGTTCTCGTGCTGTATCACGCCAGCGATGCCATCCAGCCGGAGAGCGGCCTCGCTGCCGTTACCGTGGCCGGCATCGTGGTAGGCAATGCCCGAACCGTCGTTCGACGGGAACTGGCCGAGTTCAAGGAGCAACTGACCATGCTGTTTATCGGCATGCTGTTCGTGCTCCTGGCCGCCGACGTGCGCCTTGCAGACATCCAGTCGCTGGGTACTGGGGGACTGATTACCGTCGCCGCGCTTATTCTTGTCGTCCGGCCCGTTGGTGTCGCGCTCTGCACGCTGCGTTCCGGCCTGTCGTTCCGCAAGCGGGCCTTCCTCGCCTGGATGGCGCCACGGGGCATCGTGGCGGCAGCGGTGGCGTCGTTTTTTGCGTTGAAGATGGAAGCTGCCGGTGTCGAGGGCGGCGCTGCCCTGCAGGCACTGGTGTTCCTCGTGATTGCCATCACCGTGACGCTGAACGGATTTACCGGCGGGTTTATCGCCTCACTGCTGGGCGTCCGGCTGGCGCCTGCCACCGGCTGGCTGATTGTTGGTGCGGGGCCGCTCGGGCTGGCGCTCGGTCGTGCGCTGCGCGATGCGGGACAGTCAGTGACTTTCCTGGATTCCAGTGCGGACGAGTCACACGCCGCCGAGGAAGACGACTTTCCGGTCATCTTCGGTAACGCCCTCGAGGAAAGCACCCTGCTCAGGGCCAACCTGGATCGATTTGCTGGCGGCATTGCGGTCACACCCAATGAGGAACTGAATTTCCTGTTCGCAGCGCGTGCGCGCGATGACTTTGGATTGGCACGCATCTGGGCTGCGATCCAGTTGCGCAACGGGCACCTGACACCGGACATGATCCAGAACATCTCAGCATCCCTGCTGTTTGCCGGGAACTGTGATCCCGACGCCTGGTCAGTAACGCTACGCAAGGCCGAGGCCACCGTCGAAACCTGGGAGTACCGGGGGCGTTCCTTCGTCGAGGCTCGTGGAGACGCTCTCGTGTCAGCCAGGCTTCAATCGGCCGTACTTCCCCTGTTGCACAAAAAATGGGGGCGCCGGGTAATGCCGGTGAGTGAGATGACCAGGGTGCGCAAGCGCCAAAAAATCACCTTTCTGGTTCTGGAGTCGAAACGCGATGAGGTGGTCGCGTGGCTGACCGAGCACGACTGGCGACCGGTCAAGGCCAGGCAGAAGGTCGAACCTGCAGCCGAAGCGGATCCCGAGGCTGCGGCAAAAAGTCCGGCAATCACGTGACCATCCCCGGATGATGGAGCCTTAATGACAAAGACACTGAACATTCTGGCGCTGATCGGCTCGCCGCGTAATGAAGACAGCTACACCTACAAGGTGATCCGGCAGATCGAGGCGCAGATGAACGATCTGCACCCGACGACGGTCGAGTACGTTTTCCTCTGCAAGGTGCTGGTGCCCTACTGCGACGGCTGCCTGTCCTGTATGTACAAGCGCAACCGCCCTAGCTTCTTTGGCAAGAAGGCGATTGTCACGTGTACCGCCTCCGGTGGTGGCCACAAGGGTGTCCTGGACTTTCTTGAGGGCACGGCATCAGCGTGGGGGTGTGATGTAGTGACACGACTCGGGATTTCCAGCGCGCAGATGCACAAGGAGCGCTACCTGGGCCTGGTTGAGGAATGCACGGCGGACGTAGCCCGGAAGTTCGTGACGGGCATTTCCGCGGGGGGTCTCCAGCGGGTCACGTTCCGGCAGTTGGTCAATTTCCGCGCGATGCAAAACATGACCAGGGCCCGGAAAGGGACCCGGAATCACGCCTACTGGGCGGAACGAAACTGGCTGGACGCCAACTACTACAACGATGCGCCAGTCAATCCCTTTGCCCGCATCATGGCCAGCTACGTCGCCCGACAGATGCGGACGGCCATTCGCAAGGGAAATATCACGCCGTTTCGCTGAGTGCGTCTAGAATGGCTTGCGGCTGGCATTATCTGGGAGCGTTGTAATGATCGAGTGGCTTGACCCGCTACTTGACTGGGTCGGTCGCCTGAGCCCTAGCCTCTACCTGCGGGCGCTGGCCGTCATTGTCCTGTCCCTGTTGCTGGCCAAACTGATCGACCTGCTGGTCAGTACGGCCGGTGACCGCTTTCTACCCCACTGGGCGGGCTCCCGTCGTGAGGAGGCCATGTTCCTCGGCCATAAAACCCTCTTCCGGACGGTTGCACTTGTTGGCCTGAGTATCGCTACCACCATTATTGAGCTCACGCCCCGGGCCGAAGCCATTACTCTTGGCATCGTCAACAGCATCCTGATCCTCGTCTGGATCACAGCGGGCATCCGGGCCGGAGCCCTGATCATCCACGCGCTAAGTCAGCAGGTTTCGCCACCTGCCTGGGCGCGTCCGACCACCGCACCACTGCTGAACAACATGCTTCGCGTTGTGCTGGTGCTCGCAGGCGTCTACGCGGTACTGCTCGCCTGGAACGTCAACGTAACAGGCCTCGTGGCATCCGCCGGCATCGTCGGGCTTGCCCTGTCCTTCGCCGCCCAGGATACGCTGGGTAATCTCCTGGCTGGTGTTGCGATTCTCACTGATCAGCCGTACCGGATCGGCGACTACATTGTTCTCGACACTGGAGAGCGCGGCCAGGTTACCCATATCGGATTGCGCAGCACCCGGCTTCTCACGCGCGACGATGAGGAGGTCAGCATTCCCAATGGCGTCATGGGGCGAGCGAAGATCGTCAATGAGTCGGGCGGCCCCCATGTCAAGTATCGGCTACGGGTGCCAGTTGGCGTGGCATACGGCTCCGACATCGACAAGGTGATGACCACCTTGATGCGCATCGCAGCCGCGCATCCGAACGTCTGCGAAGCGCCGGTACCCCGCGTGCGATTCCGGGCCTTCGGCGATTCGGGCCTCGAAATCGAACTGCTGGTGTGGATTGCGCAGCCCGCCCTGCGAGGCCTGGCGCTTCACGAGCTCAACTGCGAGATCTATCGAACCTTCGGCCGCGAGGGGATCAGCATTCCCTTTCCGCAGCGGGATTTGCACATTCGGGACTGGCGGCAGGAATCATGACGGAGATCGCTGGCCTCAACTTTCACGCAATCGCCGTGCTCCTCGGCATGGTGGTGGCGTTCTACGTGATGGCGCGGGAGTGGGTGCCGATCACGGTCACCAGCCTTGGCATCATCGCCGTCCTCGCGCTGGGCTTTGACCTGTTTCCGTATCAGGGCCCGAACGGCTCTCTTGGGGCCACGGATTTCTTCACGGGATTCGGGCACGAGGCGCTGGTTGCCATCTGCGCACTGATGGTATTGGGTCGCGGACTCCTGATGACCGGTGCCCTCGAACCCCTGACCCGCGGGCTGGCGGCCGTCTGGAAGCGCAGCCAGACGCTCGCCATGCTGGCTGTACTGGTAAGTTGCATGGCGCTCAGCGGCGTCCTCAACGACACCCCGATCGTCGTGATGATGACGCCCGTTCTGATGAGCCTGGCCGCCCGGACGCGCAACGGGCCTGGCCCTCTGCTGATGCCAATGAATTTCGCCGTCCTCATTGGAGGTACCGCCACAGCAATCGGTACCTCCACAAACCTGCTCGTCGTGTCCCTGTCGGCTGAGCTGGGATTGCCGCGTTTTGGCGTGTTCGAGTTTACGCCGATAGTCCTCTTTGCCGCCGGGCCCGCGCTGCTCTACCTGCTGCTCATCGCGCCGCGTCTGCTCAAGAACTCGGGAATAAAGCCGAATCTGTCAACGCCGCGCGAATTCAACGCCGTGCTGCGCATCCTTCCCCAGTCCTACGCCGACGGTCGGCCCCTGGGGGAGATCCTGAAGCGCATTGCACACATTCATCTGCGAACCCTGCAGAACCCGAACGGCCGCATCGTCGCCAAGTTACCAACCGTGTTGGTTGTGGCCGGATTCAGGCTGCACCTCGCTGGCACCGCGGCCGACCTCAAGGAATGCGAACGAATACTGGGTGGCGAACTGCAGGTTGGCACTAATCTCGCCGGTCCGCTCGAAGCCATCAAGAAGGACGAGGACTTGCACATGGTCGAGATGATCATCTCGGCCGACTCCGAGTTCATTGGCCGGCGAATCGGCGACATCCGGTTCACCCTGCGTTACGGCCTGGAACTGTTGGGCATTCATCGCGAGGATAACCAGCCAAGCGACCCGAATATCGGCAACTGGGTCCTGCACGCCGGCGACGTTCTGCTGGTTCAGGGGGCGTCCGGGCGTGTGGAAGGCGCCAAACAGGAGCGCGACCTGCTCGCTCTCGACGGGAAGACCAGCCTGCCACGCACCGGGAAAGCGCCTCTGGCCATCGGCATCATGGCGGCGGTCGTTGCAGCCGCGGCCAGCGGCTTGATGCCCATCGCCCTGGCCGCAATCCTCGGCGCAGTAGCAATGTTGCTGACCCAGTGCGTCTTGCCCCGCAATCTCGGCAAGGCGGTGAGCGCAGAAGTCATCCTGCTGATTCCCGCCAGCCTGGCGCTCGGCAAGGCCTTGACGGTAACTGGCGGGGCAGAATGGATCGCCGGCCTTCTTCTCACAGTGGCGGACGATTTTCCGGTCAGCATCGTGCTCGGTGGCATCATTGCGCTGATGTCAGTCCTGACCAATTTCATTTCCAACAACGCCGCGGCGGTGATCGGCACGCCGATTGCCATCGCGATCGCGCGCGAGCTCGGCGTGCCGCCCGAGCCGTTCGCGCTGGCGGTACTGTTTGGCTGCAATCTCTGCTTCGCCACGCCAATCGGCTACCAGACCAACCTGATCATCATGGGCGCCGCCGGTTATCGCTTCTCGGATTTCTTGCGGGTGGGGCTGCCATTGACGGTGATGATGATCGCCATCTACTCGTGGCTGCTGCCGGCCTGGTACGGCCTGTGATCAGTGTCGTTCGTCAGCCAGTACCGGTAAAACCTCGAAGCGCTCACTAATCCGCCCTGATCGCCCCGAAGCGCAGCAACATGGGCAAGACCCGCCCACCGATCTCGCGATGTAGCGCGGCGAACGACTCCGGGTCCCGAACCTGGTGCAACACCGAGGCATCCAGGCCTGGCATCGCCGCCACACGCTCTGACAACCTGGCGTGCATGGCTTGATCTGAAGCAACCGTCCCGCTGGCGCAGAACTCCGCCAGCAGCATCGACCCGGGCACGGTAACCGGCACGCAACTGCCCAACCCCGGCGCAGCCATATTTACGCCTATTGCGCCATCCAGGGCCGCCTTCAGCGCCAGGCGGTTGTAACCCGACGACGGATTAACACGCGACGGCAGTTGCGAACCCGTCGCGACCGGGGCATCGAAACACAGGTCGAAGCCGGGGCTGGCCACCAGCTTGAAATAGGCATCGCAGACGTCCTCTGCTGAATGCGGGGCGCCCTGCACGAGGGCGGCAATGCCCCCGACGCCATCGGCAATACGGTCGAAGACATAGCGCATTGCCGGCGTCGCCAGATTAAAGGACGTCCAGCCCGGCCGCTCCAGCTGCTGCCAGGTTTCGGCCCGGTCACCAACGAGCGTCACCCGACTGCGATCGATCAGGTAGCGATGCGACGCCACGGTATCCGGGCGTGCGCCCTTGATGAACACGTCAAAGCGCGCCACCGTGGCGCCAAGAAAGTCCTTGAACAGTTCCTGCGCCACCCGGTTCGGCAAGCCATCGTGGCATTCCCGAAGCGCCGCCGGCACGCAGAGATCCGGATCGTTTGAAAACGGCGCGGCGCTGCCAGCGAATTCCAGGCCCGCGCCGGCGAGACCCGCAGCCACTTCGTCCAGCAGCTCCACCCGGTAACCCTCGGCAAGCAGGTTGTGCGAAAGGTTAGTGAGCGCCGGGATATCACCAGAGGCCTCTTCCTGATGCACATCATTCAACAGTGCCAGCGCTTGCGGGTTCTGCTGAAGGTACTTCGCCCCGTGATCCCGCAACCGGGCCAGCAGCCCGATGCCCGCCTTTACCCGCTCCAGGGAGCCTGGCCCACCGGCCGGCACCAGCCCACGCAGCACCTGCCACATCGGCGTTACGGCGGCGCGACCGAGGGTGACGAATCCGAGATTAAGCAGTCCGCCGCTTTTCAGGCTGCCGCCTGCGACCCTGATCAGAGCCGCCTTCTCCGCATCGTCCAGCCAGGAGTAGGTGCCCACACAGGCGATGTAATCCGCTGGTGCCAGGGCACTGACGTCAAGCGCCGAGAATGCGGCCTCGATGTAACGTACGTTACCGAGTCCCGCCACCATCGCTGTGCCGCGCGCCATGGCAATGTTCTGCGCGTTGAAATCCACGCCCACGAACGAGCCCTGCGGATAAGCTGCTGCCAGGCCATTCAATGTAACGCCGCTGCCGCAGCCGAGTTCAACGTAGCGAAACGGCCGTTCCGGCTCAGGCGGCGCGAAGCCGGCTGTCGCCGCCACATAACTCAGCAGTATCGGCGCCTGGGACGCATTGAAATTGGAGTTATAGGTGTTGTCCTGGACGTAGCTGTTGGTCGCACCGTTATCATTTTTCATGGGAAATCACAGTCCGCCAGGAAGAAGAACTTGGGTCACCGAGGGTAAACCGCCGGCTAACTTACAGCAAGGTTCCGGCGCGGCCCCGGCGTGCCGTAGCCGTGATTTATGTAATGATGGATTCATGACGCAGGGGCGAATTCTTCTCGAGGCGGGACACGGCTACGTCCTGTACAACAAGAACGACACGGATATCGGCGCCAATATCGGCACGCACACGCTGGCGCTGGCCAGGCTTGTGGGGCAGCAAGGCCTCGTCTTCGCGTTTGAGCCGCAGCGAATCGTGTTTCAGACGCTCTGCGCAAACATGGCGCTTAACAGCCTCGACAACGTGCATTGCATCAACTCGGCAGTCGATGAAACGTCAGGCACGTTGAGGCTTTTTGATCCGGATCCGCACGTACCCAATAATTTTGGCGGGGTACAGCTTGCGATGATCACCGGCGCTCCCCAGGCTGCTCCGGTGGAACGCCTGGTGCTGGACGACTTCCTGAATACTGACCGACTCAAGCTCATCAAGATCGATGTCGAGGGCATGGAGGCTGAGGTGCTGCGGGGTGCTCGCCGGACGCTCGCCCGATTCAAGCCGATTCTCTACGTGGAAAACGATTCCGTCGACAAGTCGCCGGAACTGGTATCGCTACTGGAGGATTCCGGTTACCGCTGCTACTGGCACCTGCCTGGCTACGCGAGCAGCAACAACTACTTCGAGAGCACCGAGCAGATGTTCCCGGTGGCTTTCGTTGATCGTGGCGACACGTACCTGGACGCCATCGGTGTTGCCGTCAACCTGCTGTGCGTCCACGCCTCCCTGGGGATGCCGGTCGAGAGGTTGCGACCGCTCACCGATCGCGAGGAACACCCGTTCAAGCGCGAGTACGTTCACCTGTTCTCGGGCAGCGGCGACGCCGCAGTTCCTGTTATCAAAGGCTGACGGGCCCCCTGCGATGATCAATCGCCGCAGCCTCCTCAGCGCTGGCATTGCGACTGCCCTGGCTCCAGGCATCGTCGTGCCGGCGCCCATACCCAGGATTCGTCGTATACCCTCCAGCGGCGAGGCCATACCGGTGATCGGCCTCGGCACGTCGCGAACCTTCGACGTCGGCGCTGATGCCGCCCGTGATGCGCTGTTGCCAGCACTGCGCGAGTTCTTCACTCTTGGCGGGACAGTCATTGACTCCTCGCCGATGTACGGCAGCGCCGAAGCCGTCACAGGCTACCTGCTGTCCCGGCTCACGCCGGCAAGCAAGCCATTCATCGCGACGAAGGTCTGGACGACTGGCGACGCCGCTGGCCGCGAGCAGATGCAGACCTCGGCCGGGCGCCTGGGCGTGGCCAGGATTGACCTGATGCAGGTGCACAATCTGCAGGACTGGCGCACGCATCTCGCTACGCTGCGGGAGTGGAAGGCGGCCGGGCGAATCCGCTACATCGGAATTACGACGTCGCGGGCCGCGCAATACGAAGAGTTCGAGTCGGTGATGCGCAAGGAAGCGCTCGATTTCGTGCAACTGAACTACAGCGCCGGCGAGCGCGAGGCGGAAGAGATCCTGCTGCCGCTGGCCCGGGAGCGCGGCATGGCGGTGCTGGTAAACCGCCCGTTCATGCGTGGCGGGTTGTTCCAGCAGGTGCGGGGCAAGCCCTTGCCGGGCTGGGCGGCCGATTATCAGTGCGATTCCTGGGGCCAGTTGCTCCTGAACTTTGCGCTCTCTCACCCGGCCGTGACCTGCCTGATCCCCGCCACCTCAAGCCTGCGGCACATGACCGATAACATGGCCGCCGGTTTTGGCCGGGAACCCGATGACGCGTTCCGCAAGCAATTGCTCGCCGAACTTGCCTGACTCCGCGGACAGGCCATGCGAGGACAGGCCATGCGCAATCAGAAAATCGCGGCCTGAACCTTATGACAACTCGGTAAATGGCTATCACATTTTCCGCCGTCGCTGCCACTCGCGCCGCCAGGGGACATCGCATTTGTGATCCTGTACGAGACTGTATCCGCCTGATCTATTAGGGTTACACCTGACTCCTGAGTTCATTCTGTGAAGCTCAGTCACGTTGAAGAACTTTTCGAGGTAACCGTGATGTTTTGGTTAATCCTGTCGGTGTTCTTTCTCTGCAATGGCCTCCTGGTATGGGGGGTCTTGACGCAACGTCGTGATCCCTACGATCGTCCGCCTGTGATGACAACGAGCTGGTTTCGGCTCGCGACAATGATCGGCGGAATGGGCTGGGTGATTGTTCCCGTTATGTGCTTTTCGGCCTTCGGGTTGCTTGGCGCGGCGGCGGGCAGCCTGGCCTACCTGCTCTCGAGCACAGTTATCAGCTTGCCGATAGTTGGCGGGTTTGAAGGCGGAATCGCGCCGACCAGCGGCTAACGCCAGAGCTCCGGTACCGAATACCCGCAAGGCACAGCGCGCTAGGGCGTGAAAACCGCCGTCGAGGCGGGCCTCTCCCGCTGCAATTCCGCCGCGACCCGCTCGGCTTTGGCCATGGCCCGCAGGAGGTTTTCTCCCGCCAGCTTGCGCAGGTCCGCATCCGACCAGCCGCGCCGGATCAGTTCGGCGAACAGGTTGGGAAACATCGAGACATCGCTGAGGCCGTCCGGCCACTTCCAGTTGCCGTCGAAGTCACTGCCTATCCCGAGATGATCCACGCCTGAGATGTCGCGGATGTAGTCGACGTGATCGGCCACTCTCGCGATGGTGGTTGTTGGCCCGCCCCGTTCCCGGCCGACGCCACAATCCACGAAGCTGGCCACAAAGGTCACCATGATCACGCCGCCATTCCCGGGCAGCGCACGCAGGATGTCGTCGGGCGTGTTGCGCGTAATGTCGCACAGACCTCGTGCGGCAGAATGGGAGAAAATCACCGGCGCTTCGCTGACGCGAATCGCATCGGCCATGGTCGTGGCCGAGGTGTGCGAGAGATCCACCAGCATGCCCAGCCGGTTCATTTCCCGCACCACCTCCTCGCCGAAGGGCGTGAGCCCGTCGTGGCGCGGCGGCTGGGCGGCGGAATCGGCCCAGTCCGTGTGTGAGTTATGGGTCAGTGTCATGTAGCGCACGCCGAGGTCGTAGTACGCGCGCAGGGCGCCGAGGGAGTTCTCCAGCCCCTGGCCGCCCTCCATGCCAAGGAGCGAGGCGATGCGGCCATGGCGATGGGCCGCGCGGATCTCGGCCACGGTCCCGGCAAACTGCAACGTATCCGGATAGCGCTCGATCAGGCGCCGCGCCAGGTCAATCTGCTCCAGCTGCGTGGGAGCGAATGGGCCCTTGCCTTCACCGGGAATGAACACGGACCAGAACTGCGCCCCCACCTTGCCGGCGCGCAGTCGCGGAATATCCGTCTGTCCGATGGTGCGCTCTCGCAGGTCGTAGGCCGCAAGGTCGCCCGGCGCCTTGCGATTGAAGCGAATCATGATGGGCAAATCGTTGTGCCCGTCCACGAGAATTGCGCGGGACAACAGCCGGTTGGCGTGCTTCAGCGCCGGGTCGGCTGGAGGATCAGAGGCTCGCGCCGCCGTCATCGTCAGTGCCGACATCAACAGCACGATGGCCAGCGCGCCAATCCGGCGAGTCATGACGCCACTACTGTCGCGCGCCGCCAAACCGCACCCGACCGGTTATCCCGTAGGTGCGGAGGCTGGGCTGGTTCAGGCTCAGGCGGATGGGAGGAAAGTCAGCCAGCGTGCTGGTCGGGGGATCGTTCGCGGACTGCAGGTCCTGGGTGTTGGTCCAGAAGATGTCGCGGAACGCGCCGATGGGGTCGCTGTAGTCGAACAGGTTATTCACCCACAACTCCACCGTGTAGCTTTCCGACTCGATGCCGAGGCGCAGGTTCACGAACGTGGACGCCGGTACGGTGCTCTGGTTGTCGTTGCCGACATACCAGCTGTCCTTCCAGGTGATATCGCTGCGGCCATAAAAGCTCCAGTCGTTGCTTATTTCGTGCCGGTACTGGAGCGACGCGTTGACGGTCCACGGCGCCACGCGGAGCATCTGGTGACCCGAGATGTCGCCGCCGAGTGGCACTCCGTCCGGATCGGGGTTGGGGACGTAGAAGCTCGGCAAAAACTGGTACGTCGCCTGCCTGGCCTTGTCCCAGACCGAGTCGGTGTAGGACACGCCGACATTGGCAGTCCAGCCATCGCTGATCACGACGTCCGTCTGCAGCTCCCAGCCGACCACCGTCGCGTCGCCGGTATTGCGAGACAGGGATACCAGTTCGGAGGTCCGCTTCAATACGCCGTCAGTCGGATCGACATACTCGGTGAGTACCTGCGGCAGCACGATGTTCTGCCAGTCGATACGATAGGCGGACAGATCGATGCCAATGCGGCCGTCGCTGGTCCGACCCTTGATCCCGACTTCCACCGTCCAGTTTTTCTCGGGGTCATAGGGCTCGATGATCTGCAGGTCCGGGCCTTCCTGCTGCGTGTCCGGGTCCAGGAAACTGACGGTCTCGCCTTTGAAGCCACCGCTCCTTGAGGCGTTGGCCAGGGAGGTGTAGATCATCCAGTTGTCGTTGGGCTTGTAGTCCAGCGTTACGCGCCCGCTGACCCAGTTCCAGCTGTCATCGATTACCGTGGGTGGAACCACGCGTGGCACATAGACGCCACCGTCCTCGTAGAGCAGGTTCGGGACGATCCACTGGGAATAGTCCTTCTTCTCCTCGGTGAAGCGCACCTCGCCGCGGGCCGTCCAGCTCTCGAGGAAGTCCTGTTCCACCGACGCGAATACCGCCCAGGAACTGGTCTTGGTAACGGACTCGTCCTGGTCGTTGGCGTATCCGGGGTCGGTGATGAACAGCAGGTT
>JAQBGF010000147.1:0-3740 GCA_032122615.1 Gammaproteobacteria bacterium | reverse complement strand
TTTCACCAGAAGCTGCAGAAGCTCTACGCCGACAACGCCGAGCGCATGCGCCAGGCGAAAGTCGACAAGGGCACCATGTACATGACGATCAACACCCACGTCTTCCTCTACGAGCCGGTGTTCTACTGGGAAGACAGCCGCACGAACTTCCACAAGCGCTACCTGCCCCAGGAGTACCTCGGCATGTTGCCCGAGTACCCGGAGAATCCCGAGGGTCGGGCGCTGGTGCGGGAACTGCGCGGGAAGATCAACGAGATCTTCGCCTCGGTGGGCGCGGTGCACATGCAGGTGGGCAAGAGCTACCCCTACATGCAGGGGCGCGACGCCGAAGCGGCGCGCGTGCTCAGGGACCTGAAGAACAGTGTCGACCCGCAGAACCTGATGAACCCGGGCGCTCTGGGTCTGTAATGCGCCTGTAGGAGCGCCTTCAGGCGCGACCCGCAACCCGGGCATGTCCAAACTTTCCCGCCGCCACCTGCTAGCAGGAACTGCAGCTCTCGCTGCTGCCGGCACCGCGCGCGGCACTTCGGCGCCGAAACCGGATCGCTGGGACACAATCGTCGTCGGTGCCGGTGTGTTCGGCGCCTGGACGGCTTTTGAATTGCGCCGTCGCGGCCAGCGCGTGCTGCTGGTGGATGCCTTCGGCCCGGCGCATGCCCGCGCCTCGTCCGGCGGCGAGTCCCGGATGACCCGCAGCCTGTACGGCGCGGATCTCGTGTACACCCGGATGGCGCTGGAGTCGCTAGCCGACTGGCAGTGGCTGTCGGGGCGTTCCGGCCTGCCCGTTCTGCACCCGACCGGCGTGCTGATGTTTTTTTCGCGGCAGGAGCCGTTTGCCACGCAGAGTATCGCGCTGCACCGTCAGCTTGGCCTGCCAGTAGACATGCTCGACCGGCCGGAACTTGAGCGGCGCTATCCGCAGGTCCGGTGGGACAGCATCGAGTTCGGCCTTTACGAGCCGCGGTTTGGCGCGCTGATGGCCCGTCGCGCGGTGCAGACGCTGGTGGCCGAGTTCGCGGCGGCGGGCGGCGAGTACCAGACAGCCGCGATCGCGCCGCCCGCGGGCGACAGGCGTATCGAGTCGCTGCGCACGCTTGCCGGCGACGTCCTGCACGCTGAGAACTTTGTGTTTGCCTGCGGTCCCTGGCTGCCGTCGCTGCTGCCGGATGTCCTCGGCACGAAGATATTTCCGACGCGCCAGGAAGTGTTCTTTTTCGCCACGCCGCCGGGTGACGACCGCTTCAGGGAACAGAAGCTGCCCGGTTGGGCGGACTTCAACGGCGGCGACATCTACTACGGCTTTCCGGATCTCGAGGGCCGCGGCTTCAAGATCGCGCACGACACCCACGGTCCGCGTTTCGATCCCGACACAGGCGACCGGCAGGTAACGGCTGCGGGCCTGGCCAATATTGGTGATTATCTCGATCGCCGCTTTCCCGCGCTCGCCGGCCAGCCGCTGGTTGAAACCCGCGTGTGCCAGTACGAGAACAGTTCCAATGGTGACCTGCTGATCGATCGTCACCCGGGCTTCGCGAACGCGGTGCTGGTCGGCGCCGGTTCGGGCCACGGCTTCAAGCACGGCCCGTCGGTCGGTCGTTACGCGGCCGACCTGGTGCGAGGCGAGCTGCGGGCTATCGAGCCGCGCTTTTCGCTCGCTTCCAAGGGCGGCATCCAGGACCGTCAGGTTCATTAGTCGCTGCGAGCGTAGCGCCGACGATCGCCCAAAAAGAAAACCCCCGCCGAAGCGGGGGTTTTTAGTCACGTCCAGGCGAAGCGATCTAGAAGCGGAAGCGCGTGGTCAGGCCAACCGTGCGGGGCTGGTTCGTGTGCGTACCCAGCCGTGCCCGGCCACCGCGCTCGCGGTCGAAGGCCAGTTCGGCATTCTCGTCCGCCACGTTAGTGACGTACGCGAGCACGGACCAGACGTCGAAGTCGATGCCGGCATTCAGGTTGATGATCGTGTAGTCATCGAGCTCCAGATCGACACTGGTGACGTCCGTCCCCGGGGCCCCGCCGTAGGGCAGGTCGGAGACGAAATCACCGGCGCCTGCTACCTGGTCGGAGGGCTGGGTGTAGCGGTCGCCGATGTACTGCAGCGAGGCGCCCACGAAGCCTTCAGACGAGCCCCCACCGATGTTCAGCGGGAAGCTGTAGGTCGCGGCTGCGGCCAGCTGGATCTCCGGCACCGAGGCCAGGCGATTGCCATCCTCGATACCGCCAATGGTGTCGCCGTTACCATCGCGAACCGTGGAGTCAAACTCGGCCTCGAGCAGGCTGCCGGCGAAGGACACTTCGAGTCCTTCCACGGGCTCGCCGCTGATCTCGAACTCGACACCCGTGGTGTGCGCATCAGGCACGTTGAACGAGATCCGCGAGGAGCACGACCCGGCATCCAGGGTGACCTGCAAGTCGGAGATCTCGGTATGGAACACTGCCGCGTTGAAGGTGACGCCGCCGGAATTGATCTTGACGCCGGTTTCGTAGTTCCACATCGTTTCGTCATCGTAGCTCTGGAAGCCGCCAAATATGGCTTCGTCCTCGTCAGTACAGAGCGGGACGTTCAGTGGATCGTTGACGCCGCCGAGGCGGAAGCCCTGCGATGCCTGGGCATTGACGCTCACCGCGTCGGAGACGTCGTACTTGACCATGACGCGGGGCGTGACGCCGTCGGAGTCGGTCTTGTCGAACCGGTTATCAAGGTTGGAGAACACGCCGCCGCTGATGAAGGACCGCTCTTCCTCGAAGTCGTAGTAGCGGGCGCCCGCGGTAAGGCTGAGCTGGTCGGTTATGTCGTACGTGGCCTCGCCGAACACGGCGTACTGCGTGAGGTCGTAGGGCAAATCGGAATTGTAGGGGGAGTCAGGACCGTAACCCAGGCCGGGTGGATAGGCGCCTGCCGACTCGCCGGCACCGAGCGTAGCGTCGGTGGCGGCGTCGTATCCTGGCGTCGGCAGCCGCTGCGCATAGTCCCTCTCCGTGTCGGAGTAGAAGGCTCCAACCAGCCACTGCAGCCGGCCGTCGCCGTTGGAGGCCAGTCGCACTTCCTGCGTCCACTGCTTGACGTCCGTGGTGTCGAGCAGGTTCGAAGGGAGAAGGATATCCGCTTCCGGGAATCCCAGGGGATCGACCGATACGCTGCCCGTCAGGGCGCTGGCATCCCGGCTGACGAGGATTGAGCGGTCCGTGTAGCTGGTGATCGAGGTCAGGTCCATCGATCCCATGCCGACTTCAAGTGTGAGGTCGGCGATCGTGGTTTCGTCCTCAAAGGCCTCGTCGAGCAGCAGGAACTGCTGGCGCTCGCTGAAGGTCACGGCCGGTCGTGTAGTCGTGAACGGGTTGGCAAAGAGGTTGAACACCTCCTGCCGGTTGAAGCCGTCCGTGTTGGTCTCCTGGTAGATCACGCGGGGCGTGATCGCAATGTTTTCGGTCGGCTCGAAGCGCATGGCAACGCGGACGCCTTCCCGGTCGCCGGAATTGACATCTTCCTTGACGCCGCCGCCTTCCTGGAGGGCATCGATGAAGCCGGCGTACTCGGTGTAGTAGCCGACGATGCGCAGTGCGGCCTTGTCGCCGACCGGTACGTTGACCATGCCCTTGCCGTGACCGCCGATCTCGCCGTCGGTGACGGAATTCACGTTGGCCTCAACCAGGCCCTCGAATTCGCCCAGCTTGGGCTGGTTCGTGATGTAGCGGATCGTGCCACCGACCGAACCGGAGCCGAACAGCGTGCCCTGCGGGCC
>JAQBGF010000146.1:0-2576 GCA_032122615.1 Gammaproteobacteria bacterium | reverse complement strand
CCGGGGTGCATCAGGACTGCCGCCTGAAAGGTCCGGCCGCCATCGACGGAACGGGAAAGGTACACCCCGGCCGGGTCCCGGCCGCCCGTATACGCCGCGGTGTAGACGTTGCGGTCTGACGCCGCGATTGCCGTCCGCTTCAGCGGGCACCCGTCAATCTTCCACTGGCCTTCGCCCACACGAACGGTCGGCTCAAAACGGCTACTGGCCGCACTGACGGGGCCCACCGCACTGTCGCGAAAGCCACCGGGGTAGGTCATGCGACTGCTGAGCAGCACCGCGTTGCCGGACTTCGCCGCCGACAACTGGCAACAGGGGCACACGTCGTTCGCGTACACGGCGTGATCGGGCGTGAAGGTCTGGCCTCCGTCGCGGGATACGGCCCGCCAGGCGGCGCTTGTCGTGTCCGTCTCTATCATGTCACGAGTGTCGATCCAGAACGCCTGCACGTCATCACCGTCGACCAGCAGTGTGCCGAAGGCATGCGCGGCCGCGAAACCACCGTGCATGACGGCGCTGAGATCGTTGGTGGCGGTGGAATTCAGCGTGCGCCCCGGTTCAAAACTGGCGCCGCCGTCCGTCGACCGCGTGTAGCGCGCCACGAGCAGGCCCTTGCCCGTTTTTTCATTAGTGTCGTTGGCGGTAAAGAACACATGCACGTTACCGCGACCGTCCAGATCGAGTACCGGCTTGCTCACCGCGAATCCCCAGACTTCTCCGTCGCGGCTGTTGACGCGTGCGGGGCTGCTTAACGCGCCGATCCGCCCGGCCGTCGCAGGACCGACGCTGCGCCGGTACCACAACTGATCGGTCGCCGTGTGGGTGTGGCCGGCCGCCGCGTCTTCGGCCGAACCCTCGTCCGGTGGCGGCGCCTTGTCGATCCACAAGACGTGAATCACGCCGTCGGTGCCGACGGCGATATCGGGGCCCATAGCCCGGCCGTCTGGTGCGCTGATTGCCAGGGACTCGCCGAAGGCCAACGCTGGCCCCGCCATGGCGGCGCGGCCGCCGATGGCGATATCCGTGGCGACGAACACAGCGAGCGAGGCGATCACCACCCGAAGGGACTGTCGCATAGGATTACCTGACTAGTTGCGATGGATAGCCCATCATAAGGCCATGACGCCGGAACGTTTTCAGACGCTGAAAGCTGCACTCGCGCGTCGCCAGCCTGACCTGACCGTGCTGGCAGACGATGTGCACAAGCCCCATAACATCGCCGCGCTGATGCGCACCTGCGACGCCGTGGGCATCTTCGAGATCAACGCGGTCGGCCCTGACAGCAGCTTCAGGCGATCGCGGCATATTTCCGGTGGCGCCGGGCCTCGTGTTGGCGTTCGCACTCACCGGCACGTCATCCCGGCCATATCCAGCCTACAATCATCAGGTTTTCAGGTAGTTGCAGCACATTTGACGAAAACGTCAGAGGATTACCGGTCGGTGGACTACACACGCCCGACCGCACTGCTCCTGGGCTCCGAGCTGCGCGGCGTATCGCCCGATGCGGCGGCGCTGGTCGATTGCCATGCCAGCGTGCCGATGCGCGGCCTGGCGACGTCGCTGAATGTGTCAGTCGCCGCCGCCCTGTTTCTTTATGAGGCCGCCCGACAGCGCGAAGTGGCCGGACTTTATGCCGGCTGTCGGCTTACGCCTGAGCAGTATTCACAAACGCTGTTTCGGTGGTGCCACCCGGGAATCGCAGCCCGCTGTGACGAGCAGGGACTGCCCTACCCTCCGTTAACGTCCGACGGCGATCTCGCCGCCAATCCGTTCGCCTCGCTCGCTGGCGCAAGCCGGCTGCCGTAACGCAAGCGCAATGTCTTGACCTTGCCGTACCAGGGAACGCTGACCACATAAAGATTGTCGGATTCGCCATCCGCGAGTTCCGGGACTTTCTTGCTCCCCTGGAATCTTGGTATCAGCACCGGAATATCGGCTGGCCGGGTAACCACCAGAACGATCTTGCCCTTGTAGTCTTTGATGATTCGTTTCGCCAGGCGAGTCAGACTGGAGGTGTCGACCTCCAGCACGGGCAGGTTCAGTCGCCGCGCCAGTGGCTCAGCCGTCTCTCTCGACGCCCGTCCGCTCCCAACGAGTATGGCGTCCGGTCCCTGGATCACATCCACATCGGCCAGGACCCGAGACAACTCTTCCGCACGAATTGCCCCGACGGGACTGAGCCCGAGGTCGTCCCCCAGCCCCGGTGCCACGTCGGCATGCCGGACGATGATTACCGTGGTGGTCGCCTGAGACTCAAAGAAAAAAGCGATGCCAAGAGCCAGGACCATGAAGGCCGCAACCGCACCCGCACGCCGCTTGCGCCTCCGACGTCGCCTGGGATCCATCGCCACGAAACTACAGCTTCCCGTAACTCACTTGGACCCACCCTGCCGGTACTCTGCCTCACTGATCTCCCGAACCGATGCTGCCGCCAGGCTGATCATCGCACCGGAAGCAGGTTCCTCGAACTCGATGACACCGCGCGGCTCACGGTTGAGGTTATCGGTGTAGTAAATGCGCCCCGTGGCGGTGTCAGTCACTTCGTAGTAGCTGCCGAGACCCATAATGTGCGGCAT
>JAQBGF010000145.1:0-28900 GCA_032122615.1 Gammaproteobacteria bacterium | reverse complement strand
GAATTATATGAGAAAAAATTCTCGTCAGCGGAGCTTTCGAGGCCCTGATCTCGCCGGTTTCCTGCCTCAGCTGTTCTTGATCCGGCCGATGATCGCGGTGGTGAATGTGCTCGTGCTGGCACTGCCACCAAGGTCGCCGGTACGCACGTTATCCGTATTCAGCGTGGCAGTGATCGCGTTGCGCAGACGCTCCGCGAGATCCTGCCGGGCTACGTGATCGAGCATCATCGCCGCCGCCAGCAGCAGCGCAATCGGGTTCGCGAGGCCCTTGCCGGCAATGTCCGGCGCGGAACCGTGCACCGCTTCGAAGATCGCCGCGTCTTCACCGATGTTGCCGCCGGGCGCCATGCCGAGGCCGCCGACCAGGCCGGCAATCAGGTCGGAGAGGATGTCGCCGAACAGGTTGGTGGTCACCAGCGTGTCGAACTGCCACGGGTTCATCACCAGCTTCATCGCGCAGGCATCGACGATGACATCGTCGATGGCGATCTTGTCCTTGTAGCGCTCCGCGTGCAGCTCGTACGCCGTCTCGAGAAAGATGCCGGTGAGCGCCTTCAGGATGTTGGCCTTGTGCACCACCGTGACTTTCTTTCGGCCGTGGGCAATCGCGTATTCGAAAGCGTAGTTGAGGATGCGGCGGCAACCCTGGCGGGTGTTAACCCCGGTGGCGATGGCGACGGCATGCGGGTCGTCGTCGATCGGTATGAAATGCTCATACCCCATGTAGAGGCCTTCGATATTTTCCCGGAGCAGCACCAGGTTGATGTCGTCGTAGCGACTGCCCGGGATCAGTGTCTTAACGGGGCGTACGTTGGCGTAAAGCTTGAAGGCCTCGCGCAGGCGCACGTTCGATGAGCGATAGCCGCCGCCAACCGGCGTTGCCAGCGGGCCCTTGAGCGCGAGACGGGTCTTGCGAATGCTGTCCAGCGTGGCGGCAGGCAAGGGATCGCCTGCTTCGTTGACGCCGGCAAGTCCCGCAATCGCAGATTCCCACTCGAAGGGCGCGCCGAGCGCCTCGAGTGCGGCCAGCGTCGCGTCCATGATTTCCGGGCCAATGCCGTCACCGGCGATCAGGGTGGCGGGTATGCGGGTCATTCGCTGGCTTCCTCTACTTCAATGGTGACCAGGCGGTGTGGATCTGCGCGGGTTCACCCGGTTCGGGCCAGGCGTAAACGAGCCGCTCGCGGCCGTGAATCATCTGCGGGAAGCCGCTGCCACGGCTTACCGTGCTTTTGGCGATCACTTGCACCGGGCCCGGCTTACCGTTGAATGGCACGCGCCGCAGGCGAATCTCCCCGGGACCGTCGCCGGTTTTGGCGGTCCAGCTCACCACGGCCAGGTCGTCGGTGAGCAGGTCCACGTCCACGTTCCCGCTGACGGCGCCTGCCTCGATGACGACCGGTGTTCCGAACGTGCGGCCGCCGTCGCCCGACCAGGCGAGCTGGACGCTTCGCTGGCGATCTGGCGCCGTGTACCAGGCCACGACGACGCGCTCGCCGCGTGCGGCGATGGTGGAGCCATTCACCGGGCAGCCGGGTATGTGCCACTGGTCGTTGCCGAGAATGACGGGCGGCTGCCACGCGCCGTCGGCATAGCGGCTGACCGCAATGTCGCGAATTTCATCGGCGGTCCGGTTGCGGTAGGTGGCCACAGGCCCCGCCGTGGCCAATGCCACGTCCGTGGCGCAGCAGTCGCACGCGAGTTCGTCGATCTCGCCGTTTTCGCGGATCGCGCCGTCGAAGCCAAAACGGGCGTAACGCACGGTCATGCCGCCGGGGCTCGGCTTGGTCTTGCGGCCGTCGAGCCACACCGCGCCGAAGCCGTCACCCCACGGAAACAGCGTCACAAAACCGTGTTCAGTGGGAGTGCCGTCGTCGTGCGGCGTCAGCGGCGCGTTCCAGGTAGCCCCGGCATCACGGGATATGGCGAGGGCAATATCGTAGGAGTAGGTGCCGCCGGGCTGCTTCACCAGCCAGTGTGCGACCCAGTCTTTCGCGGTGATTGGCGTAACGGATGGAAAATCGGCCCAGTTGATGAACCAGTCGCTCCCGATGGTGAGCGGTTTCGCCGGCGACCAGCGCTCGCCGTCGAGGGTGGCAAATTTCAGGGCATGGCTGCCATCGGCGGCAGGTTCGAGCCAGCTCATGACGACATCGCCGGCTGGCGTCAGGGCGAGGTGCGGCGCCGTGCTGCCGTCTGCCGCGGGCGACGGCAGGCTTAAGAAGCTGTCGGTCGTCGTCGCGTCGGGGCCGTTGCGGCAACCGGTGAGCAGAAGCGCCATTAGCGCGAGAACAATTGCTACTGTGCTGATGCGAAACACGGGCATTCGGCCTCCGAAGTTCAGGATGGCGGCAGTATAGGCGCTACGCTACGGTTCATTCACCGCTAAACTTGAATTCCCTCGCGTAAATCGGCGGATCATCATGAGACGCACTGGCACTGGTCTGCTTTCGCTGTTGCTGTTGACGTTGTGCGCCGTCAGCGCCAGTGCGGAGAAGCTGACCTTCGACCGCCTGTTTTCGCCACCGGATCTTTCCGGGGCCAGCCTCCGGTCGCCGCAGATTTCCCCCGACAGCCGCTACGTCGCCTACTTGCAGGGCAAGCCAGGCAACGCCGGCCAGTTTGACCTGTGGGCGTATGACGTCCGGGCCCGCCGCCACCGGCTACTCGTCGACTCGGCCGTGCTCGCGCCGCAGGACGAGGCCCTGTCTGCGGAGGAGGAGCAACGGCGCGAGCGGCAGCGCACGGCAGGATTTTCCGGCATCGTCGAGTACGAGTTCTCGCGGGATTCCCGGCGGCTCCTGGTGCCACTCGGCGGCGATATCTACGTCTATGACCTGCGTGCCTCGCCCGCGAAGGCGGTTCGCCGGATCACCCGCACGGACGAGTACGAAACCGACGCGCGTTTCTCGCCGCTCGGTCGCTACGTGAGCTTCATCCGCAACCAGAACCTGTTTGTTTACGATCTCCTGTCGGGGACGGAACGAGCCGTGACGACCGGCGGGGGCGGGCTCGTCAGCTTTGCGATGGCCGAGTTCATCGCCCAGGAGGAGATGGGCCGGAGCACCGGTTACTGGTGGTCGCCCGACGACACGCGCATCGCCTTTACTCGCGTTGACGAATCGCCCGTAGCGGACCTCGAGCGCTTCGAAATCATGGCAGACAAGGTCCAGGTGATCCGCCAGCGGTACCCGGTGACTGGCGCCCGCAATGCACTCGTTGAGCTGTACGTCACCGCACTGGACAGCGCGAAGCCAGTCACGGTGGAGCCGGTCAGGATAGATCTGGGCGGCGAGACGGACATCTACCTCGCGCGAGCGGAATGGTTCCCCGACAGCAGCGCACTCACGGTCCAGCGCCAGAGCCGTGACCAGAAAACGCTGACGCTGCTGGCGGCAGACCCCGCATCCGGCGTTACCCGTGAACTGCTGACGGAGCAGAGCGAGGCGTGGGTCAGCCTCAATGACGAACTCACGTTTCTCAAGGACTCGCCACAGTTCATCTGGTCATCGAGCCGTACCGGGTTCCGTCACCTTTATCTGTACGGGCATGACGGCAAACTGGTGCGGGCACTCACCGGCGGCGAGTGGAACGTGGTCGGCGACGGCGGCCGGCGCGCGCTGAAGGGCGTTGACGAGAAACGCGGCCTCGTCTACTTCACGGCCAACGCCGAAACGCCGCTGGAGCGCCACCTGTATTCGGCGTCGTTGCGTGAGTCGCAGGGTAGCCCGGAACGCCTTACCGACGCTTCCGGCTGGCATTCCGTCACGATGTCCGAGGACGCCCGGATCTTCCTGGACACCTATTCGACGCCCGAGCGGCCGGCGTCGCTGACGCTGTACTCCGCCGCAGGGTATGTGCTGGACGTCCTGGTGGCCAACGAGCTCAATGCGGAACACCCGTATGCCCGCTACGTCGACGAACACGCACCAACCGAGTTCGGCACGCTGAAGGCCGCGGACGGGCAGGACCTCCACTACCGGATCAACAGGCCACGGGTTCTCGTGCCTGGGCGCCGGTACCCGGTGATCGTGGACGTTTACGGCGGGCCAGAATCCCAAAACGTGCGCCGCGCCTGGACCAGTTCTGCGCGCAGCAACAGCGGCTTTTTTCAACAGATCCTCGTGCAAAACGGCTACCTCGTGTTCAGCCTCGACAACCGCGGCACCGGTTATCGCGGCGTCACGTTTGAAACGGCGCTGCACCGGAAGATGGGAACCGTGGAAGTCGAGGACCAGGTGCGCGGCGTCGAGTATCTGCGGACGCTGCCCTACGTGGACCCGGCGCGTATCGGCATCTTTGGCTGGAGCTACGGGGGTTACATGGCGCTGATGTGCGCGATGCAGGCGCCCGACCACTTTGCCGCCGCCGTCGCGGGTGCGCCGGTGACCGACTGGGAGTTCTACGACACTCACTACACGGAGCGCTACATGAGTACGCCCCGCGACAACCCCGAGGGTTATGCCGCTGGCACCGTGATGACCTATGCCGAAGGTCTGCGCAGCCCGCTGCTCGTGATCCACGGCATGGCCGACGACAACGTGCTGTTCACCAACAGCACCGCACTGTTCAAAAGCCTGCAGGATCTCGGCAAGCCCTTCGACATCATGGCCTACCCGGGGAGCAAGCACGGGCTGCTCCGCATGCCCGGGACGGGCCGGCACGCCTACGAGATGGTGATGCGCTTCTTCGACGACAAACTCAAGCCGTCGGCGCCCGGAGCAGGCGACGCCGGCCAACGGGGAGAGCACTGATGCGAGCGCTGCTGCTGTTGACGAGTTGGCTGGTCCTGGCGCCCGCTTTGGCGGCCGACGAGTGGGAACAGGCCCGGCAACGGAAGGCCACCGACGATCTCCGCATTGAGGCTGCCGCCGGTGGGGCATTCAGCTTCAGCAAGATCACCTATAAAAGCACCGACGGCCTGGCGATCCCGGCCTATCTGTTCGCCCCGCTGGCGCCCGCCGCGGCGAAGGTCGGGGCCGTCATTTACGTGCACGGCAGCCAGCACGGGCAGTTTAACTCGCGCTCGTTGAATCGCGTGCAGGCCCTGGTCAGCCACGGCTGGGTGGTGCTGGCGCCGGACTATCGCAGCAGCACTGGTTACACCCGTGAGTTTCACGACGCGGCCGATTACGGCGGCAAGGAAATCGACGACATGCTGGCGGCCCGCGACTACCTGGCGCGCCTGCCGCAGGTTGATCCGGCCCGGATCGCGATCCTCGGACTCAGCCACGGTGGCTACAACGTGCTGATGGCGCTGGCGGTTGCGCCGGGACGCTTCGTTGCGGGCGTGGATTTTTTCGGGCCAACCGACCTGGTCTGGCGGCTCACGGCGAAGGAGGGCGAGAACCCGAATGCCGAGGCGGGCGACCGTGAGTATTTCGCACGCATGGTGGGCAAGAGCATCGACGAGGCGCCGGAACTCTACCGGGCCCGCTCACCGCGTTTCCTCGCTCAGAAGATCGTTGATCCCCTGCTGATCCTGCACGGCGAGAAAGATGGTGTGGTGCGCGTGCAGGAGTCAGTGTGGATGGCCGAGGCACTGGAGCGTGCGGGCCATCGTGAATTCTCCCTGCACATCATCAAGGATGGCGAGCACGGCTACCCGGCACCTCAGATGGACGAGGCCTGGAACCTGGCGCTTGAATTCCTGGGCCGGTTCAAGGCTCACTGACCAGGCACACGGGTGTGCCAGTCGGTCTGGCGCTGATACGCGTGAGCCAGCGCGAGGACCGTGGCATCGCCCTGCGGCGGTCCGCTGATCTGCAGTCCGATGGGCAGGCCCGATTTGCTGAAGCCGCAGTTCACGGACACGGTGGGCAGGCCGTAGATATTGAAGGGCGTCGTGTTGCGCGCCGACAGCGGCGGACCACGTTGTGCCGGCGCGTCGCTGCCAGCGCCCAGCTTGTCGGGCAAATTGGGCGTGGTGGGCGTGACAATCACGTCCACGTCATTGAATACCTGGCGTACCGTGCGTCGAGACACCTCGAGCCGCTGCTTCGCCCCCGCATAGTCGGCGGCGCTGATCCGGCCGCCCATGTTGATCAGGCCGCGCACGCTGGCGGAAAAGCCGTCGGGTGATGCCTCCAGGGCCTTCGAAAAATACGCGTTGGCCTCGACAAACATCAGCGACAGCCGGGGGACGTCCGGCAACTCTACATCCTGTATGCCGGCCGTCAGATCACGGAGCACGGCGATCGCGGCTGTTACGGCGCTCTCAACTTCGGGATCGAGTGCTTCGAAATACCGCTGCCGCGGCCGGCCGATGCGCAACCGCCGGGTGTCCTGCGCCAGTGCCTCCACGAAATCGACGGGCGGCGCCTCGATGCTGGCGGGATCTTCCGGGTCGAAACCGGCGATGACCTGCAGGAGCACGGCCGCATCGCCAGCAGTGCGGCACAGCGGGCCGACGTGGTCGAGTGACCACGACAAGGGGATCACGCCGCGGGCACTGACCAGGCCGTAGCTGGGCTTCAGCCCGACGACGCCGCAGTACGCCGCCGGCTGTCGTATCGAGCCACCGGTGTCGGTGCCGATGGCGCCGTAACAAAGTCGTGCAGCGACGGCGGCGGCCGGGCCACCGGAGGATCCGCCGGCGGTGTAGCCCGCCCGCCAGGGATTCTGCACGGCGCCGAAGTAGCCGGTGTCGGACGTGACGCCGTACGCGCACTCGTCCATGTTGAGTTTGCCAAGCACGATGGCGCCTGATTCGGCCAGGCGACGGACCACTTCGGCATCGGTGGCCGGCACCCGGTCCGCAAAGGCCTTGGCGGCCGCGGTCGTCCTGACGCCGGCGGTATCGATGTTGTCTTTCAGCGCGAGGGGAATGCCGTGCAGTGGTCCGCGCCACTGGCCGCGCACGAGTTCCAGTTCCAGCTGATGCGCCCGCGCTAGAGCGCGCTCGGCGGTCACCGTGATGAACGCGTTCAACTTCGGGTTCTGCACTTCGATGCGTGCCAGGCAGGCGCGGGTCAGTTCGACCGGTGAAAGGGTCTTGCTTCGGAGCGCTGCCGCCGCCTGCTGCAGGGTCATATCGGCGACATCGGTGGTGGCCGGCGACGCTTCCCCCAAACGCACAAAAGTTGCAGAGGCCAGTGTTGATGCGACGAAGTCCCGGCGGTTGATCATGTCCTTCCTCCCCGTGATTGCCGCGCCTACGGCACCGGCGTCCCGGCGACGCTCGCCGCCGCTACCTCGCGATTCTGCTGCCGCTCCCGCCAGATCAGGTACAGCCCGCAGGCAATGATCAGCGTGCTGCCATACCAGATGCGGGTCGCGGGCCAGACGGACCAGAATATCCAGTCGATCCCCACCGCCCAGAGCATGGCGGTGTACTCGAAGGGTGCAATCACCGACGCGCGCGCGTTGCGGAACGCCTCGGTGATGAAGTGCTGGCCGAGCGCACCGAAGATCCCTAGCAGGGCCAGCCACGGCCAGTGCTCGGCGCGTATCGGTACCCAGTTGGGAATCGCGAGCAGGCCGGTGAACAACGTGAGCAGTACCAGGAACCAGAACACCAGCGAGACGGTGCTTTCCGTGCGCGTCATCAGGCGGACCGAGATCGAGGCGAACGCGTAGGCGACAGCCGACGCGAGGGCGCCGAGGGCGCCGTAGAGGTTGAGCGCCGTGTCGCCCGGCTTGAGCATCCACAGCACGCCCGACAGGCCAACGGCGATCGCGGACCACCGTCGCCAGCCGACGTGTTCCTTGAGCAACGGTACGGCCAGCGCGGTGACGATCAGTGGCGCGATAAAGAAGATGGCATAGGCGTCCGCGAGGGACAGCACGCTGACGGCCGCGACGAATCCCCAGATCATGATCAATGCGAGCACGCCGCGGGCGAGGTGCAACTCCCAGCGCACCACTTTCAGGTCGCGCCAGCTGTTGGTGAGCGCAATGGACGCCAGCACGAAGGGCAGGGACGAGGCACCCCGCAGTGCGCCCACCTGCATGGGCGGGTAGGTGGCCGTCAGCAGCTTGAGCACCGCGTCCATGCCGGCGAAGGCAGCGACTGCCACCAGCATGAAGCCAATGCCGCGGAGCTGGGAGTGTTGCATGGGCGGGGTCGCGCCTGAAGGCGCTCCTACAATTTCATGGGAGGGCGCGAATGATCATGTTCGGCAGGATGGCGTCGTCCCAGTCCTGGCGCATCGGGCCCGTGTGGACGATAACGAGGTTGCGGGACGGCACGACGTACACGCGCTGGCCGCCGAAGCCGTCGAAGTAAATGACGTCGGGTGCCGCAAACGGCTCGGAATGCAGGACCGTGGCCGATGACTTCGAGTTGTACCGGCGGACCTGTTCATACTTTGTGCCGAGCCAGGTGAAGTAACCGTAGTTCGGGTTGGCCGGGGAGGGCGTGACGATATCCCGCATCCATTGGGCGGGCACGACCTGCTGGTCGCCCACACGGCCGTTGTCCAGGTGCAGGAGGCCGAAGCGCAGCCAGCTGCGGGCGGGTGCGTCGAGGCAGCAGAAGGTAATCGGTATGCCGTGCTGTTCCGAGTCGATCCGGACCCTGCCGTTGTCCTTGCTGACGTACTGCCAGAAGTTTTCTTCGAGATACTGGCTGTAGGGTTTGCCACTGACGCGCTGGAGGAGGATCCCGAGCACTTCCGGGTTGATGTTGTTGTATTCAAAGTGTGCGCCGGGTGCTTCCGCTATCCCGCGGCTGAACGTGAACGGTTCCACGTCGTCGCCGAGCGTCATTTCAAGCAGGCCCGTGAACCCCGGAAAATCGATGCCGCTCGCCTGCTGCAGCATCTCGCGGATGGTGATCCTGCTCCGCTCGTCGGCGGCCCACTCCTTGATGTACGTGGCCGCCGTGTCCTCAACCGACCGGATCAGCCCCTGATCGATGGCGATGCCAACGAGCATGGCCAGCACCGACTTGTGCATGGACTGCGTGGCGGTGATGGACTGGGCGCTGTGGCCGGGGTAGTAGTGTTCAAGTTGCAAGGCACCACCCTGCCAGACCAGCAGGGCGTGCGAGTCCATCGTGTCGCCCCAGGCCACGATCCTGTCGAGCGCATCGGCCGGAATCGTTCGCTCGGAATCTGCCGCCACCACCAGCGCCGGCACGACACCGCCGGCGATTGTCTGTTGTGGACCCGGCTCGCCGATCATCAGGCCGACCAGACGAGTGGTCAGCGTGGGTTTGGCGAGGTAAAGCCCGAGCAGGCCTGCGAGGACGAGGGCCAGCAGGCCCAGCAGGAGGCGCTTAAGCAGTCGCATCAGGAGGGCTCACGGCAGGCGGAACGGGCCGCCATGATAGGGGATTGTCGTGTTGCGTAGGAGCGCCTTCAGGCGCGACCGGGGTATTCCCTTCGTCGCTGAGACGCTCCTGCGGAAACACCCCGGTCGCGCCTGAAGGCGCTCCTACACGCGGACGCGGTTCCAGGCGTCGAGGGCGGCCACCTTGTAGGCCTCGGCAAAGGTCGGGTAGTTGAAGACGGCGCCGACGAAGTACTCCAGCGTGCCGCCATGGGCGATCACGGCCTGGCCGATGTGAATCAGTTCGGTGGTGCCTTCGCCCACGATGTGGGCACCGAGCAGATTGTGGTCCTTGAGATCGAAGATCAGCTTCAGCAAGCCTTCCTGCACGCCCTGGATCTGGCCGCGCGCG
The DNA here is from genome assembly GCA_032122615.1 of Gammaproteobacteria bacterium. Lineage (GTDB taxonomy): Bacteria > Pseudomonadota > Gammaproteobacteria > Steroidobacterales > SHZI01. Next base: position 19,275 of record JAQBGF010000145.1, on the reverse strand, counting down.
GTTTCGCGCAGGCGCGTCACGCCGGTTTCGTACGCAACGCCGTCCTTGCGCAGCTGGATGCCGCGCGCCCACCGGGCGTGACGCCGTTCCGCGTCCGGGTTAGCCTCGCGCCATGCACAAGCGCCCCCTGCTGGCGTACATCGGCTTCGCCTACCTGTGGACCTGGGTCACGATCCTGCCCCTGCTGCTGCAGAAGCGGGGCATCCTGGCTCTCGGTTTGCCCGACGCCTGGGAATCGGTTGGCGCCTTCGGACCCTTCGTTGCCGCGTACCTCGTGATCCGGCGTACCGAGGGTTCCGCGGGGCTGGTGCGGTTCTTTCGAGGCCTGACCCATTGGCGCGTGGGCGGCGGCGCGCTGTCGCTGACGCTACTCTCGCCGGTCGCATTCCTGGTGTTGGCGGGCGGGCTCGTTACCGTGCAGACGGGGTCGCCACCGTCGCTGGCCGCGCTGGCCAGCGGCCGGCTCGGTAGTGTGCACGCCGTTGTGGATCTCGTGCTGGTCGGCGCGGTGTTGCAATCACTGGGCGAGGAACCCGGCTGGCGGGGCTACCTGCTGCCGAAGATGCTGGGCCGTTTCAGGAGCCTGCCATCGACGCTGCTGTTGTTTCCCGTGTGGTGGCTGTGGCACTTGCCGTTCTTTCTGGGCCGGCCGGAGTTCGGGTGGGCACAGTTCCTCGGATTCGGCCTCGGCATTGCGTCTGCCACCATCTGGCTGACGTTCCTGTGGGAACGAAGCCGCAGCATTCTGCTGGCGGTACTCTGGCATACCGTGCTGAACATCACGCGGGGAATTGCGCTGGGGTTTTCCACGGCGATGTTCCTGGCCTATGGAATGGTGGTGGCCATCGGCGCTCTTTGCATCGTGGCCTGGTGGCTGCTTCGGCGACCGGCTACAGCAGCGGTTTAGGGGGTCGTTCGATGCATCAGGCTTACACGGCAGTACTGCTACTCAACGTCCTTTGGTTCGGTGCGGGCTTCCGCTACTTTGGCCTGACCCCCGACACGGCGGCCAGGGTGCTGGTGCCAAAGTCCGCCCGCGAATTGCCGTTGTTCAAGACACTCTCCGCGGCCATGCCGTTTCTTGGCGGAATGAACCTGGCCTTCGCCGTGCTCGCAGTCCTGCTTCTGCTGAATCAGTCACTGTTTCCAGAGGCCCGGCAGCAGGCGGTATTGGCGTTCGTGTTTGCCATCGCTCACGGCAGCCAGTTCGCCTTTAATGTGCCGGTGGCGCTGCGCGGTGGCCGCCAGGGCGAGGCATACTGGCCCGTGCTCAACGGACCCATGCTGTTCATCTTCGTCGTCGACGGGGCGCTTTCGCTGGCCAACCTGCTGGTGGCGGGCGGTTTGTGGTTGTGAGCGGGCACAGCGAAGCGCTCGTCGCGCGGGAGCTGGCGTTGGCCCAACGTGCTACCGGGGCTTCCGGCATGGAGGTCATTCTGGCCGAGCCGGGCCGGGTGTGCACCTGGCCATCGACCGGCGCGACGACCTGGTCCAGTTTCAGGCTCCGGCGAGCGAAGTTAAGGCCGCGCGTGCGGCCGACGCGAACGCGCGCAGGTCTTCCCCGGTGTGCGCGGTTGACAGAAATCCCACTTCGTACGGACTCGGTGGCAGGTAAAAGCCAGCAGCGAGCAGCGCGTGGAAGCAGGGCGGAAAGCGGGCCACCGCGCGGGCGGACAACCCGGCTGGCGTTCGAATGGGCCCGTCGGTAAGCGCATCGTCGAGCACCAGCCAGAACAACGAGCCAAAGCGCTGAATGCGCAGGCCCGGCAGATCCCGCAACAGGTTTTCGAGTAGTCGGCCCTGGTCTTCAAGCGCGAGGTACGCGGTGCCATCCGCCAGTTGCGCAAGCGTGGCCAGCCCCGCGGCCATCGCGACGGGGTTGGCGGACAGGGTGCCGGCCTGATACACGGGTCCTAAGGGGGCCACCAGTTCCAGTACTTCACGGCGGCCGCCGTAGGCGCCTACCGGGAAGCCACCGCCGATGATCTTGCCGTAGGTGACGAGGTCGGGTTGGATGCCGGTCAGCTCTGCCATCCCGCCGAAAGCCGTGCGAAAGCCGGTGATCACCTCGTCGAAAATCAACAAGGCGCCGTGCTGTCGGCAGTGCCGGGCCAGGGCGTCCAGAAATTCCTGGCGCTGCGGAAGCAGGCCGTGATTGGCCGGCAGCGGTTCAATGATCGCGGCGGCCAGTTCCGGTCCGCGGGCCGCGAACAGTCTGTCGAGCGCCGGGATGTCATCAAGCGGCAGGACGATCGTGTCGGCCACCACGCCGGGCGTCACGCCGGCACTGTCCGCGGTACTGGCTCCGGCCAACCCGGTGCCGGCCAGACCGGAGCCGGCGCGAATCAGCATCGAGTCCACGTGACCGTGATAGCAGCCGTCGAACTTGAGGATCACCGACCGTCCCGTTGCCGCCCTGGCGAGCCGCAACGCCGACATCACGGCCTCCGTGCCGGAATTGACGAAACGCAGGCGTTCCACCCAGGGGAGGCGGCCGGTAATCAGTTCGGCCAGTTCCAAAGACCCCGCTTCGGCCGTGCCGTAGCTCCAGCCCCGGCTCGCGGCGTCGTTGACTGCCCGGAGTACTGCCGGGTTTGCGTGGCCCAGAATCAGCGGACCGAAGGCCATGCAGAAGTCCACGTAGTGCCGGCCATCAACGTCGATCAGTTGATTGGCGCGGGCCGCCTGGATAAACAGCGGTGTGCCCCCCACGCGGCCGAACGCGCGGACGGGTGAATGCACGCCGCCAGGCGTGACGGCCTGCGCGCGGGCAAACAACTCCGTGGATCGGCTCACGACTGATCCAGATACAGCGGCGAGCGGCGAGCGGCGTAGCTGATGATCATCCGGGCACCCGCGCGGACGAACGCGGTCCACGTTTCCAGTTGGGCGCGCGCCGGGTCAATCAGTTGCTGATCGGCAAGCAGGTCGATGCCAGCCTGTTCGCCGCTCGTCTGGTACACGGCCCACGGCAGCGGCACGGCGGCCGACAGGCGCGCGAGCACGTCCAGGTAGGGCAGGCCCGGCTTTACCATCAGTATGTCGGCGCCCTCGGCGGCATCGCGCTGCGCCGCCAGCAGCGCGTCATCCGGGCGACCCGGATCGATCTGGTAGCTGGCGCGGTCCTTCAGCGGATTTTCAGGGTCAGGCGCCGAGTCGGCCGCTACGCGGAACGGCCCGTAGAACGCCGAATGGAATTTCGCGGCGTAACTCATCAATGCCCGTCGCTCGAGACCCGCACTGTCGAGGCGTGCGCGAATCGCCGCCACGCGGCCGTCCTGCATGTCACTGGGCGCCACGCAGTCGGCGCCGGCAGCTGCAAGCTGCAGGGCTGCCGCGGCGAGCGCTTCGACGGTCACGTCGTTGTCGAGGTGGGTGTGGTCGTCCGAGAGGATGCCGCAGTGACCGTGCGTCGTGTACGAGCAAAGGCAGACATCCGCGGCGATCCAGACGGCATCGCCAAAGCGATCCTTGATCCCGGTGAGACGCTCGCTTACGAAGTCGGCTGTGAAGCTGCGTTCGCGCTTTGACTGCGGCACACCAAAGAGCAGGAATTTGCTGATGCCCCTCGCCAGATCGTCGTCGATCTGCTGCAGGAGACTGGCCGGCGTATCCCGGTAGACATCCTTAAGGCCCGGGACAGGCTCGCGCTTCGTCAACGCTTCCACGACAAACAGGGGCTGGATGAATTGTTCTCCGTGCAGGCGCACCGCGCGGGTGAGTTCGCGGATATGCCGGTTATCCCGGTTGCGGCGGAGTCGCACGGGTGACTTCATGACGCGATCCATCGTTGCCACTCACGACCGTTCGGGAACGGCAGTGCATCGACGCCCGCCGCCTTCAGGGCACGCAATGTCTTGCCGGCACCGCAGGCATGGTGGGCATTGGCCGGAAGCGCGCTGCGCAGTGCATGGAATTGCTCGGCGCTGCTCCAGTAAAAATGCGTGGCTTGCCGGGCGTCGTCGCGGAGCTTGTCGAGCGTCGTGTCATCAATCGGCGCCAGAATATCGTAGGTCGCGAGCACGCGACCGATGCCTGAATCCCGCCAGCCGGGCACGGCCCAGCTGTAGGTGAGTGCCGTCCAGTCGCGAAGCGGCGGCAGCCCGAGCACGGGACACTCCAGCGTGGTCCGGACGTCCGAAAAACCCAGGTTGTCTCCGCACCCTTCGACCCACAGGCCGCGGGCGGCGAGGCGGCGCCAGCTCTCGACGCCGCTGACCCACACACGAGCATCGACCGGGACTGCGTGGTGTTCGAGAGCGTGCCAGTAAGCGACGAAAACCGAGGGACGGGTTCCGGGCTGCCCTACTGGTGGCAGTGGCCCTGCGGGACGCCGGGCGCAGCTTCGTTGCCAGGCAATGCCGTCGAAAGTTGCCGTGTTTCCCGGTGGCGGTGGTCGGCTCCAGTCGAGGCGCTCAATGACACCCGTCGTGAGTGAGCCGCGCACGTAACACAACGGCCCGAGCGTCGCGTGCAAGATTGCCGTTGCACCCACGGCGTGCTGCTCCGTCGTTGCCGCACTCCGCAGTGCTGACTGTTCCATCCGGACCAGCTCCGCGGTGTCCGGATCCTCCAGTTCGCGGAGGAGGTTCAAGGTGGCGGTATCTGTCTCGCGGCACTCCACCGCCAGCACACCCTGGCCGGCCGCTGCCGGGCACCGGGCGAGCGGCAGCACCATCCAGCGCACCTGTTTCAGAAATGGCAGGAGCGCGGCATTGCCGGCCGGATCGTTCCAGAGCCGCGAGAGTCCGGCGAGTGCCAGGACGACGCCATCGAGCGCGCCGGCCGCGGTGCGTGGCAGGTGCAATGACGACAGACGCGCATCCACGGGGCCGCGCACGGGCAGGAACTCGAGCGCTGGTGACCGGCCGGTAGCCGGCAGTGCGAACTGGAGGAAGTCAGCAACATTGCGGTGACGCCGGACTGAGCAAGAGCCGACGCGCAGTGTATTGCCAGCCGCGAGGCGGTCTGTGACATCGGCGCGCCAGACGATGACGTCGCGCGGATTTTCCCTGGCGGGCAGTGCCGCGCGTGCGATGCCGGCGGGCCGGTCAGCCGGCAGATCCTTCAGGGAGTGCACGCAGAAATCGATGGTACCGGCGAGCAGGGCCTCGTCGAGGTCGGCGGAGAAAAAATCGGGATCACTGACCTCCTGCAGGGGCGTCACCTGATTCCGGTCGCCGTGTGTACTGACAGGGACGAGCTCGACATTGAGTTCCGGATGCCGATGAGTCAGTGCCGCTGCCACGAGCCGACTCTGCGCCAGCGCCAGCAGTGACCCGCGCGTGCCGAGCCTGAGCCGTTGCATCACGGGCTAAGGGGAAGGCCGGTCATGGCAGCGCACTCAGGCGCTGGCCAGGGCCAGACTGGTCGAGACAGCAGGCGGTCGAGCGGCGAGGCGGGCGCTAACCAGCTCGTCGCAGGCGCGGGCGGCCACGGCCAGTTGCCGGCTGCGGTGCTGGTCCCGGGCGCTCGCCAGATCGAAAACGTCGTCCAGGTTGAAGCTGGCGGTGCCCGCTGGCCAAGTTATCGCCGTATCGCGTCGCTGACCTAAGTGGACGATTTTTCGCGGGTGCTGGCGACCAAGCCGTAATTGCCAGGCAGTGTCGTGTGCCGTGTCACGCGGCGTCGTGAACACAATGTCCGTCGCCCATGCCGCCGCTTCGTCGGTCTCCTCTGGTGTGAACCACCGGCAGATTCCTGTCAGTGGCGCTCCGGCCCTGTGGTTCCACACGCCGACACTCACGGTGCGAAACAGGGGAATTATCGAGCGGGCAAGCTCGCCGGTGCCGATGAACAGCAGGCGTGTGTCCTTTCGGGGTGCCAGCATCGCGCGCACCAGGCTGCCGTAGGAGCCGCCCGCGAGACCCTGCAGATGTCCGGCTCGCAACGTGCGGGTGTCTTCCAGCAAGGCCTGACCGATGGGGCGCAATGCCTGCCAGGCGTGTGGCGTGAGCGCAGCGCCTGCCTGTTCCCACGCGCGCCTGAACTGGCCGAACACGTTCGTCTCGCCGGGCACCGCGCTGCGCAGGCCGCTGGCAACTTCCAGCAGCAGACGGTAGGCCGCCGCACCGGTGTACAACTCCCCGCCGCTGGTGGTCGCGAGTCGCGGCCGGGGCGCCTGGCCGAAAGCCAGTTGTCGCAGGCAGGTGTCCAGAAAAACCGCAGATGCCCTGAGCAGCCGAATATCAGTTGCCGGCAGGCGTGCGTGCGGCCAGTGCAGGCACCACAAACGGGAAACGTGCGAGTTGATGCGGGTGGGCATCGCGAATCAGGCTGGCTTGCCGCCGCCCTCGATGCTGGCCAGCCACTCGTCGTCCGAGCCCTCCGCCACTTCCTGGAAAAGAAAGGTCGACAGGTACCGCTCGCCGGTGTCCGGCAACATGACCAGGATCGAAGAACCCGCTTCAGCCTGTTGCGCAACCTTCAGGCCGGCCGCCAGCGTGGCCCCGGCGGACAGGCCGACAAAAATTCCTTCCTCGCGGGCGAGTCGCAGGGCGATGTCCTTGCCCTCGTCGTCGCTGACGGTCACGAGCTCGTCGTAGACCTGCGGGTTGAGAACTGCCGGGATGAAGTCCGGCGTCCAGCCCTGGATCTTGTGGGGCTTCCACTCCTTTCCGCCGAGCAACGAGGCTCCCGAAGGTTCCGTGGCGACGATGCGGACTTCCGGGCGTGCGGCCTTGATCACTTCGCCGGCACCGGTCAGCGTGCCACCGGTGCCCCAGCCCGTGACCCAGAAATCAAGCCGGCGGCCCGCGAAGTCCTGAAGGATTTCCGGACCCGTGGTCTGGCGGTGGTAGGCCGGGTTGGCGGGGTTCTCGAACTGGCGTGCCAGAAACCAGCCGTGCTTGCGGGCGAGTTCTTCAGCGCGCCGCACCATGCCGCTGCCGCGCTCGGCGGCCGGCGTCAGGATTACCTTTGCGCCGAATGCCCGCATGATCTTGCGTCGTTCAATCGAGAACGATTCGGCCATCGTGGCGACAAAGGGATAACCCTTGGTCGCGCAAACCATCGCGAGTGCAATGCCGGTATTGCCCGAGGTGGCTTCAATCACGGTCTGGCCCGGCTTGAGGGTGCCGCGGCGTTCGGCGTCGGCGATGATTGCAATTGCCAGGCGATCCTTGACGGACCCGCCGGGATTGAAGGCTTCAACCTTCACGTACATCTCGACGTGCTTTGGAGCGATGCGATTCAACCGGACGACGGGTGTGCGCCCGATCGTTTCCAGGATGTTGCGGTAAATCATCGAATACTCCTCACTTTCTGCTCGATGCAGGTGGCGCCCGCTTCGCTGGGCCTGAACCAGTTGAGCCGGGACTGCAGGGCAACGACATCCCCGACGTACAGTATCGAGGGTGAGGTTATACCTTCGGCATTGGCGAGGGTGGCGATATTCGCCAGCGTGCCCGTCACGCAGCGCTGCGTCTGCGTGGTGCCGGACATGACAACGGCGGCGGGCGTCGTCGCGGGTCGGCCGTGGCTCAACAGCGCATTACTGACCTCAGCCAGGTGGCGTCCACTCATATAGACGACGAGTGTCTGGCCGGGCGTCGCGAGATACTGCCAGTCGGGTTCCTCGTTGGGCTTCTCGCCAGCCGATAGCTGGGCCGAGATAAAAGTGACAGCGCTCGCCATGTTCCGGTGGGTGAGAGGGATGCCGGCATAGGCGCCGCAGCCGCTGGCGGCCGTGATACCCGGGACGACCTGGAAGTTCAGCCCGGCCTCGGCGAGCGCCAGGGCTTCCTCGCCGCCTCGCCCGTATACATAGGGGTCGCCACCCTTCAGCCGGCACACGCGCTGTCCGCGGCGTACGCGCTCGACCAGCAGGGCGTTAATTGCCGCCTGTGAGGTTGAAGGACCGCCGCCAGTCTTGCCGACGCTGATGAGTTCCGCGTCCCGGCGCGCGTAGGCGAGCAGGGCGGGAGCAACCAGGCGATCGTAGAGCACAACGTCGGCGTGTTGCAGAAGGTGCAGGCCGCGCATCGTGAGTAATTCCGGATCGCCAGGACCGGCGCCAACCAGCCAGGCTTCGCCACTCGTCTGCTCCGGTGTCTGTTCAGGCGGTACTGCAGAGTTGCTGGCCGCAACCAGCAGCGTCGACAGGCGGGCATTGGCCCCGTCCCGGCGTCCGGCCATCAGGTCTGTGGCAATGCCGGGCCTGGCCTCAAGCGAGCCCTGAAAAACGTTTTCCCACAGCCGGCGTCGCCGGACCACATCGGGCAACCGGACCTTGACTCGATCCCGCCAGCTGCCAGCCCATTCCGCCAGGGCGCCGAGGCCCGCCGGCAGCCAGCGCTCGAGTTGCTGGCGCACGAGACGGGCCAGCACCGGGGCCTGTCCGCCGGTCGATACCGCCACCAGCAACGGCGACCGGTCCACGATCGAAGGGCTGATATAGGTCGACACCGCCGGATCGTCGACCACATTGCACAAGCGCAGCGCGATGCGCGCCGAGTCGGCGACCGCGTGATTCACGGTCCGGTCGTCGGTGGCCGCGATGACCAGCAGTTGCGCGGCCACGAGCGAGCGATCGAACGACCGTAGCGCGACAACAATCCGTCCCGCTTCTGCTTCGGCCGCCAGTCCGGGCGACAGGCGGGGCGCGTTGACGGTGACCCGGGCACCCGCGGCCAGCAATTGGGCCACCTTGCGTTCCGCCACGCTGCCGCCACCTACAACAAGGCAGGGTTGGCCGGTGACGGCAGCAAAGATCGGCAGGTATTGCATGGTTTGGGGAACCTTTTTGGAGGCGACCACGATAGCTCCCTGGCAGCCATTGCAAAAATAGAGGATTGACAGGGCCTTGTAACCAGTGGTTATATAAAAGCACCATGACCCTGCAGCAATTGAAGTACCTGGTGGCCATCGCCGACAGCGGCATGAACATCACGGCCGCGGCCGAGCGCCTCTATACCAGCCAGCCGGGCATCAGCAAGCAGCTCAAGTTGCTGGAGCAGGAACTGGGCGTGCAGTTGTTCACCCGCAAGGGCAAGAGCCTGTCTGCCATCACGCCGGCCGGTCGGGACGTCATCGCCCGGGCCCGGCGGATCATGCGCGAGGCGGAAAACATCCGGAATCTCGCCAGCGACCTGTCCGGGGAGCAGGAGGGCACGCTGTCGATCGCGACGACCCACACCCAGGCACGCCACGTGCTGCCGGAGACCATCAAGGCGTTTCGGGAGCGCTACCCGAAGATCAACCTCGAACTGCACCAGGGTACGTCTGAGCAGATCGCGGAACTGGTGGCTGCCAACCGCGTCGATTTCGCGATTGCGACCGGTTCCCGCCAGCTGTTTCCCGGCCTCGTGTTGTTGCCCTGTTTCCGGTGGGACCGGGTCATCCTGGTGCCAAACAACCACCCGCTGTCCACCGTCAAGGAACTGACCCTGCCCCTGCTCGCGACTTACCCGCTGGTTACCTATGTGTTTGGTACCACCGGCGAGTCGTCACTCAAGAAGGCGTTCGCCGAGCACGGCCTGGAGCCCAACGTGGTGTTCACGGCGCGCGACGCCGACATCATCAAGACCTACGTCCGGATGGGTATGGGCGTGGGAATCGTTGCGCCCATGGCCTACGAGTGCCAGGACCAGAAGGACCTGACCGCGCTGTCGGCGCCGGATCTTTTTCCCCGCGTGACCACCTGGCTCGGGTTCCGGCGGGATGCGGTATTGCGCCGTTATATGGTGGATTTCATTGCGTTGCTGGCTCCGCACCTCACGCCATACCTGACCCGCAAGGCCGCGCAGTTGTCGACGCAGGCCGAGGTGGACGAGCTGTTCGACGAGGACACGTTGCCGGTGCTCTACGGCTGCGAAGAAGCCGAGGCCGCTTAGGAGCGACTTGTAGGAGCGGCTTCAGCCGCGACAGGTTCCGGTCGCGGCTGAAGCCGCTCCTACAAGCCGCTCCTACAGGCCGGACAAATCGATATCGTGCAGGCCGCACTCACGTTTCAGGCCGAAGAAGCGGGTTTCCTCCGCCGTCATTACGGCGTGCACCGGTTTCGTGGTGTGCACGTCTCCGACCGAGATGTAGCCCTGTTCCCACAGCGGGTGGTAGGGGAGGTCGTTTTTCTTCAGGTGCGAAAACACGTCCCGGTCAGTCCAGTCGGCGATCGGGTGCACCTTCCAGCGCTCGTTGCCGACGGCGCCCTGGGCATTGAGGAAGGGCACGTTGGCGCGGCTCGACGACTGTGAGCGGCGCAGGCCGGCAAACCAGGTGCCCACGTTCAGCTCGCGCAGCGCACACTCCATCGGTTCCACCTTGTTCTCGCGATTGTAGATCTCGATGCCGGACAGGCCCTGCTGCCAGCGCTTGCCGTAGCGGGCTTCCTGCCACGCGGGGCTGCGCACGTTCCGGTAGATCTTGAGATTCAGCTTGAGGCGGGCACACAAGGCGTCGACAAACTGGTAGGTTTCAGGAAACAGGTAGCCCGTGTCGATGAAGACCACGGGAATATCCGGTCGATGTTCCGTAACCAGGTGCAGCAGCACCGCGGCCTGGATGCCGAAGCTTGAGGTCAGCACGTGCGCGCCGGGCAGGTGCTCAAGAGCCCAGCCCACCCGGTCGGAGGCGGACAGCCGGGCGAAGAGCTTGTTGCCGTGGGCGACAGCGTGTTCGCGAGACTCGATCTCGTCAAACAACACGGTGGAGTTGTCGGGCGCGCTGCCGTTGATGTTGGCGAGAACCAGGCTGGCGGCGGCGGACACAGGCAACTCCTGAACGAACGGGAACGGCGTGGCAAGCAAAGTAACCGCAAGGCGCTGGCCCAGGGAACGATGTTGTTGTTATCGATGTATAACCGTGACGTATAACCGCAATCCCACTCGGTATCTGGAGGGTTTTCATGGCTAGCCAAGTATCCCGACGGTCTTTGCTCCTCGGCGCCACGGCCGCTGCCGCGACGCTGGCGACGCGCCCGGCCCGGGCAGAGGCGGCCGCCGGTGGTTCCGTATCGCCGGCAAGCGGCGCCCCCGGTCTTGCCCGGCTCATTGCCAACGAAAACCCCTACGGGCCATCGGCCAGTGCGCGCCGTGCCATAACCGAGGCGCTGGCCACGGCGTGGCAATACCCGATGGGCAACGATCAACCGCTGAAGCAACTAATCGCGGCGCGCGAAGGGCTCAGCCCGAAACACATCATGGTCGCCGAAGGGTCCGGCGAAATCCTGCGGATTGCCGGGCTGGTGTTTGGCCTGGGCCGTGAGGTCGTGGCGGCAACGCCAACCTTTGGGTTCCTGCAAGCCTACGCGCGGCAGATGGGCGCGACAGTGACCGAGGTTCCGCTCGACGAGCACCTCCGCCACGACCTTAAGGCGCTGGCCGCCGCCGTTACGGCGAGTACAGGACTCCTCTACATCTGCAATCCCAACAACCCGACCGGTACTTTGATCCCGGGTTCGGAGCTCCGTCCCTTTGTTCAGGAGATGGCGAGCCGGACCACCGTGCTGGTCGACGAGGCCTACCTGGACCTGTGGGAAGACTGGCCGCAGCACACCGCGACCGAGCGGGTGCGGGCCGGCGAGGCGGTGATCGTTACGCGCACCTTCTCGAAGCTGCACGGACTCGCCGGGCTGCGGGTGGGTTATGCACTGGCGCCGCCTCCGCTCATCGAGCGGCTGGAAAAGCATCGTATGACGATTCAGGGCAGTACCGGCGTGGCCGCGGCAACCGCGAGCTACCAGGACCTGGAGTTTCAGGCCTTGTCGCGAGCCCGGTTGAGGGAGGGACTGGCCATCACGACTGAGGCTCTGCAGGAACTGAAGTTGCGCCACGTCGAAAATGGCCGGGGCAACTTTGTGTTTTTTGACACAAGCGGTCCGCTGACTGACTTCAGTGCGGCCATGCGGCGAGCGGGGTACATGGTGGGCCGGCCTTTTCCTCACTACAGCACCTGGTGCCGCGTCAGTATGGGAACTGTGGAGCAGATGCGTGGTTTCGCCGGGGCCCTGCAGAACTACTTCGCCTCGCCCGCCTAAGCTACAATTTCGCGCCCGCCGGCCCGGAGCCCCGGGCTCCGGTCTAGCTTGCAGCCAACAACCGTTCCGGTGCACAGATTGCCCGGGCACAAGGGTCCTTAAGAACTGTGGAGACTCTCCGCCTCGTTTATCACGCCGCCAAGGTGCGCCTCGGCTTCCTCATCATGGCCTGCGCCCTGGCCGGTCTGGCCATGAGCCCCGGCAGCGAGCTGTCCGCCTGGCAGATACTGGTGCTTGGCGTTGCCACGTTGCTGTCGTCCGCAGCCGCCGGAGCTTTCAACCAGCTGTGGGAGCGCGATATGGATCGCGACATGCGGCGCACCCGGGAACGTCCGTTTGCGTCAGGGCGTTTCGAGGCCACGGGTGCCTGGTATGTGGGCATCGCGCTCGTGTTGCTGATCTCGCTCGCGGCTACTGCCGTGGCAACCAACGTCACTGCTGCCCTGTATATTTTTCTCGGCGCCTTTACCTACGGCGTTGTCTACACCGTCTGGCTGAAGCGGCGCACCTGGCTCAATATCGTGATTGGTGGACTGGCCGGCACGTTTGCCGTCATGGCCGGCGCGGCCGCCGTCGGCGCCGAATTCGAGCCCGCGCCGCTGATCCTCGCGATCGTCCTCTTCCTCTGGACGCCGCCACATTTCTGGGCACTGGCGTTTGCCTGCAAGAAGGATTACGTCGCTGCGGGAGTGCCGATGCTGCCAACCGTCGTGGGCGACAACGTCTCCACCCGCACGATTCTCGGCCACGCGGTGGTACTGGTGCTGTTGTCACTGGTGCCGTTCTGGTACGGGATGAGCTGGATCTACCTGGCCAGTGCCGCCGGCGGCGGTGGCTACTTTGTGTACGCCAGCTGGCAGCTGGTTCGCAAGCCAACGATTCCGCAGGGCTGGCGAACCTTCGCGGCCTCGATCGTGCAGCTTGGCCTGCTACTGACCGGGGCGATCTTCGACAACCTGTTGCTGGGGTAGGGAGCGCCGCGTGACTGAGGTGATCTATCGGAGGCCTTTTCCAGGGATCGTCGCCTTCACGATCGCCTTCTTAAGCCAGTGGCTTGGCCACGGTGCCTGGGCTTTCATCCGCGGCGTCTTCGGTGACTACCACGAAGCTGCCAGCCTGGGAGTCGGTGCGGTGGGCGCCGGCCTGATCTGGTTCGGGCTAAAGCGCAGCGAGGTCCCGGCCACCTGGCTGGGCTTTCTGGGCGCCCTGCTGGTGTGGGTGGGCTGGTTCGAGTTCACTTTCGAGTTCTATGCCGGGATGTTCAGCATTCCGACCTACACCAGCCCTACCAACCTGCCAATCCAGGGTGGGGCCACGGTACTGATGGCGACCATGCCGATCATGCTGGCCCTGTTTCTCGTCTACGGCATGTTCAACCGCCAGACCAAGTGCAACCTGATCCGCTGGTTCCACCGCAATCTGCGCTTCAATCCGGGCATGCCGACACCTGACAACGGCCGCAGCTTTGCGCGTATCACCGCCATCGAAACCCTGTTCGTGACCTGGTTCTGCTATGAGTTCTGGCTCTACGTCGGCTACCTGTTCAGTGACACGATGATCATGGTGGCGTACGCGGCGTGGGCAGCGTGGACCGGCTACATCCTCTTGAAGCTGATCAAGATCCCGAGGGTCGGTCATGCCGTGCGCTACGGCATTCCGGTTGGCATCGTGGCCTGGGGCGTCGCGGAGATGCCCGCGCACTTCGGGCTGTACTCCGAGATCTGGCTTAAGCCTTTCGAGTACGCGGTCACCAACAGCATCCTGCTGTTGATCTTCACGGCGGGCATGATCTACGTGGCCCGTCAGCCCCGGAAGTTCGCCCAGCGGGACGAGGCGGAGTCGGTCTGACGGATATCGGCGTGGCTTGGGCTGTGCGCCCTGACCGATGCGCGCGCTGCTCTTCGCGTTCCTCTTCCCTACTGTTGTTATTTTGCAAAGTACGCGTCCCGGCGGCGACCAGGCCACGGTCGCCTGAGGCCCGTAAGGCTTTACGTCGAATGAAAAATGTGGTTAGTATCGCCGGGGTTGTTTTTTTGCCCTTAGGGGCGCGTCCTTTGGGGCACAGGGGGAATCCAATGCGAACAAGGAAGTTCAGCGCGAGACACGTCGCGACCATTGTCATGGGCATGAGCCTGGCGGCTTTCGCCGTTGACGCCCTGGCGGCTGACGAAATCATTGTGACCACGCGGAAACGCGCGGAGAACCTGCAGAACGTGCCGATTGCGGTGCAGGCGATTTCAGCGGACGAAATCGCGCAGCGGGGTCTCGTGGGCCTCGACAAGATCGTCCAGCAGTCATCCAGTGTCATCCTCGACCAGGGCTTTTCGCCCCAGGACCAGCGCATCACGATTCGGGGCCTGTCACCGACGCGCGGTCGCCAGAACGTGGCGGTCTTGCAGGACGGCGTGGACGTGTCCAGCGAGGCGGGTGCGGTCACTGCCGGCGGTTCCTTGCTGATTAATCCACGATTGTTCGACCTTGAGCGGGTTGAAATCGTCAAGGGTCCCCAGATCGCGCTCTATGGGCGTTCCGCCTTTGCAGGCGCGATTAATTACATCACGCGAAAGCCCGGTGACGAGTTTCAGGCCAGGGTAGGCACCGACATCGGGTCCGACGGGCAATTTGAGTTGTCAGGCGGCCTTGACGGTCCTGTCACGGATTCCCTCAGCGTCGGCATTGCGGGAATGACCTGGAGCCATGATGGATTTCATACCAACACCCTGACTGGCGAGAAGGCTGGCGATGCCGACGGCACCAGTATTGCCGGTACGGCGGTCTGGAAAATCACCGAAAATCTCAAGGCCACCGCCCGTCTGGAGAACCTTGATGACGAATTCGGCGTCACGCCCTACGCGGTGATCCCCTTCAACACGACGTTCACTGTGCCGCAGGAGGCGATTGACGGCGGGGTTACGACGGCCACCACGGTTCAGGGAGTATCGGGCGACGCGACCGATGGCGACGACCTCGTCCTGGCGCTTAGCGAAGACCCCAGGACCTGCGATCCGACCATTCCCAACGACGGTAGTATCGGCTGCCGAAACTACGAGGGCAGTTCCCGCGACGTCACTCGGGCAACGCTGGACCTGGAGTGGGACCTGGGTCCGGTGGCATTCACCTCGCTGAGCCATTACGCCGATGCCAGTACGAGTCAGGCAGAAGGCTCGGAGGATGTCAGCACCAGCACGGCGCCCACGACGGGCGAGCTTTTCATTGATCAGGACACTACGCTGTTCAGTCAGGAGTTCAGGGTCGCTTCCAATGGCGAAGGCCCGGTCACGTGGCTCGCCGGCGGCTTGTTCTGGCAGGAAAAGGTAGATCTGGAGGACGGGTCAATGACCTGCCTCAACTACACAGACGTTTTCCTCGGCTTCCCTAACGGCCCCCAGCCCTGCGGGCCAATCATGGCAAACATCCTCAAGAGCGCGCCGTTGGACGTACCTGGCGACGGCTTGACGCCATTGAACGCGGACCGATTTTCCCGGGATACCGATCACTACTCCCTGTTCGCACTGGTGGAATGGGAGTTCCTGGATTCGTGGAAGTTGACACTGGAAGGCCGCCAGACGTGGGAAGACGTCACTGCCCAAGGCCCGGATCTGGATAACGGACTTTTCGATCCGTCCGGCAATCTTTGGACATTCTTCGGTCAGCCGCCAAAGCCTGAGACGGGTCCGGGGACCAGCGCGACGACCGGGCTGACTACCGTGGCCAATTCTCGTGGCGGCGATTCAGACGACAGCTTTTTCGCGCCCAAGGTCACAGTGACCTGGACGCCCGACGACAATCAGCTCTATTACCTGTCATTCGCCGAATCCTACAAACCCAAGGGTATCAGCACGATCCTGGCCGGGACCGGCGCCTTCTACGACTCCACTTGTGGTGTGCCGGGGCAGGGTAACGAAGACTGCGTCGATCCGATTGCAGGGTTTCGCTTTGATCAGGAGAAACTGGATAACTACGAACTCGGTGCCAAGACATCGTGGCTTGACCGCCGCTTGCGTCTGAACGGAGCCTTGTTCTTCCAGGATTTCAAGAACAAGCAGGTGTCGACACAGATCACTGATCCGGACACCGGAATCTTGTCAGGCCGCATTGTCAATGCAGGCGCGGCAGAGGTGCTCGGCGTGGAACTCGAGGCCACCTGGTTCGCCACCGAGAACCTGACGCTGAGCCTGGGTTACACCTGGCTCGACACCGAGTACACCGACTACACGTCGTTCACGACGGGTTCCGGCACCATCGCCTACGTGGGTAATTGCACGGTAGCTGATGTGGCGGGTACCACGGGCTGCATCGTTGACTATCACGGCAACGAACTGGAGGGCGCACCGGAGAACGCCGCAGTAGCCAACGCCCGCTGGCAGGCAGGCCTGGTCGGCTCGACGGACTATTTCCTCGAAACCGGAATCCAGTACCAGGACGACCGTTTCGCCAGCGACAAAAACCAACTGATCTTCCCCAGCTACGTGCTGGTGGACTTCCGGGTGGGCATCATTAATGACGAATGGGATGTCATTGCCTACGTGGACAACGCCTTCGATGATGACACCGTCAAGTCCGGCTTCGAGGACGGCAGTATCCCCACGTTCTTTGCGACCGGCAGCTTCCTGAATCAGGGCACGGTGATCCTTCCTGATCCCCGTACCTACGGCTTGCGGGTGAACTACCGCTTCGGGAAGTAAGCTGACGAAACAAGAAGGGCCGCGGGACGAAAGTCCCGCGGCCCATTTTTTGTAGGAGCGCCTTCAGGCGCGACCACGACCTCAGCCCTGCTCGCAGACCAGGATCTGGCGCGCTGTGATCGAGCCGATCAGAAGCTTGTTGCCCCAGGTCACGCCCACGCTGCCGGCGGAGATCTCGTCGCCGGCGTTCAGGTAGATCTCGTCGACGCTCGCGGCCCCGTTTTCCGGGATGACCCGCAATACCTGCGTGGGAGCCGGCGAGCCGTTGATGAAATGCTGGATCAGCTTGACGGTGTTGGCGTGGCCCGCGACCGTGAGGCTGCCGTCGGCGGCCACATCGATATTGTCGGGGGAGGTGGGCAGGGTGATCCGCGCCGTCTCGCGGAGCGAGCCGTCCTCCGCATTGCGGGCCAACACACGCACCCGCTGGCCGGCAGTTTCGGCAACGTACAGGGTGCTGCCGTCGGCGGACACATTCATCCCGCCGCCCGACGCGATGTCGTCGGCCACCACGCGCGCGTCGGTGCCATCAAAGTAGGTCAGGGGCGAGCCGCCGATGCCGATTTGCTGCAGGCCGGCCGCCAGCCCGCCCTTTAAGACCTTGTCATTGGCCACGTAGAACTGGCGCGGGCCAACTGCCACCAGGTCGTTCGGTGAATTGAACAGGGGGCTTGCGAACGTCTCCCGATGCCGGAATTGTCCGGGCCCGACTTCGTCGAAGACTTCGACCAGTTCCGGCTCCGAGCCCCGATTGACCGGGTGGTTGATCACGAACAGGCTCCGCGCGCCGGCGGAATCGATGTACAGGCTCAGCCCGTGGGTGCGCAGGTGCGCGGGCTTGTCGAGCAGGGCGTCTTCCAGCACCAGCGGCGTTCGATTGAGGTCGAGGCGCATGATGGTGCCCTGGACGTTGGTGCCGTCGCCTTTGACCAGCGACTGGCGATCCAGGTAGGAGAGGTAGGCCAGGCCGCGTTCCCGGTCGATCGTGATGTCTTCCGCGCTGGCGTCGAGTGGCAGGGAGTCACAGTGGCCGGCAAAATGCGGCTCGATCTTCCGGAAGGCTCCGCCGCGGTTCAGTACGTACAGCGTTCCGACTGTGGCGACCAGGATCAGGACGCCAATGAACTTCAGAAGTCGCTTGATAAGGCGCATGGCATCTCCTGCCGTCTTCAAAAAGGTACCGGACCTTAGTTTTATTGGTTGTTGGCCGTCAACAACTAAAGAAACCAAATAACTAAGGTCCGGTACCTTTTGGTACCCTCCCACCATGACCGCAGCCGCCAGCCCGGGTTCCCCCGAGTCCACGAACTCCACCATCAGCGAGGTCGGGCTGTATCGGGTCGGACCCCTGGTGATGCGACCGGATATCAGTCCGAAGAACGTCTGGACGCTTTTCTTTGTCTCGTTCTTCGGCATCGCGATGATGAACACCGTGGGCGTGATGCAGCCCTACGTGTTCAACGAGATCCTGAAGATCCCGCTGGACGAGCAGGGGTCGCTGGCGGGAAATCTCACGGTCATCCAGGAAATTGTCGCGCTGATACTGCTCGGTCCGGCCGGGGCGCTGTCTGATCGCATTGGTCGCAAACCGATCTTTGCCACGGGTTTTCTGCTGCTGGGACTTGGTTACTGCCTGTACCCGCTGGCGAACGCCAGCTGGGAACTGGCCATTTTCCGTCTCTTCATTGCCTCCGGCGTGTCCTGCGTCAACGTCATGCTGGTGGCCGTCGCCAATGACTACCCGATGGAGAAGTCGCGGGCGAAGATGATCGCGACAGTATTCATTTTCAACGGCCTTGGCATTGCCAGCCTGCCGCGACTGATCGGTGGATTGCCGGACCGCTTCATCCAGCAGGGCATCGACTCCATCTGGGCCGGACGCTTCGCCTTCTGGTGCGTGACGGCACTGTGCGTGACACTCGCCGCCGTCCTGTTCTGGGGCCTGAAACCCGGGGCACCTTCGCAACTGACGAAGCGCGAACCGCTGCTGGCAACACTCAAAATAGGTTTTGCCGCCGGCCGAAATCCCCGCGTGGCGCTGGCCTACACGGCGGGTCTCGTCTCCCGCGCCGACCTGGCCGTGGTCAGCACCTTTCTGACGCTCTGGCTGGTCCAGGAGGGCATCGGCCAGGGACTCAGCACGGGAGAGGCCCTGAAAAAGGCCACGCTGTTCTACATCATCATTCAGGCCATGGCGGTGCCATGGGCGCCAATCTTCGGTTGGATCCTCGACCGCGTGGATCGGGTGGCCGGCCTTGCCGGCGCGATGATTCTCGCCGGTATTGGTTACGGAACGCTTGGCATGCTTGAGGACCCGCTTGGCACGGGCATGTACATTGCCGCTGCGTTTGTCGGTATGGGCGAGATGGCCGCCAACATTTCTGCCACTTCACTCATTGGCAAGGAAGCACCGGACCGTGGCCGCGGCGCGGTACTCGGGCTGTACAGTTTGTCCGGGGCGCTCGGCATCATGTTTGTTGCCCTGGCCGGCGGCTGGCTCTTTGACAACTGGAAGCCCGTGGGGCCCTTCCTGCTGATGGCGACCGCCAATTGCGTCATGTTCGTGCTGGCCATTATCACGTTGGTTGCCACCCGCGGGCAGACATCCCCGGTGGT
>JAQBGF010000144.1:0-11381 GCA_032122615.1 Gammaproteobacteria bacterium | reverse complement strand
ACGGCCTTTCAGGTGCTGCGCGAGCGCGAGGGCTTTGACAGCGGCGAAAAGCTGGTCGTGATTTCTGATGTCCTTGCCGGGGCAGGGATTGAGGCCATTCAGATCCGTCGCGTGCCGTAGAAAGCCCCCGCGGTCACGGTCAGCGCGCAGCGCGCCGGGTCCGTCAGGCGCGCAGTTCGTGCGTGGTGGCCGAAGCCGCCCGCTCCGGCGGCGGCATCAGCGGCACGGCATCCAGAACCCAGTTGCCTGATTCGCGCCGGCCTGGGCAGGGTATGGCCATGGCCAGATCGCCCTGCCTGGCGCGCAATGCCTTCAGGTCGATTTTCCAGCCGTTGTCGTCCCACTGCTTCAGCCATTCGCGATAGCGAACCACCGCCGTATCGCCAGGGACCAGGAGCTCCTTGGCATTGGTCTCCGGTGTGCGGATCGGGCTCAGCTTCTCCAGGATCGCGGCGTCTTCCTGGACGATCCTGAGCGTCACGTCTTCCATCGTCTGGTCGTACTTGTCTTCCATGAGCCAGTTGCGCATGTTGAGGAAGAAGATGCGGGTGTTCGCTTCGTCCACCGGCGCCTCGAACAGGTACTGGTGGAAGGAGTTCGTGGCCGTCAGGTCAATCCACGTGACCAGCTGGTTCGGCCCCTGGTGCCAGGAGCCGGCTGCGCCCACGGGTTTACCCGATCTGCTGCTGCTGAGGATCGTTCCTGTCTTCTTCTTCGCGCCACCGAAAGGCTCGTAAAACTTGCTGCCCCAGGGGATGTCTTCCATCGGAATCGGGCTGCGCTGCTGCTCGGGGGACATCATCGGGGCACCCTGCAGGGGGTGCACGAACTCGTTGTGGATCGGGTCCAGGCCGTTTTCCATGGACCGCTCGTAGTAGGCGGCCACGTCGAGCACGTACAAGAAGGATTTCCACTCGGACGCGCCGTATTCCGGGATGTCGTAAACCGGCGGGCGCTCGCTTTCGGGCAGATCGCCCAGGAACGCAAAGACGATGCCGTAGCGTTCCTGCACGGGGTAGCTGTCGACCTTGGCGCGCGCCGGCATTTTCGCGTCGTCGCCGAGCGACGGGATGCGCACGCACTTGCCGTCGCCACCGAACTCCCAGCCGTGATACGGGCACGCCACGCTGTTGCCCTTGACCTTGCCCGCACTGAGTGACCCACCGCGGTGGGCGCAGGTGTCGGCGAGCACGTGGGCCTTGCCGGCCTGGTCGCGAAATGCCACGTAGGGCAGGGACATCAGCTGTACGCGCAGCGGTTTGTCAGCCGTGACGTCGGTGCTGCGGGCGATTGGATACCAGAAGTTGATATACATGACCCCACTCCTTTGGGAACTTTATTAATCCCATTATTGTCCCGGGGGTCGGCGCTACGCGTCCGTACTTATACCTAGGAGCATTACATATGCCGGGCGGCGGCTTTTTTGCTAACCCCCGCTTAACCAGTAATGCTGCCAGCGGGATTTTTCCTTGAAGAGACGGAAAGCATCGCGCCCGTCCTTCGGCAGTTCCTTGAGGTGCAGGCTGTGATCGTAGCGCTCGCGGTACTGGTCCAGTACCGGGCGATACAGGTGCATGTGCAGGTCCGGGATGCGGTGCCGGGACCGGAAATCTGCAATCGGAATCCGCACCAGCCGCTTGGTCTCGAACACGCCGGCCTTGGCCAGCTCGACGCCCCGCGGCCCATAAATGGCCGACCGGCCCGGACCGCCGTAAGCCTCGTCCTCGAAAAAGCCCGGGGTGCGCACATGCGTGCTCACCGAGTTGTTGCAGATCATCGTGTAGACGCTGTTGTGGTAGGAAGTCATCCGCATATCGTCGGCCTCGAAGCCGCCGGTGGCGACGCGACAGATGATTTCCGCGCCCTTGAACGCCATGCAACGGAACAGTTCCGGCTCGAACTGCACGGCCGACATCGCGATGTTGCCGATGTCGGTGCGTTCCACGGGAATGACGGCATCGAGCCCGTACATCTCGACAAACCGGTCGTAAACGTCGTAGATCGTCGAGCTGTACGCCTCCGTGCCGGGAAACATCCCGCGCACGCTGCGTTGTTTCCAGTGCTTCACGACGCTGCCGTCGGGCTTGACCATGACCATCAGGTGCAGGATGTGCCCCTTCCAGTCCTTCTCATCGCGGGCATAGGTGCCGAAGACGATGTAGCAGTTGTGCTGTTTGGCCTTCTTCGCCACTTCCTCTATTTCAGGGCCGGGCACCTCAATGGCCAGCCGGTAGTGTTCCTCGCGCGTCCACACCGAGAAGCCGGTAATCGGAAATTCATGGAACAGCAGCAGGTCGCTGCGCCCGCCGTAGCCCTGGGCGATGTCGATGCACTCCAGGAAATAGTCCAGGTTGCGGCGCAGGTCAGGACCGGGATTGGCGCCGTTTACGCCGTTCACGCGGGTCTGGATCACGGCCGCCATGATGGCGTCCTGGCGCAGATCGACAGTGGGGTAGGTGCCGTCAGCGCGGACCATGGGTTCGGTTGAGGTGGTCATTATTAATATTCTCCTCGCAGCGAATTTTCACACTATCATAAACTCATGGGGTCAATACCTGCCATGCTTGTCGCCGCTCCGACTGATTCCGCACTCTCCGACAGCGCGGTCAGGCACCTGGCGGAATTAATCCGGATCGACACCACGAATCCGCCGGGAAACGAAACGCCCGCGGCCGAATATCTGGCGTCCATGCTCTCTGCCGCGGGTCTGGCGCCAAAGCTCGTCGGTGCCGACCCGCGCCGCATGAACGTCGTCGCGCGGGTGAAAGGCAGCGGCGCAAAACCGCCCCTGCTTCTCGCGGCGCACACGGACGTTGTGCCCGTGGAGCGTGCGATGTGGAAGCACGAGCCGTTTGGCGGGGAAATTCACGACGGGTACCTCTGGGGGCGAGGCGCCATCGACATGAAACAGATGGCGGTGATGTCGGCGCTCGTCGTGATGAAGCTTAAGCGGGAGAAAGTGCAGCTCGATCGCGATGTGATATTCGCCGGCGTGGCCGACGAGGAAGCGGGCTGCGAAATGGGGTCGAAATTTCTTGTCGACCACCACCCTGACCTGGTGCGCGCCGAGTACGCTCTTGGCGAGGCGGGCGCTTTCACGGTGCACGTTGGCGGGGCCACCATCTATCCGATCCAGGTTGCCGAGAAGGGCGCAGTCTGGATCAGGATGCGAACCCACGGCAGCGCGGGCCATGGTTCCATGCCGCGGGCAGACAACGCCGTGATCGCACTGGCGCGGGCCGTGGAACGTCTTGGGCGTGGATCACTTCCGCAGCATCGCACCGCCGTCGTGACACGGTTCCTTGCCGGCATGGCCGATACGCAGGGATTTCCCTGGTCGCAACTGCTCCGGCGCCTGTATATCCCGAGCGTTGCACGCTATGTACTCAAGCGGCTTCCCGATCGCGGATTGGTCAACGTGCTGGCGGCCGCGCTGGCCAATACCGCCGTGCCGACGATGCTGGCCGCCGGGGCGAGCGTCAACGTGATTCCGGGTGTTGCCGAGGTCCACCTCGACGGGCGCATTCTCCCGCAGCAAACGGCGGCAGACCTTATCGCGGAGATTCGCGCGGTCGTCGGGGAGGACGTCGATATCGAAGTTCTCCGGAGCACGCTGCCCTGCGAGTCCAGCATGGACACGCCGCTGTGGGACGTGCTGGTGCGCACGCTGGTGCGCCACGAGCCCACCGCGCGCCCCGTGCCGTCTCTGGCGCCGGGCCAGACCGATGCCCAGAACTGGTCGCGCCTCGGGACGCAGTGCTATGGCTTCATGCCGACGCGATTTCCGAACGACGGGACAACCTTTGCCGAGCTCTTTCACGGGCACAATGAGCGCATCCCCGTTGAGGGGCTCCGGTGGGGCGTCAACGTGCTTTACGACGCCGTGCGCGAGTTTGCCGGCAAAGGGTAGCGCCCGCTTTCTGCTCTCAAAGCGTCTGCTTGTAGATCCGCCCGTCTTTCATGATCAGACGGATGTTCCTGGCGAAGTCCTCGAGGACGCGCACGTCGGCAAGCGGGTCGCCATCAACAATCAGCAGGTCCGCGTACGCGCCTTCCTGGATCACGCCGAGCGGGCCTTCGCGGTACGGGTTGCGCGGGCCGGTCAGGGCCAGCAGCCTGGCATTGACGCTGGTCGCCTGTTTCAGGATCTCCAGCGAATTGAACCAGCGCAGGCGATAGCCAAACTCGGCGGGGCCGATTTCGTAGGCGCGCAGCGAACCGAAAGCGTCGGTTCCGAAAGCGACCGGGATGCCGAGTTTCTTTGCCGTATTCATCAAATGGTCGACGCCGTCCATCACCATTGCGCCTTTGCGGCCGCGCTCGGTGTCCATGCCGCCGATGTAACGCCGCGCAGCGCCGAACGACTGCGAGGAGAGGTACGCGCCATCGGCCTTCAGGCGCTTCAGGGTGGCTTCCGATAGCAGGTGCCCGTGCTCGATGACCTTGACGCCGGCATCCAGCGCGCGATTGACCGCGGCATCGGTGTAGGCATGCACGGCGACGTAGGTTCCCCAGTCGGCAGCGGATTCAACCGCGGCGCGCATTTCCTCGACGCTGAACTGCGTGGTATCAATGGGATCGTACTTCGACGAGATCCCGCCGCCGGCCATCAACTTGATCGCGGTCGCGCCCTGGCGCAGTGATTCACGCACGGCGCGGCGCACTTCGGCTGGGCCGTCGGCGAGCTGCGTATAGCGTTGGGCAAACGCGTCCGGCGCGCCGCCGGCATTCGGATGCGGCGCCGTCAGTTCGCGAAAGTCCCCGTGGCCGCTGGTCTGGGAGATGAACGCGGCGGAGGTGTAGACGCGCGGGCCGTCAACAATGCCCTCGTCGATGGCGCGGGCGAGGCCCTGTGACGGACCGCCGATATCGCGCACCGTGGTCCAGCCGTGCATCAGCACGATCTCGGCCGCCTTGACCGACAAGGCGCCCACGTAGCCGGGATCCTCGCGGGACAGCTCGTTCGGCGGCGCCGGCAGCGCCAGGTGGGTGTGGGCGTCGATGATGCCGGGAATCAGCACGCGGCCGCCGCCATCGATCACCGTGGCGTCGGGCCGGGATTCCGGTTGCTCGCTGATCTTGCGGATCAGCCGGCCCTCGACCAGCACGCTTAAGCCCGCCACCGCCTGGTCGCTGATGCCGTCCCAGACGCGCACGTTCCGGATCAGTACCTGAGGCGGCGCTTCCGCCTGTGGTTGTCCGGTTCGCTCCTGGCCGTCGGCCACACCGGCGCCCGCAAGGAACAGGCCGGCGCACAGGCCAGCAATCGTGGTGATCATCATTCGTAGCATGCCCGTGTCCTCTCCGCCTGACGGGGCACGGTAACGGGTTCGGCGACGAACGAATAGAGGGACGGCTACCGATCGAACGACCGGCCTCGGCACCGCGCCGCCTCGCGGGGTCTATACTTCAATCGGGTTACTTTTCCTGGCGAGACGTTGAGATCTGCATGGCAAAAGCAAAGCAAAAATCCCGATCCGTTGCGGCGAAACCTGCGCGCCGTCCCACCAAGTGGGTTTACCAGTTTTCCGAGGGCAGCGCGAAAATGCGCGATCTGCTCGGCGGCAAGGGCGCCAATCTGGCGGAGATGACCCGCATCGGGGTGCCAGTGCCTCACGGGTTCATCGTCACCACGGCGGCCTGCAACGCCTACCTCGCGGCCGGTGGTTTCCCGCGTGGCATGTGGGCGCAGGCGGCGACCGCCTTGCACCGACTGGAAAAGCTGACGGGCAAGACGCTCGGCGATCCGCAGAACCCGCTGCTGGTGTCGTGCCGTAGCGGTGCCAGGTTCTCCATGCCGGGCATGATGGATACGGTGCTCAACATCGGCCTGAACGATAAGGTCGTTGAGGGATTGGCCGAGCTGTCGGGCGATCCGCGCTTTGCCTATGACGCCTACCGGCGGCTGGTGCAGATGTTCGGTGCCGTCGTGCTCGACGTACCAGACGAACCCTTCGAGGCGTTGCTGGCCGACTACCGGGCGAAAAGGGGCGTCGATAACGATGCCGAGCTCAGCGCGGAGGATCTCACTGCCATCACTCAGGAATTCAAGGCCATCGTGAAGCGCTTGTCGGGGCGTGAATTTCCCGAAGATCCGGCAGAGCAGCTGAAGCTGGCGGTGGAGGCTGTGTTCAAGTCCTGGAACGGCAAACGCGCGGTGGATTATCGCAACGCTGCAGGCATCGCCCATGACCTGGGCACGGCGGTGAACATCGTGACCATGGTGTTCGGCAACATGGGCCGGGACTCCGGCACCGGCGTCGTCACGACGCGCAACGTCACCACCGGCAAGAAGGAGATCGAAGGCGACTTCCTCATCAACGCCCAGGGCGAGGATGTGGTCTCGGGTATTCGTGCCACCGAGCGCATCGCCGCCCTCAAGCGCCGGATGCCGCGGATCTACGCGCAAT
This sequence comes from Gammaproteobacteria bacterium, assembly GCA_032122615.1. Lineage (GTDB taxonomy): Bacteria > Pseudomonadota > Gammaproteobacteria > Steroidobacterales > SHZI01. Next base: position 4,971 of record JAQBGF010000144.1, on the reverse strand, counting down.
TCGACCGCATCTGCAAAAATCTGGAGAAACACTACCGAGAAACCCAGGACGTGGAGTTCACCATCGAGCGCGGCCGACTCTGGATCCTCCAGACCCGGGACGCCAAGCGCACCGCCCAGGCCGCTGTGCGGATTGCGGTGAATTTCGCGGAGGAGAAGCTGATCAGCCGGAACGAAGCGCTGTTGCGGGTCACTCCCGAGAACGTCGACTACTTCCTCCATCCGCAGTTCGACCCGAAGGACAAGAAGGCGGCGGCGGCGCGCGGCGACCGCCTGGCCACCGGCCTGAATGTTTCCCCCGGCGCCGCCAGCGGCGTGCTGGCCTTCGATGCCGATACGGCGGAGCGGTGGGGCGCCAGGGAAAAGAAAGCCGTGATCATGGTGCGCCGGGAAACGAAACCGGATGACGTCCATGGACTGCTGGCGGCACGCGGCATCCTGACCAGCCACGGCGGTCGCACCAGCCACGCGGCGCTGGTCGCGCGTCAGTTCGGCAAACCCGCGGTGGTGGGCGTCGCGTCCCTGGACATCAATGCCGAGGCCCGATCCTTCCGGGTTGGCAACCGCGAATTTCGCGAGGGTGAACTGGTCTCCATCGACGGCACCACCGGCGAGCTGTTCGTCGGGGAGCTGAAAACCGTCGTGCCGGATTTCAAGGATCCGTATCTGCTGAAGCTGCTGAAGTGGGCGGACGATGTCCGCAGCCTGGGCGTGTGGGCCAATGCCGATTACCCCCTCGATGCAAAGCGTGCCCGGGCCTACGGCGCTGAAGGCATCGGCCTGTGCCGCACGGAGCACATGTTCTTTCAGACCGAGCGGCTGCCTTACGTGCAGCGGATGATCCTGGCCGCGAACGATGAGGAGCGGGCCGAGCCGCTGGCGAAGCTGCTGCCATTTCAGCGCGCGGACTTCGCCGGGCTGTTCCGCGCGATGGACGGGTTGCCGGTGACGATCCGGCTGATCGATCCGCCGCTGCACGAGTTCCTGCCGGACCACGACGAACTGTTGCGCAGCGTGGCCGAACTGGAGACCCATCTGGCGGATCTCAAGGATCGCATGGTGGCCCTCAGGGAACGGATCACGGACAGCAAGAGCATGCTGACCGAGATAGACGCCATCCGCAGCGGGCAGTTCCCGGTTCTTGGCGCAGGCGTGCCCAGCCACGATGAGCAGGTGCAGTCAGTCACGGAACTGGCGACGCGCCTGGGAAGCTACGAAACCGAAGTCGCCAAGGCGAGCGTGGCGCTGGCACACAAGCAGAAGATGCTCACGGCCGTGGAAGGTATGCGCGAGCAGAATCCGATGCTCGGACTGCGCGGCGTGCGGCTCGGCATTCATCTGCCCGCACTGATCAGGATGCAGGTACGGGCCATTTTCGAGGCGGCGTGCCAGTGCGCCCGGAAGGGCATCAAGGTCCACCCGAAAATCATGATTCCACTGACCGTCCACAACAACGAGCTCAAGATCGAGGAAGCCATCCTCAAGGATGAGGCCGGCAAGGTCATGGCCGAGAAGCGCATGACCGTCCGGTATCAGTTCGGGACGATGATCGAAATTCCGCGGGCCGCCCTGACTGCGGACCGGATTGCCGAATTCGCCGAGTTCTTCTCGTTCGGCACCAACGATCTGACCCAGACGACCTTCGGAATTTCCCGTGACGACGCCGAGACCGGCTTTTTGCTGGAATACCTCGCCAAAGGCATCCTCCCCGAGAACCCCTTTACCTCCATCGACGAAACCGGCGTGGGCAAGCTGATGAAGCTGGCGGTGAAACTGGGGCGCGAGACCCGGCCGGATCTGGAGATCGGGTTGTGTGGTGAGCACGGCGGAGACCCGAAGAGCATCGCGTTCTGTCATCGGGCCGGTTTGAACTACGTCAGTTGCTCGCCGTTCCGGATCCCGATCGCCCGCCTGGCCGCGGCGCATGCGGCCCTGCTACAGGTTGATGACGGGAAGCGCTGAAATCACCGAGACCGACGTGCCTGCCCGCCTCGACGCCCTGCCGTGGGGGCGCTTTCACACGCTGGTGGTTTGTGCCCTCGGCGTGACCTGGATACTGGACGGACTCGAAGTCACTCTCGCCGGCTCCGTGGCGGGCGCGTTGCGGGAAAGTCCCGCGCTGCAGCTGACGGCAGCCGACGTTGGCCTCTCCAGCTCAGCCTACCTCGCCGGAGCCGTGCTGGGCGCGCTCGGCTTCGGCTGGCTCACGGATCGCTGGGGCCGCCGGCGCCTGTTCTTCATCACACTGATGCTCTATCTGCTCGCGTCGGCCGCGACGGGACTCAGCTGGGACCTGTGGAGCTTCGCGTTATTCCGCTTTCTTACCGGAGCGGGGATTGGCGGGGAATACACGGCGATCAACTCCACCATCCAGGAGTTCATGCCGGCCAGGGTGCGGGGCTGGGTCGACCTGGTGATCAATGGTTCTTTCTGGGTAGGGGCGGCGCTCGGTGCGGCCGGATCGCTCGTGCTTCTGGATCCCGCCCTGACGGGCGCTGACCTGGGATGGCGCCTGTGTTTCCTGATCGGCGGCGCCCTGGCCATTCCCATACTGTTCATGCGCCGGTGGATTCCCGAGAGCCCGCGTTGGCTGCTCACCCATGGCAGGCCGGCCGAAGCCGCGCGCGTGGTGGGCGACATCGAGGGCCGGTTCCACGCCGCCGGCACGCGCCTCTCCACCGGGAAGCTCCACCGTATGCGGATTCGCGCCCGGGGCCATGTCAATTTCCTGGAAGTCGCCCGCGTGTTGCTGCGGGACTATCGCTCCCGGACCCTGGTCGGCCTCTGCCTGATGGTCGCCCAGGCCTTCTTCTACAATGCGATCTTCTTCACCTACGCCCTGGTGCTGACCGACTTCTACGGCGTACCGGCCGATGACGTGGGATGGCACATTCTGCCGTTCGCGCTGGGTAACTTTCTCGGCCCCGTGGTGCTTGGTCGGTTCTTCGACACCGTAGGCCGCCGCCGGATGATCTCCATGACCTACATCCTGTCGGGCGTACTGCTGACAGTGACCGGCTACCTGTTCCATCAGGATGTTCTGACCAGTGCGATGCTGACGTTGGCCTGGACGGTGACCTTCTTCTTTGCGTCTGCCGCGGCGAGTTCCGCGTACCTGACCATCAGCGAGAATTTTCCGCTGGAAATCCGCGCGCTCGCCATCGCCGTGTTTTACGCGGCAGGCACAGGGCTGGGCGGCGTCGCTGCCCCCCTGCTGTTTGGCGCCCTGATCGGGAGCGGTTCGCGAACCAACGTGTTCCTGGGCTACCTGCTGGGTGCGGCGCTGATGATCCTGGGCGGCCTCGTCCAGGCGGTATGGGGAATCGCGGCAGAGCGGCGACCTCTCGAAGACGTGGCGCGGCCCCTGTCGGCAGTCGAGTAGGGCGTCACGACCCGTAGTGGGGGTCGTCGTCCGGACGCCTGAAGGACCGCCGCGCGGCCACGATGACCGCAAGGAGAATCGCCAGTCCGTGGACAAACGGGATTGCCGGCGCTTCGAACCCATAGTGGCCGATGGCATTCAGTACCAGTAGCACCGCACCTGCCACCACGCCCTCGAAGATAGCCGTCCCATTGAATTCGAAATAGCTGTTCATGATTACCACCTCCTTTGTGCCTTCCTTTCAAGCAGCATCGCCTTCCTTTCAAGCAGCATCCCTGCCACACACAGTGACCCGGTGCCGGGTTCGCTTCGCCGCTTCTCTTTTCGCCGAAACGACAACCTTGGTTGTCATTGTCCATGAATGGCAGGGATTGTCAATAGGGGTTGTCATAAAGCGTAAGTCCTTGTAATTTGGGCAAATGGTCACGGTAAAAAAATCAGAAGACGTGGGCGATTCCTGTATCCGGGAACTTGAGACCCTGATGAGGGAGATCACGCAGACCTTCTACGATATGCGCGCCACGGGCCAGGGGCCGTTCTCCGACCTGGGAAGCGGGGGCTGGGAGCTACTGCAGGTGCTCGCGAGGGAGGGCCCCATGACGATGTCCAGCCTTGCCCGCCGGCGCTCGGTCTCGCGCCAGTACATCCAGAAGATCGCTGTGACGCCGATCCGCGAGAAGTGGATCACGCTTGAGCCGAACCCGGCCGATCGCCGCGCGCCGCTCATGACGATTACGGCGGAGGGCCGCCGCTGGATGCGGGAGCACCGCAGGGAAGTCCAGAAGAGGCTGCGCGGGGTGTCGCGCCACTTTGCCGCCACGGACGTCGCGAAGGCGGCGGCCATCGTGTCGCTCATGCGGTCCATGCTCGAAAAAATGACGCTGCCGGGCGCGGCCGACGCGGAGACGGCCCGTCCACGGCGGAAACGGGGCCGGAGCAAAGACAGCTGACGTCGTGGGGATCAGCGCGGCGTTGCGCGCGCGTCAGCCATCGCGCGTACCCTGGAAAACTGCCGCGATATTTCGCCCCGCGAAGCGCGCAATCTTCCGCAGGCGCTCGCCAAAGGAAAGCCGCCAGAAGTTCGTTGCGACCGCGCCCTTCGTGAAGTAGGTCTTGCGCGAGTAATCGATCGCGCAGTCGACCATGACCGGCTGACCCGCGCGCGCCAGATCGAAGGCCTGGCCGAGGCCAGTTTCAATCTGCGCGTCGTTCTCGATGGAGACGAATTCGGCGCCGACGGTCTTCGCCAGCTGCTGCACCGAGTATGCAGGCAGTGCCGTGAGTGGCGCCTTGGCGAGCGTCATGCGCTGGAACTGGGCAATCTGGCCGAGCTCGCCATCGCGCAGGACGATAATTATCGGTGCGATCGAGTAGTGCGCGGCTGTCATCATCTCCAGACCTGTCATCAGGAGCGCGCCATCGCCGGCAAGGCCAATCACGTCCTGGTCCGGGTTCGTGAGCTTCGCGCCGATCGCCGCCGGGACGCAGTAGCCCATGCAGGAGAAGTCGATGGGGCCGAGGAAGCGATTCGTCCCGTCGAGGCGCAGGTGCTCCATGGAGAGGAAAGTGCCGTTGCCGCTGTCGGTCACG
>JAQBGF010000143.1:0-8919 GCA_032122615.1 Gammaproteobacteria bacterium | reverse complement strand
CATCGATGCAATCCAATTGCCTTGATGAAGATTCGCGACGACCTGTCCACCCTGACTAACACGCGGACGAACCCGCGTCTGTCTTGCCTCCGTTCCCGGGGCGCGGTAGGGTTACGGCCACTACTAATAAGGCATACCCGCCACCCTCTGGGGGGAGGTTTCCGGCCCTGGGTCTTGCTCTTCGCATCGCGCCTGATGATTTCCCGGGGCCTGACTTCTGGCCTGCAGGGAAACCGTGCTGGTTCGGGGAAGAATGGGCAACCAGGCCGCTTTGTTAGATACCGCCGTGTCCCGGGCCATATTCCAGGACAAGGCGCCCGTGTAATTTTGGAGGATTGTCGCAATGAGAAAGCTAGCAGCTGCGGGCGTGTTCGCCGCGTGCGTACTGGGTGTGTCACTGCAAGCCAGTGCCGCCGCGACCACGTATGTCATCGATGGCGCCTTCGGCGCGAACGAGCAGTCTTGCACGCAGGTCATCTTCGCGCTCTTCGCCACCGATTGCACGTATGGCCGCAACCGCCCGAACGCCGCCAGCGGCGTTTGGCAGGGTCCTAATTTTGGTGGCGGGCACTACGCCATCGACGGCGTGAAAGACAAGCCCGCCTACGTGCCCACGTTTGGTGGCAATACTCCTACGGGTGATCCCAGCCCCTCCAGCTTCATTCTCGCGGTGGACGACGGCAAGCTGGCCGCCCCGATTTCCGGCGAGATCACCATCGATGACAACGGCACGCCAGCCGACCCCACCGACGACATCATCGGCGGCACGTTCAGCATTGGCTCCATGGCGCGCAATTACTCCACCGGCCAGTTCACCCGCGCCGTCGAGCGCTGGGCGACCATGGACCATGTGATCGCGGACACCGCGGTTAACCCGACTGCCACCGTCGCCAACGGGAGCGGCGGCGTCGACTACGTGGTGGGTACCCGTGGCTTCCCGACTATCTTGTGCTTCCGCTACGACGTCCTCGACTGTTTCCCTACGTCCAACACGCTCACCGGTCAGTTAGATGCCCCCTTCTGGCCAGACCAGGTGGCCGGCCAGATCGGCATTGAGCGGTCCGGGCGCATGGGCGACCCCGCCTTCGTCGCCACCAATCCCGCGCCCGTCATACCCACCGGCAATGTGGGAGCGACGTCGGCAGCCACGTTCACCGGCTACTCCTGCGAACACAATAACGGCGCCCAGGACGACTGCGTGGTCAACCAGATTACCTGGGGCGGGACCGTGGAGAACGCGGGATTCGACAACATGATCATGAAGATCTCGACCGACGGTGCTGGTCAGATCACCTCAGCCACCGTGCTCTGGACCGAGGAGTACATCATCACCCTCGGCGCACCGCCGCACCTCTACGACAATTCCGCCCAGATGGGATCGATCTCGTTCACCGGCATGACCGCCAGCTCGGACGCCAACGCGCAGGATTTCGCCGCCAGTGTGCTCCAGGGCAGCACGGTCAACACACTCGATACGGTGACCAACAGTGTCAACTTCGCCGGTGCCGTGACTGTCTCGATCGTGACGCCGCCCGCGCAAGGCACGGCCAGTGTTAACGTCAACCAGACGATCAACTACAACGCCACCGGCTCGGCCGCCGGCACTCAGACGATCGTCTACCAAGCCACAGACGGCGTCGACTCCGACCAGGGCACGATTACGATCACGGTGGCAGCCAACGCCCTGCCCGTGGCTCCGGATGGCAGCATCAGCATCTCGACCCAGGGCGCGGCGCCCGGTGCCGGGACCGCAGGCAACGTCATCGTTGCGAACCTGCCTGGATACGTGGCGGGTAACGCGCCCAGCGTCGTGGCGATTGTCGCGCCCCTGGCGGCGAACGGCACTGCGGCGGTAACCGGCACTACGATTACGTTCACACCGGCCACCACGTTCTTTGTCGGTACCGACACGATCAACTACTCGATCACCGACGCCGACAGCGACACCGATTCGGGCGTGATCACAGTGACGATCGACGACGTCAACCCGGCGTTGTCCGACGGCACGATCACGACGGATCAGGACCGGGCAAGTTCAGCACTGTCCCTCGGCATCACCCCGGGCAACGGCTCTGTGGCACAGCACACGCTGGCCGTCAGCACCCAGGCGGCGAACGGCACTTGCAACCTCACGGGAACGTCAGTTACGTACACCCCGGCCGCCGGCTATTTCGGCTCCGACAGTTGCGTGGTGACAATTACCGACGGCAATGGCGATACGGACACCGGCGCGCTCACCATCACGGTCAATCAGGTCTCCGACGACCTGAAGCTGCCCGGCGGCGGCAGTGCGGTGGACCCGTGGAGCCTGGCGTTCCTCGGTGCCTTGCCACTGTTGCGGCGTCGTCGTCGCGCGTAGGCTGTTAGCCGGACGTGACGTACCGAAAGACCCCGCCGAATGGCGGGGTCTTTTTTTCACCCGCCTGTTCAGCTCCGTAGCTAACAAAGTTCACCACGATGCCCAGCTTTGATCGCCCGGACCTTCCGGTTCGCCAACCGTCCGCCTGGGTTACCCGCTTTGCGGGACTGATCCCCGCTGACGGTCGGGTCTTGGACCTGGCGTGCGGCGACGGCCGGCACACGCGCTTTTTAGCCAGTCGCGGACACCCGGTCACCGCCGTTGATATCGACGTCCGCGGTCTGGCTGATTTAATCAGGGAGCCCGGCATCGAGGTCGTGCAGACGGACCTCGAGACGGGCGAGTGGCCGTTCGGGCCAGCGAGCTTCGCCGGCATTGTGGTCACCAATTACCTGCACCGGCCGCACTTCAAGGTACTGCCGGCCACCCTTGCGCCTGGTGGCCTGTTGATCATGGAAACCTTTGCCGCTGGCAACGAGCGCTTCGGCCGGCCCCGCAATCCCGACTTCCTGCTGGCCCCGGGCGAGCTGCTCTCAGTTTTTGCGAAAACCCTGCAGGTGGTCGCTTACGAACACGGCGTCGAACAGGTACCCCGTCCGGCGGTACGCCAGCGACTCGTCGCCCTGCGGCAGGTTGAACCTGTGGAACTGCCCCCGTAGGAGCGCCTTCAGGCGCGACCAGCATCGATCGCGCCTGAAGGCGCTCCTACATGGGGGTCAGGGCCGGCCGGCCACGATACCGCCGTGCAGGATCACGCCCTCCGTGGGCGTTGAGGTCCACAGTTGCTCCGCGAAGCGCGGGATCGCCATCGCGGCGATCGGGAAGCACTCGACGAGCTGCGAGGGCTTGCCGGCAATGCCGTCAAGCGCGTAGCAGAAGAACTCCATGCCCTTGCGCTCTACCGTGTTCCAGAAGCCGCGCATCGACGGCTCGCTGGCCGACACCGAGCCGTCGCCATTGAAGTAAACGTCAAAGCGCCGCTCACCTGAAGGCGTCTCCATCCGGTAGCGTGTGGTGTTGGTCATGAGGTGCTGGTAGAAACTCGGGTAGCGCTCCTCGAGTGGCCGGGCGCGGTCAGTGCGTTCCTCAACCATCGCCGCTGCGGGCCTTGGCCAGTCGGCCGCACCGGTTTCCTGCAGCAGGAAAGACACCAGCGCCGTGCGGTCTGCTTCCGGCACGGGTTCGGGAATCATCATGCGATTGCCGGGTATCAGCTGGTCCGGACCTGCCATAAATTCCCAGACGCGGGCCACGTCCCACTGGAACCCCGCGGCCTCCAGAGCTTCGGACGATGCGAAGCCGGGGGCGGCACCCGCCTTCCGACCGATCAGGCTCCAGAGATTGGGGCCGACGAGATTGCTGCCACCTTCGGCGAGCGTGTGACAGGCGCTGCAGCGCTGCTGAAACGCCGTGCGGCCCTTCTGGTAATCCGCGGCGACGAGTTGGTCACGCGTGGGAACCGCAGCAGTGGTCCCGGCCAACAGGCTGCCAAGCAGGATGAGGGCGAGTGAATGGTGGTGCATGGGGGCATTACCGATATCCGGAACAGTCCGGATTATCCATCGGCACGCCGGCCGTCGCCAGATTCAGCGGTTGCGCTTCTCGGCAGAGTGGTCCGAGCCGGCATCCAGTGACCGGGATTTCAATCCACTGATGTGATCCGCCAGCAGCGTCGGCTCTCCGAGCAGGTAACCCTGGCCCCAGGTAATGCCAAGCTTCGACAGCAAGTCCAGGGTCGCGTCGTCCTGGACGAACTCGGCCACCGTTTCCAGTTGCATCACCCTTGCGACTTCGGAGATGGCAGCTACGACGGATTGCGACACCACGTTGGTCGGCAAATCACGAATAAAGCTGCCGTCGATTTTCAGGGTATCGACCGGGAACAGTTTCAGGTATGCAAAGGAACTGAGGCCCGTGCCAAAGTCGTCGAGAGAGAAGCGGCAGCCGATCTTGCGCATGGCGTGCATAAAGGCCTGGGCACGCTGCAGGTTGGCGACCGCCACGGTCTCGGTGATTTCAAAGCAGACCAGCTCGGGCGGCACCCGGGTACTCTCCAGCTGCTGCTGAACGAACGGCAGAAACGCTTCGCTGCCGAGACTCTGCCCGGACAGGTTAATGGCAAAGCGGGTCCGCGATGCCTTGAGTCCCGACAGATTCCGCGCGAGCAGTTCCAGCGTATTTTTGACTACCCATCGATCCAGGTCCTCCATCAACTGGTAGCGTTCAGCGGCCGAGAGGAAATCCGAGGGTGAGATGTGACTCTCGTCATCGTCGAGCATGCGCACCAGGACTTCAAAGTAGCGGTGGGTCGCGGGTCCGGCAGGCTTTACCGCAACGATGGGCTGCCCGAGCAGGGCGAGGCGCCCCTGGTCAATGGCATTGCGAATGTAGCCAACCAGCTGGATATCGTCGAAGCGCTGGACGATGGAAAGATCCTCGGGCTGGTAGACCTCCACCCGACCCCGCCCCCGATCCTTGGCCGCGGCGCAGGCGACCTGTGCCGTCACCAGCGGGCCGCCGCCTTCGGCGTTCGCGTCGCCGTCATCCGCGGCAGGTGCGATGCCGATACTGACTGACGCGCGAAAGCTCCGATCCCCGTGCCCGAATTCCAGCTGCCGGAACCGACCTGCAATCCTCTCACCAATCTCGCGAGCGGCCTCCAGGCTTGTATCCGTCAGCTGCGCAGCGAAGTGATCGCTGACCACGCGGGTAACCGTATGCTCCGCGAGCTCCTCGCGCAGGATAGCCGCAAACTTCGCCAGCACCTGGTCCCCGCCCTGCCGTCCCAGTGTGTCGTTGCCCAGCTGCAGGCGATCGATATCGAAGTACATGAGTGTCGGTGGTGTCCCGGCACACGTGGCAACTGACGCCCGCATCAGCTTTTCAAACGCGGCCCACGTAGTCAGCCCGGTGAGTCCGTCGTAGGCCCGTTCAAGCACGGTGGCAATATGTGTCGCCAGGTAGCGCCCCACGCGCGCCCGGCGGCGTGCGCTGAAATCGCCACTGTTCCAGCCCGCCAGGGCCAGTACGCCGATGACGGCTCGATCTGCACCCAGTATCGGTGCGGAGTACAGGTCGCCGTCGCCCGCTTCCCTCCCTTCAGCTTGATTCTCCAGCAGCATTTCCAGCTCTGTCCGGGAGAATTTTTCGCCCAGCACGATAGCGACGTTCTTGTCGGGAATCAGCAGCGCCGCGGACTGGATCTGCAGGTAGTGCCGGCACGCGCCGAGAATATGATTGAGCATCGCCTCGCAGTCCGGCGACCCCTGCACGGCGTGCTCCACTTCGTGCAGCAGCCGTTCCTCAGCCGCCTGCACGTTCAGCTTGCGGTAGCTCTCCAGTAACCGCACTCGCAGGCAGAGCTCGCGCTCCAGCGTGCGCGTAGCCGGCCGGACCCGTTCGGCACAGGCTTGTGCTGCAAGCGTGGCCGCCTCGGTGGCCATCAGAATGGCCACAGCACCCAGTGGCTCGGCCTTTTCGTTCCGCAGCGCCAGCAGGTAGGCAACCGCACCGTCCAGTTCCACGCGCACAGCACCTCCACCATGGCCGGTGTGGATCGCCGCCAGCGCTGAGTTGTAGGCTGAACTCAGGCGAATCGGCGGATCCGGCTGCTCGCACCAGATGCTGCTGCCGTCATGCCCGTAACACTCAATGCCACGCACCTGCGGCAGAAACGCCCGCAACAGTGCCGCGTGGTCACCCAGTAACTGATCTTTCCCGTCGGCTGCAGACATAGCGAATACCGCGCCTCTGCGCGTCACTTAACCCGCTGAAAGTTTGGTGGTTTTGGCGGCTGCCAAGCGTGATCGCGCTCCCAGAAACGATGGGCGACCAACGGTGAGAGGTGCTGCCTTATACTGGCCCTCCCGGATCCCAGACCGCGCCACACATGAACGTTCCGACCACAAACCTGGCCTTTACCCCTGAAATTGAACGGGAAACCCGCGATTTGTATCAACGCGTCCGGCACGTTATCCCCGATGTCGAGTGGCCGGTGCACGCCCCGCTGATCGCCGCCATCAACCGGCTGAAGACGCAGCGCCAGGCCATCATCCTGGTCCACAACTACATGAGCCCGGAGATTTTTCACGGGGTTGCCGACTTCAGCGGCGATTCACTCGGCCTGGCCCAGTTCGGGGCCCGAACCGATGCCACGACGATCGTCATGGGCGGCGTCCACTTCATGGCCGAGACGGCGAAGATCCTGAGTCCCGAAAAAACGGTTCTGCTGCCCGACCTGAAGGCCGGTTGTTCCCTGGCCTCCTCCATCACGGCCGCTGATGTGCGCGCCCTGCGCCTGCGCCATCCGGGCGTTCCGGTGGTGACCTACGTGAACACCTCGGCGGACGTGAAGGCAGAATCGGACGTGTGCTGCACATCTGCCAACGCCGTCCAGGTGGTCGAGTCGCTCGGTGTGAATGAAGTGATCTTCATTCCCGACCAGTTTCTGGGCAAGTACGTTGCCGGCCTGACCGGCGTCAGGCTGATCCTCTGGGAAGGCGCGTGCGAGGTCCACGAGCGATTCACCGGCCCGGAATTACAAGAGTTCCGTGGCATGCATCCCGGCATTCACGTCATGGCCCACCCGGAATGCCCGCCGGACGTACTCGCCGAAGCCGACTATGTGGGCTCAACGTCGGCCATGATCGACCACGTGGGAAAGCTAAAGCCCCGTCAGGTGGCGATGATCACGGAGTGCTCGATGGCCAGTAACGTGGCCGTGGAGTTCCCCGAGGTTGAGTTCATCCAGCCCTGCAACCTGTGCCCTCATATGCAGCGCATCACCCTGCCGAAGATCCTCCACGCCCTCGAGGCCATGAGCCCCGTCATCGAGGTGCCCGCAGACATCGCCCACCGGGCGCGCCAGTCGCTTGAGCGCATGCTGGCCGTCGGCCACGGCGCCGCGCGCGACTGATTGTCCCCCGCTCCACTCACGTGACTCCTTCCGCTGCATTCGACGTGGTCGTGCTGGGCGGAGGCCTGGGCGGCCTCTCGGTTGCCCTGCGCCTTGCCAACGCGGGACTCGCTGTGGGGCTGCTGCGCAAGAAGCCTTCGGGCGAAAGTTCCAGCGCCTGGGCCCAGGGCGGTATCGCCGCTGCCATGGAAACGGAAGACTCCCCTGCCGGACATGCTGCCGACACTGTGGCGGCCGGCGCCGGGCTGTGCCGTCCGGCAACGGTCGACTTCGTCACCAGCCAGGCGCCCGACGCCATCCGCTGGCTGCAGAGCCAGGGCGTGGCATTCACTGTCGCCGACAAAAATGAGCCCGGAACGCTTCACCTGACCCGCGAGGGAGGACACAGCCGACGGCGGATCGTGCACGCCGACGATGCCACCGGCCATGCCGTCATTTCGGCCCTGGAAACCCGTGTCGCGGCGCACGCCGGCATCCAGATTCTGGATGATCGAATCGGCATCGACCTGATCACGAGCGGCAAGCAGCAGCTGTCAGGACCTAATCGTTGCGTCGGCGTCTATGCCCTGAACAGGACGACCGGGCGCGTGGAAACGATTTCCGCCCGTGCCGTCGTACTGGCCACCGGCGGCGCGTCGAAAATCTACCTGTACACCACCAATCCCGACACCTCGACCGGCGACGGTATGGCCATGGCGTGGCGAGCCGGCTGCCGGGTGGCGAACATGGAATTCGTCCAGTTCCACCCCACCTGCCTGTTCCACCCGATGGCCAAATCCCTGCTGATTTCGGAGGCCCTGCGCGGCGAAGGCGGCGTCCTGTGCCTGCCCGATGGGCGGCGTTTCATGGAGACACACGACCCGCGCGCCGAACTGGCGCCTCGGGATATCGTCGCCCGGGCGATCGACACCGAGATGAAGCGTGGTGGCTTCGACTGCGTGTACCTCGACATCAGCCACAAGCCGGCGGCCGAGATCACCCGTCATTTCCCGAACATTGCCCAGCGCCTCAAGACCTTCGGCATCGACATCACCCGCGATCCCATTCCGGTCGTCCCGGCAGCCCACTACAGTTGCGGCGGCGTCATGACAGATCTCGGCGCCGCTACGGACCTGGCGAACCTGTTTGCCGTTGGCGAATGCACGTGGACCGGACTGCACGGGGCAAATCGCCTGGCCAGCAATTCCCTCCTCGAGTGCGTGGTTTTCGCGGCGGCTGCCAGCGAAAAGATTGTCGCCGAGCTGGCCACGGCACAGGCGCCTGTGACCAACCTCCGTCCGTGGGACGAAAGCCGGGTGACCGACCCGGACGAGCAGGTGATCGTGTCGCACAACTGGGAGGAGCTGCGACGCTTCATGTGGGACTACGTGGGTATTTTCCGGACCAACAAACGGCTGGCACGGGCACGCCACCGTGTTGACTTGCTCCGCGAGGAAATCGCCGAGTTCTACGGGAATTTCCGGGTCACCAATGACCTTATCGAGCTGCGCAATCTTGCGCTGGTGGCCGAGTTGACCATCTTAAGCGCCCAGGCGCGGCAGGAAAGCCGTGGCCTGCACTGCAATCGCGACTACCCGTCTGCACTCCCCGACCGCGACGCGCGTGACACGATCCTCATCCCGGTTGGCGCTGCACGTAGGCGGGC
>JAQBGF010000142.1:0-9508 GCA_032122615.1 Gammaproteobacteria bacterium | reverse complement strand
CCAGGTGATTGCGGGCATGGTCGACGATTTCGTCGGCAAGGTCTTCGAGGGATCGGCACGGCCGCTGGTCCTCAGCCTGGTCAAAGACCATAAGCTGTCGAAAAAAGACATGGAGGAGATCGCCGCGACGGGCGATCGGATTCCGGTGGCTGTGTGTGGCGAATTGCTATTTCTCGCACAGAATTAGTCAGTTGCCCAAGCTTGCCGCGCCTTCAGGCGCGGCCCGAGGAGGAGCGCCTTCAGGCGCGACCCGAGTAGGAGCGCCTTCAGGCGCGACTTCAGCGTCAGCGCGACGCCGGGAAGCGGTGGGTGTCTTCCAGCGGGTCTCGCAGGCCAGCCGGGCAGGATAGCCCGGCGCCAGCCTGCGTGAAGTGAGCGTAGGCCAGGGATGGCCGAAGCGAATGTCCCGCTGGAAGACACCCACCGCTTCCCGGCGTCGCGCTGACGCTGAAGTCGCGCCTGAAGGCGCTCCTACTCGGGCCGCGCCTGAAGGCGCGGCAAGCTTGGGCAACTGACTAATTCTGTGCGAGAAATAGCAATTCGCCACACACAGCCACCGGAATCCGATCGCCCGTCGCGACGACGTGTGCTTTGGTGCCTTGCTTGTCGCCACGGTTCTGGCCTAGAGTTCGGACATGCTTCCAGCCCGACTATGTCTCTACTTGCTACTGTCGCTGGCCATCCCGATCCAGAGCATTGCGGCCGTCAGCACGCGGATCGACCGTATTGAGCGGGCTGCCGGGACGGCACCGGTCGCGGAAATGGACTGTGATGGCCAGCAAGGAGCAGAGGCTCCGGCATCACCCTCCTGCTGCGGTGATACGTGCCCCGACATGACCGTGTGTGCGGCAGGGCACGCCGTGAGTGCGAATTCTGCTGTGTCGCTCGCGGTTCCGCCTCCCACAGCGCGTGACAGTCACTATCTACTCCCCTCGATATCCACGCGACTGTCCGTTCCCTTCCGGCCACCCGCGAACCTTCCCGCCTGATCTGAGTTCGGCGTTCCCCGGGGGCGCCGCCTCTCACTTCGTCGTGGAGAGTCGTCATGCCTGCATTCCAGCGCCGCGCCATCGCGTGGCCCGGATTATTCGTCAGCTTCCTGGCATTCCTGCTGGCCGGGGCTCTGGTCGCCACCAATGCCAGGGCAGAGTCCGGCACTACGGCGCCTGATCGACTTCCTGCGGTTACGTCGGCAGCGCAGATCATGCCGGTCGAGGTTGTGGTGGCAGAGGCGCTGCAAAGCAATCCGGAGATCGCCGGGGCACGCAGTGCGCGCGACGCCGCCAGGGAGCGGGTGTCGCCTGCTGGCAGCCTGGAAGATCCCATGTTTGAAGCGGGAGTGCTCAACGCACCGCTGTCCTCGCTGAGTTTCCGTCGCGAGGACATGACCATGAAGATGCTTGGCCTGTCGCAAAAGTTGCCGTTTCCCGGTAAACGGGACCTGCGTCGGCAGGTTGCGGCCAGAGAGGCTGATGCGGTCGGCTACGCGTACCAAGAGACGATCAACCGGGTGGTGCTGGACGTCAAAGCCGCCTACTTTGATCTCGCCACCGTCATCGAATCCACCCACCTGGTCGAGAAAACCAGGCAGGTGCTGGAGCAGTTCCTGGGCATCGCGCAGGCTCGATACGCGGTGGGTCGGAGTAGCCAGGCTGACGTGCTCAGGGCTCAAACGCAGTTGTCGCGGCTGGATAACGAATTGATCCGGCTGGATCAGGAGCGGCCGGTCATTGAGGCCGAATTGATCCGTCTGCTGGGCCGTCGCGCGGATGACGGCGCACCTGCTGTCGCTCCGGTTCCGGAGGGCCTGCACTCGCGGGAGACACCGCTACCGATGGACACGCTCCGCGAAGCGGCCTTCGCGGAGCGCCCGCAGTTGCTGGCGTTGCAGACGCTGATTGCCCGCAACGAAAAGGCGCTGGACCTGGCGCGTCGGGAGTATTACCCGGATTTCGACGTGCGCTTCTCCTACGGTCAGCGGGAGGACACGCTGGATGGATTCAACCGTGACGACATGGTGAGCCTGACTGTTGGCGTCAATCTCCCGATCTGGCGCAAGAGCAAACTGGCTCCGCAGGTTGCCGAAGCGATAGCCATGCGGCGGCAGGCGAGTGCGATGTATGCCGCCCAGGAAAATGAGGTGGTGGCCGGTCTGCGGCAGCAGATTGCGACCGCTGAGCAGAGCCTCAAGTCGGCAAGAGTTTACGAGACGGGCATTCTGCCGCAGGCCCGCCTCACGGTGGAGTCATCGGTGGCCGCCTACAAGGTTGATCGCGTGGATTTTCTCACACTGCTCGATAGCCAGATGAGCCTCTTCGACTATGAGATCAGCTACGTAACAGTCGTGTCGAACTACAACAAGGCGATTGCAGAAATTGATTTCCTGACGGGTAAATCGGAGCAATAGAAGGCGCAGATGTGGCTATGCAAATGAGAGTGAATCGGGCCGCCATGGCCGCACTGCTGGTTGTCGTTGCCATTGCGGCATCCGGCATCGGTTATTGGTGGGGCACCAAAGGCATGGGAGCGGGCGTGCCGATCCCTGGTTCCAAAGCCGCACCAGGCGCACGCCAGGTTCTCTATTACCGGCATCCAATGGGGTTGCCGGACACGTCACCCGTACCCAAGAAAATGCCTGACGGCATGGACTACACCCCGGTGTACGAGGGCGATGAGGCTGATGCCGCCAGCGGGATCGTCACGATCAGTCCGGACAAAGTGCAGAATCTCGGTGTCAAAACCGCAGCCGTCGAACTTCGCGAGCTGGTCCGGCCACTGCACGCGGTGGCGATTGTCCAGGCGGACGAGCGGCGACTGCACACGATCGCGCCCCGGTTCGAGGGCTGGATTCAGACATTAAACATCAACACAACCGGCCAGACAGTATCCAGAGGTCAGCCGCTGATGGATGTCTACAGCCCCGATCTGATTACGGCCCAGGAGGAATATCTCATTGCCTTGCGAGGACTGGAGGCGTCGTCTGGCGGCAGTCCGGATACCCGGGCCCGTATGCAGCATCTGGCGGACAGCGCCCTGCAACGGCTGCGCAACTGGGATATTGCCGAGGTCGAATTGCGGCAACTGCAGAAGGACCAAACCGTGCGCCAGAATGTGACGCTGCGTTCACCGGTCAGCGGCGTCGTTCTGGAGAAACCATCGATCGCCGGACAGCGTTTCATGTCCGGGGATGTCCTGTTCGAGATCGCGGATCTGTCGAACGTCTGGCTGCTGGCGGATATCTTCGAACAGGACCTGGCCATGGTCCAGGTGGGGCAGATGGCGGAGATCCAAGTGGACGCCTACCCGGGCAAGGTCTTCACCGGCCGCGTCACGTTCATCTACCCGACGATCAAGCCGGAGACCCGCACGGCGACGGTACGCATCGAACTGGACAATGCTGCAGGTCTGTTGAAACCCGCCATGTACGCCCAGGCGGACTTCGCTGCGTCGACGAGCGCGGAGAAGGTGCTGACGGTGCCGGTTTCGGCCGTGCTCGACACCGGCACCCGGCAGGTCGTGCTGGTGCAGCGAGGGGAGGGCCGGTTCGAACCCCGGAAGGTCAGGCTGGGGCCGCAGGCTGGCGGGTTCGTCGAGGTGCTGGAGGGAATCCAGGTCGGCGACAACGTTGTGGTCAGTGCCAACTTTCTGATTGACGCTGAAAGTAACCTGAAGGCAGCCCTGGGGGCGTTTGGTGATCAAGCGGATACCAAAGGCGCCGTAGCAGAGCCTGCCGCTCACCAGGGGCACTGAGATGCTCGGCCGCATCATCGAGTGGTCGGTGCGCAATGTCTTTCTCGTATTGCTAAGCACTTTCATCATTGTGGCCGCTGGTGTCTATTCGGTCATCACTACGCCACTGGATGCAATTCCCGATCTCTCCGACGTGCAGGTGATCCTCTACACGGAATATGCCGGGCAGGCGCCCCAGGTGGTGGAAGATCAGATTACGTATCCCCTGTCGACCGCCATGCTGGCGGTCCCGCGCTCCAAGGTCGTCCGCGGCTTGTCGATGTTTGGCGCGTCATTTATCTACATTATTTTCGAGGATGGCACCGACATCTACTGGGCCCGCTCCCGCGTACTGGAGTACCTGAGCTTTGCCGCTGACAAACTGCCGGAGGGGGTGAAGCCATCGCTTGGGCCAGACGCCACCGGCGTGGGCTGGGTTTATCAATACGCCGTTGTCGGCGCTCAGCGTAGCCTCGCCGAGTTGCGGACCATCCAGGACTGGTTCATCCGGTATCAGTTGACCAAGGCGCCGGGGGTGGCCGAAGTTGCCAGCGTCGGCGGGTTCGTCAAGAGCTATCAGGTTACCGTCGAACCACGAAAGTTGCAGGCGTACGGGATTCCGCTCAACAGGATCTCCGATGTGATCCGGGCCAGTAATCGTGATGTCGGCGGCCGGGTCATCGAGATGGCGGAGACGGAATTCGTGATCCGTGGCCGCGGGTACCTGCGTGGAATCACCGATATCGAGAATCTGGTCGTCAAAGCCGAGGCGGGCACGCCCGTGTTGATCCGCGATATTGCCCGAGTCGAACTGGTCCCGGAGGAGCGCCGTGGCATCGCGGAGCTGAATGGCGAGGGAGAGGTCGTTGCCGGCATTGTTATTGCCCGCTATGGCCAGAACGCCCTCGATGTGATTGCCAACGTGAAGGCGAAGATTGCTGACATCGCGAGCGGTCTGCCGTCCGGGGTATCCCTGCAGACGGTCTACGATCGTTCTGCGCTGATTGAGCGGGCGATCAAGAACCTGCGCGGCACGCTGATTGAGGAGAGCCTAATTGTCGCGCTGGTCTGCATCGTCTTTCTCATGCATGTGCGCAGTGCCCTGGTGGCGATCGTCATGCTCCCGATCGGCGTACTGATTGCGATCATTGCCATGCGGATTCTGGGGCTAAATTCCAACATCATGAGCCTGGGCGGGATCGCCATTGCCATCGGCGCGATGGTCGATGCGGCCATCGTGATGATTGAAAACGCGCACAAACACATCGAGAGACTCAAGCCCGACCAACCGCGAACGGAGGCGATTATCGCTGCCTGTCGGGAGGTTGGCCCCGCACTGTTCTTCAGTCTCCTGATTATTACGGTCTCATTCCTCCCTGTATTCACGCTCGAGGCCCAGGAGGGCAGGCTGTTCAAGCCACTGGCCTATACGAAGACGTTTTCCATGGCCGGTGCCGCACTGTTGTCGATCACGCTGGTTCCGGTACTGATGCTGCTGTTCATTCGCGGCCGCATTCCTCCCGAAAGCAGGAATCCGATCGTCAGATTCCTGATCTGGGTGTACCGACCGGTCATTCAACAGGTCCTGCTGTGGAAGAAGGCGGTGATTGTCATCGCCCTGGTCGTGCTGGCGGTAACCGCTTACCCGGCCATGCGCCTGGGCAGTGAGTTCATGCCGGTACTGAACGAGGGCACGCTGCTGTACATGCCGGCGACACTGCCGGCGCTGTCGGTAACAAAGTCAGCGGAGTTATTGCAAACCCAGGACAAGATCCTGAAGAGCTTTCCGGAGGTCGAGTCGGTTTTTGGCAAGGCAGGACGGGCAGCCACAGCCACAGACCCGGCACCGCTTGAGATGGCCGAGACGGTGATCAATCTCAAGCCCGAGAGCGAGTGGCGGCCGGGAATGACGATGGAAAAGCTGATTGCCGAGATGGACTCGGCCGTGCAACTGCCCGGCGTGAGCAATTCGTGGACGATGCCGATCAAGGCGCGCATCGACATGCTCTCGACGGGCATTCGGACTCCGGTGGGCATCAAGGTTTTCGGCAAGGATCTCGGCGAAATAGAGAGGTTGGCGAAGGAAATCGAGGCCGTCGTCAAGACCGTTCCGGGCACGACGAGTGCTTACGCCGAGCGAGTCACGGGCGGTTATTACCTGGACATCGAGCCGGATCGGCTGGCCCTGGCCCGGTATGGCCTGCCCGTGGGGGACCTCCTGGACGTCATCGGCACGGCCCTCGGCGGGGAGAGGGTTACCACAACGGTGGAAGGGCTGGAGCGCTACGGCGTCAGCGTGCGCTATCCGCGTGAACTTCGTGAGGATCCACAGGCAATCGCCACGCAGATCCTTGTGCCGACCATGGGCGGGGCCATGCTCCCGCTGGGACAGCTCGCGAGAGTCAGCCTGATCAAGGCACCGCCCGGCATACGTACCGAGAACGCACTCCTCGCCGCCTACATCTTTGTCGACATCCGCGACCGCGATATTGGCGGCTATGTGGCCGATGCGCAGAAGGTGGTCCGCGATCAGGTTGCGTTTCCACCCGGTTACTACGCCACCTGGAGCGGCCAGTTCGAGTACATGGAGCGCGCCAAACAGAAGCTCGTGGTCGTGGTACCGCTGACGATTCTGCTGGTGTTCCTGTTGCTCTACCTGAATTTCCGCAGGTTAACCGAGACGTTGATCGTCATGCTGTCCGTGCCCTTCGCGGCGGTGGGTGGGATCTGGCTGATGTATCTGCTCGGCTACAACATGAGTGTGGCCGTGGCCGTGGGATTCATCGCACTCGTCGGCGTGGCGGCTGAAACCGGCGTCGTGATGCTGATTTACCTCGATCTTGCGCTGGAGGCGAGCAGAGAATCGCGGCGGGTTGCCGGCGAAAGCCTGACCCGGGCGGATCTTTACGAGGCCGTCATGCAAGGCGCGGTCATGCGGGTGCGGCCATTGATAATGACGGTCATGGCCATAATTGCGGGCCTGTTGCCAATCATGTGGGGCACCGGGACCGGCTCGGAAGTCATGCGCCGGATTGCCGCCCCGATGGTTGGGGGCATGGTGTCGGCCACGGTCCTCACCCTGGTTGTCATTCCAGCAATTTATGCGGTGGTCAAGGAGTGGTCCATTGGCCGGTTACCCGGCGCCATCGCAAATGCCACGCTACCGGAGGCCATTAAGTAGCCCGCAGCCGTGGGCGTGCCCGGGTGACCGGGCAAGTTGTTACACGTCGCAACTTACATACTGATCAAGGAGATCATCATGGAGCACTTAAGGCTTGGCTACGTTGATCGAGACTGACAAGTCATGACAGCAACGCCGGAGAAAATTATCCCTTATTCCACAATCACATGCCCGGAATGCGGGCATAAGTCAAAGGAAAAAATGCCGACCGAATCCTGCCAGTTCTTCTACGAATGCAAGAATTGTGGAAAAGTGCTGCGCCCGATTGAAGGGGACTGCTGTGCCTATTGCTCGTTTGGTGATGTGCCGTGTCCACCGATCCAGATAGCGACGCCAGCGGTTCGGTGACGTGTGTGTGGCGAATTGTTATTCACGCCGCCATCGGCAAGCGAAACGGCCCGCGGCAATGCGATTGCCAACGGAAGTTACTAAGTTGGGTGCGAGCGGATCCAGATGGCGCGGGACGCCGATCGGGGGCGCAGGCGGCCGGAGAAGCACGGACTCGGCCACGATCGAGCGGGCGCCCGCCGGGCACGAGAAGTCTAGCGATGGTCGCGACCAGATGAAGCGGGATGAGGACATTGCGCACCCTGGCATTCCGGCCACTTAGACAACCACCGCAAGCCTGGGCAACGAACTGTATCTATGCGACAAATAGCAATTCGCCACACACAGGTGCTGAATTACTACGAGCGGTGTGCTGCTTAGTCGTCGGCTGAGTCTTGGAACATTACGGGATTACCTATCCATCCTCGTGCGCTGCAATGTTTTGGCAATGATTCACTGCTGCCTCAATGGCGTCTTTCCGGTGGTCGAATTGCTGTGCTTGCGGAACGCGATCGAGCACGCCCATACCGCTGAGCGTTCTAAGTGCGTGGCCTCCTAGTCCCGACACAATGACGTATCGATCGTGCTTTCTTGACAACTCGATCATCTCATCGATAGCAAGTGCGGCACTTGGGTCGATATAGCCCGCATGTGAGAAATCGTAGATAACAACATCGCGAGTGGCGCTAACCTGAGTGTCGCGGCGTGCCAAATCTCGAGCAGAAGCATACGAAAAGGAACCGTGCAAAAGTGTAAGAAGCACGCGCCCATCGACCGTGCGCAGCAGCGTTTTCTCTTCCGGTGTCAGATCGAGTTCATCTACATCTGCAGACTGTTTGAGGCCTTTGAGTTGTTCCTCGGCGAGCCACCGCGAGTTCACGAACCCTGCCAGGATAATGCCGACCCCGACCGCCGTGATTAGGTCTACAAAGACCGTGAGACCAAACGTCACCAGCATTACGACGACCTTTTCTCGCGGTGCGCGTCGAACCCGCTTCAGATAGCCCCAATCGATAATGTCCCATCCTACTTTCATGAGAATCGAGGCCAAGATTGCGGTTGGCACGTACTTGACGACTGCGCCAAGTCCGAGCGCGAGTCCCAGCAGTGCAATGGCATGCAACATGCCTGATACAGCAGTTCGTCCTCCCGCACGGATATTGACAATGGTTCGCATGGTCGCGCCGGCGCCCGGTATGGCGCCGAGTAGTCCCGCAACGATATTGCCGATGCCCTGACCTACGAGCTCCTTGTCGGAGTCGTGTCGTGTCTTGGTGACCGAATCGGCCACCAGAGACGTTAGTAAACTGTCGATTGAGCCCAACAGGGCAAGAATGAATGCAGGATGTAACATCTGCACAATCGTGTCGATCGACACGACCGGCGTTACAAATTCAGGGATCGCTGATGGTACCTCACCGATGCTCGGTAAGCCTTGGATGGCCAGTGCTGATACGATCGTCCCAATCACCAGGACCCCCAGCGGTGCGGGTACGATATGGGCAATCCTATTTGGCCAATAAATGATTAGCAGCAGAGCGGCAAGGGCGATTCCAAGGGCGCGAATATTCACCATTCCGGTGTCTAGCATCGATAGTGCTTGCAGCGTACCGAGCACACCGCCAGTAGATGTCGACAATCCGAGGAACGGGAGTGTTTGAATAATAATGATAATTACGCCGACGCCGCTCATAAATCCAGATACCACTGACGAAGGCGTATACGTGACGTATTTCCCCAGCTGAAAAAGCCCGAACAGCATTTGCAGTACACCGCCAATCATTACGATGGTGAACGCTTCTGGCAGGCTACCCGAGTGGCTCGCAACGACTGCGCCCATAACGACAGTCATAGGCCCGGTTGGACCGGAGACCTGGGCTGATGTACCGCCGAACAGGGACGCGAAAAAGCCGGTTGCGATGGCACCGTACAGACCGGCAATGGGACCTGCTCCGGACGCGACGCCAAAGGCAAGAGCGAGGGGCAGAGCGACAACGGCAGCCGTCAGACCGCCGAACAAATCGTTTCGAAAACTGCGAGCACCATAGCCGGCGCGAAGAGAGCCGACCACATTCGGAGTAAGGAGCTTTGTTACGTACATCGACCCGATCTTATTGTGGGTGTAGCGGACCTTAGCGTTTCGTATGTCCGCCATGAGCCGGGATGTGGCAGATACCTTCCCACGGGACGTTCGCTTCGGCCATCCCTGGCCTTCGCTCACTTCACGCAGGCTGGCGCCGGGCTGTCCCTGCCCGGCTGGCCTACGAGACC